>DASTNS010000037.1:0-36434 GCA_035720625.1 Gallionella sp. | reverse complement strand
TCGAGGCAGCCTTCAACCCACCAGCCATCGAGCACCGAAAGATTAGGCACGCCGTTGAATGCAGCTTTCATGCCGCTGGTGCCTGAAGCCTCGAGCGGCGGCAGCGGCGTGTTGAGCCACAAGTCTGCGCCTGCGGTCAGCGTCTGGGCAAGCGCCAGATCGTAATCAGGCAGATAGACGACCGGTATCGCGTCGGCGAGGGCTTGCGCATGCGCATACAGTTGCTCGATCAGATGTTTGCCATTTTCATCCTGCGGGTGCGCCTTGCCGGCGAGCACAATCTGGAACGGGTGGTTACGCGCGATGGCCCGCAGCCGTTCCAGGTCGGAGAACAACAGATCCGGGCGCTTGTATGCCGTCATACGCCGCGCAAAGCCGAAAATCGGGATATCTGGCTTGAGCGATACGCCGGTAAGCGCCTGCACTTTCTCGATGAGATGCTGTTTCGCCCGAACATGCGCCTCCCAGATCGCGGCTTCCGGAATGCAGCAATCGGCGCGCGTCAGCAACTGGGGCTCGTGACACCAGCCGGGGAGATAATGGTCATAAAGCTGGCGGAAGCTTTCGGCAGCCCAAGTGTAAGGGTGCACGCCGTTGGTGATCGCATGCACCTTGTAGCCGGGGAACATTGCGCTGGACACTTCGGCATGCTTCCTGGCGACGCCGTTGACGTATTCGCTGAGGTTCAATGCGAGCCGCGTCATGTTGAGGCTTTCCTCACCGGCGAGGCGCTTGATGGCTTCGATGTCGAAGCCGTTGTCGAGAACCCGTTGCACCAGATCATAGGCAAAGCGGTCATGCCCGGCCTCAACCGGAGTATGGGTGGTAAAGCTGCACAGGTCGCGCACACGCGGCAGGTCATAGTGCGATTCGCCGGGACGCAGGTGCTCAGTGCGGTATGTGTAACGCCGCATCAATTCCAGGCCGAGCAACGCGGAATGCCCCTCGTTCATATGGTAATGCCGTATCGAGAAGCCGAGCGCCTGCAGCAGGCGCACGCCGCCCAACCCAAGCACGATTTCCTGCTTGAACCGGTAGATGTTGTCGCCACCGTAGAGATAGTGGGTAATTTCACGGTCATCGCTATCGTTCTCGTCCAGGTCAGTGTCGAGCAGCAATACCGGCTGGCGGCCGCCCATATGGCCTTCGAGCACATACAGCCAGGCGCCGATCCAGACCGTACGGCCATCGATCTGCACGGCAATCTTGGCGCCAACAGGTTGCGCCCAGTGCCTGATGTCCCAAGTCGCCGCATGTTCCAGTTGTCGACCCTGCGCATCAATTTTCTGGCGAAAATAGCCGGCATGACTTGCCAGACTGACCGCCACCATCGGCAAATCAAGGTCGGCGGCCGACCGTACAGTGTCGCCGGCGAGCACCCCCAAACCTCCGGCATAGATCGGAATCTCATTGCGCAACGCGATCTCCATCGAGAAATACGCAATGCGCGGTTCATGAATGAATTCGTCCAGCATGATTGCCATCCTCCTCTTACGAGTTCAATCCTGCATCGTGCCATTCACCGCATCCAGATACCTGCAAGATACGCCGATTAAAGCCTATAACGCAACTTTGTAAATTGGCTGTCATTCGACCTCGCGCGCCTTGGCCAAGGCATACAGCGCGGGGATCACCAACAGTGTCAATATTGTCGAGGAAATCATCCCGCCGACCATCGGCGCGGCGATGCGGCTCATCACTTCAGAACCGGCGCCGCTGCTCCACATAATCGGCAGCAACCCGGCCATGATGGCGGTGACTGTCATCATCTTCGGGCGCACTCGCTCCACCGCGCCTTCCATGATGGCAGCTTGCAGATCGCCCAGCATCGGCTTGCGGCCTTCGGCAGCGCAGTGCGCTTGGATGTCCTGCCAAGCGCGTTCCAGATAGATCAGCATCACCACGCCGGTCTCCGCCGCGACACCCGCCAGCGCGATGAAACCGACCGCCACGGCTACCGACAGGTTGTAACCAAGCAGCCACAGCAGCCATACGCCGCCGACCAGTGCAAACGGTACGGAGAGCATCACAATCAGCGACTCGGTGACGCGCCTGAAATTGAGGTAGAGCAGCAGAAAGATAATCAGTAAGGTGATCGGCACCACGATCTTCATCTTCGCCGCGGCACGCTCCATGTATTCGAACTGCCCGCTCCAGGTCGCGTAGTAGCCTGGAGGGAATTTCACACGCTGCGCCACCGCCTTGCGCGCCTCCGCCACGTAAGAGCCGATATCGCGGTCGCGGATGTCCACATAGATGTAGGCCGACAGCAGTGCATTCTCGGTGCGGATGGATGGTGCACCCTTGCCGATGCTGATCCTGGCGAGTTGCCCGAGCGGGATCATCGCCCCATCCATCGTTGGCACCAGCACTTCGCGCGCAATCTGCTCCGGCGTACTACGCAATTCGCGCGGATAACGCACGCTTACGCCGAAGCGTTCCAGCCCTTCCACCGTGGTGGTGACGGTTTCGCCGCCCAGCGCGGTGGCAATCACCTCCTGTGCCTCGCCCACCGTCAGCCCGTAGCGCGCCAGCGCCAGGCGGTCCGGTTCGATGTAGAGGTAAAAGCCGCCGGTAAGGCGTTCGGCAAAGGCGCTGGTCGTACCCGGGACATTCTTGACCACAGCCTCGATATCCTTGGCTACTCTTTCTATTTCCTCCAGGTTTTTACCGAACACCTTGATGCCGATGGGCGTGCGAATGCCGGTGGACAGCATGTCGATACGCGACTTGATCGGCATCGTCCAGGAGTTCGCCACGCCGGGGATTTGCAACGCCTTGTCCATCTCGGCGATCAATTTGTCGGTGGTCATGCCGCTGCGCCATTCGTCCTGCGGCTTGAGGTTGATCACCGTTTCAAACATCTCCAACGGTGCCGGATCGGTGGCGGTCTGTGCGCGTCCTACCTTGCCATATACCGAGGCAACTTCTGGAAAACTCTTAATGATCTTGTCCTGTGTCTGCAACAGTTCCGCCGCCTTGGTGACCGACATGCCGGGCAGCGATGCGGGCATGTAGAGCAGCGTGCCTTCATTCAGTGCCGGCATGAATTCGCTGCCCAGGCGTGCTGCCGGATAGAGGGTCAACACCAAGGCCGTGAACGCCGCAATGATAGTGGCTTTCTTGTGGCGCAATACGGCGGCAATGACCGGGCGGTAGCTCCGGATCAAAAAACGGTTCAGCGAATTCTGCGCTTCCGGCATGATCCTGCCGCGGATGAACAGCATCATCAGCACCGGCACCAGCGTGACCGACAACAGCGCCGCGCCCGCCATAGCGAAGGTCTTGGTGAACGCCAGCGGCGCAAACAACCGCCCCTCCTGCGCTTCCAGCGTGAACACCGGCAGGAACGAGACGGTGATGATCAACAGCGAGAAAAACAGTGCCGGGCCGACTTCCTTGCAGGCGGTGAGGATGGCGTTGGCACGCGCATCAAACCCCTCCCGGCCTCCCCTTGTCAGGGGAGGAGACGTCGCCCCCTCCCCTGACAAGGGGAGGGCTGGGAAGGGGTTTAGCCGTTCCAGATGCTTGTGTGCGTTCTCGATCATCACGATCGCCGCGTCCACCATCGCGCCGATGGCAATCGCGATGCCGCCCAGGCTCATGATGTTGGAATTCATCCCCAGCGCACGCATCGCGACGAAGGCGATCAGCACGCCGATGGGCAGCATCACGATGGCGACCAGCGCGCTGCGCACATGCATCAGGAACACGATGCACACCAGTGCGACGATCAGGCCTTCCTCGAGCAGCGTGCGCTTGAGCGTGCCGATGGCGCGCCGGATCAGTTCGGAGCGGTCATACACGGCCTGTAGGGTCACACCTTCCGGCAATCCAGGTGTGATCTCGGCAATCTTCCGCTTGATATTCCCGATCACCTCCAGCGCGTTCTCGCCGTAGCGCGCCATCGCGATGCCGGACACCACCTCGCCCTCGCCGTTCAGTTCGGTCAGGCCGCGCCGCTCGTCCGGCCCCAGTTCGACACGGGCAATGTCGCGCAGCAGCACCGGCGTGCCGCGTTCCGCCTTGACCACCAGATTTTCCAGATCGCCCCTGCCGCGCAAATAGCCTTTGCCGCGTACCATGTACTCGGTCTCGGCCATTTCCACCACACGCCCGCCGACATCGCGGTTGGAATCGCGGATCACCTGCGCGACTTTGCCCAGCGGAATGTTATAGGCACGCAACTTCACCGGATCGACCGTCACCTGATACTGCTGCACGAAGCCGCCGATGGACGCCACTTCTGCGACGCCATGCGCCTTGGTGAGCTGATAACGCAGATACCAATCCTGCATGGTGCGCAATTCAGCCAGATTGTGCTTCTCGCTAAGCACCGCATACTGGTACACCCAGCCCACCCCGGTCGCGTCTGGTCCCAGCTGTGGCGCGACATTTCTCGGCAAGCGTCCCGCGATGCTACTGAGATATTCCAGCACCCGCGAACGTGCCCAGTAGATGTCCGTGCCGTCTTCGAAAATCACGTACACGAACGATGCGCCGAAAAACGAGAAACCGCGCACCACCTTGGATTTCGGCACAGACAACATCGCGGTGGTGAGCGGATAGGTGACCTGATCCTCCACCACCTGCGGCGCCTGGCCGGAATATTCGGTATAGACGATCACCTGCACGTCGGATAAATCCGGCAAAGCATCCAGCGGCGTTTTGACTACCGCGAAAATACCCGCCAACGTAACGAACAGCGTGACAAGGATCACCAGAAAGCGGTTGCGCGCCGACCAGTCGATGATGGCAGTCAGCATGTCAGTGCCCCTCGTGAGGCTTAGCCGGCACAGCTTGCAGGCTAGTAATCACCCATTCGCCCGGTTTGCGTTCGACGATTTCAAACGTTATCGCGCTGCCGATCCTGGCGTTGTCAGACAGCGACGAATTGGCGAGCACGAAGTCCATCGTCATACCCGGCCAATCCAGCGATTTGACAGGTTCATGGGTAATATTGACTGTGCCGTCCGCGTTGATGGCATTCAGCGTACCTTGCGCCTGATGCCCCACTGCGGTGTGCTTGTTCTTCGGCTGCATCGGCGTATCCGGCTGCTTCTGCTCCGCTGGCGCACTGCCGCCATGCGCGGCATGTCCACCCAGACCGCTCAACGCCGCCTTGAGATTGCTCTCCGCATCGATCAGAAAATTGGCGGAAATCACTACCTGTTCGCCATCGGCAATACCCTCCAGCACCTCGACATAATTTTCGCCGCGGCTGCCCAGCCTGACCGCGCGCGGCTCGAAACGCCCCTGCGCCAACCGCACCAGCACAATCTGGCGCGTGCCGCTGTCGATCACTGCGGAAACCGGCACGGTCAGCACTTCACCCATGCCGGCCACCGGAATTTCCACATTGGCAAACATGGCTGGCTTGAGCAGCCCTTTGGGATTGGCGATTTCCATCCGCACCGGCACGGTGTGCGTGGCGGCATTCAGCGTCGGATAAACGAGGCTTACCACCCCCTCAAAGCGCTTATCCGGATAAGCATTCAGTTTGACTTGCGCCTTGCTGCCGACTTGCACCAGCCCGATGTCCTGCTCGAAAACATCGGCAATCACCCACACCGACGAAAGATCGGCAATCTGATACAACACTTCACCGGGCATGAAACGCATCCCCTCCAGGGCTTTCTTCTCCAGCACGATGCCATTCGCCGGTGTATGAAAGGCATGAAAGGTCAGGCTGCGTCTGGCCATCCCGGATATGGCCAGATCTTTCACCTGCTGCTCGGAAATATCCCAGTTCTTGAGGCGTTGCAGGCTGGCCTCGGCGAGCTGTTGCATGCTCTGCCGGGTATTGCTGTCCGCATCTTTCAATGCAGCGACACCTTGTACGGCAATCGCGTATTCACGCTGCGCCGATACCAGTTCCGGGCTATACACGTCGAACAGTGCCTGCCCTTTTTTTACCGGTTCCCCGGTGCTCTTCACATGCAGCTTTTCTATCCAGCCCTCGAACTTGGGGGCGATATTGTGGATATGCTGCTCATCGACTTCCACTTTGCCCACGACATGCACCGTTTTATCAAGCACACGCATTGCCGCTCGCTCGGTTTTCACCCCCAGCTTCTGCACCTTTTCGACGCTGATGCTCACTTGCCCTGAGCCTCCTGAGGTATCGAAGGACGAAGCAGTTTGCCCTGAGCCTGTCGAAACGGCACCGCCCGGTTCCTCCCCTCCTTCGTACACCGGAACGTAGTCCATCCCCATCCGGTCTTTTTTGGGTACCGTTGAGATATCCGGCAACCCCATCGGATTGCGGTAATACAGAATCTTGCGGGCGGGTTGCACCGCAGCCTTCGATCCTCGATCCTCGATCCTCTGCCCCCCCCACCAATAGCCAATTCCTGTAGCCACCGCCGCCACGACCAGCACAACGACCACCATCGCGTTTACCTGTTTCATAGCTCTTCTCCCAACAGTCGTTCGATTTCAGCCAAACGCATTTGTGCATCCATCTGAGCCTTCAACACTTCCAGCCTGGCATTCAGGATTTGTCGTGCCGCATCCAGCAATGTCGCAAAATCCACCTTGCCGGTCTGATAGCCGATCAGCGCGGATTCAAAGGTAACCTTCGCCTGCGGCAGCAGCCCGCTGGAACTCAGTAACGCGGTATGCTGCGCCGCTTCAATACCAGACAGGTTTTCGGTTAGCGAAGACAGAATGCGGTTGGCGGTTGCCTCCTTGCGTGCCTTGGCCGCCGCCAACATAGCCTCGGATTCACGCTCCTGTGAGCGGCGCGCCTCCTGTTGTAACGGAATATTGAGTTCGACCATCACGCCCCACTCGCGCACCGCATTGCCGGACTGGGTCGGGGAAATGCCCAGCGCAACATCCGGATAACGGTTCCTGTAAACAAGATCACGGTTTCTTTCACTCGCGCGAACTCCGGCCTCGTCCATAAACAACTCTGGGTTGTGTTTACGAATACGATTTTCCAATACCGTATAGTTTTCCAAACTGGCTGTTGAGGGAATACTGCGCAAGCGTTGCGGAATGGCAAGCGGCATGGTTGCCGGGCGCGACAACAAGGCATTCAGCCGTGCCTCAATTTGTCGCTTGGTATTGTTCAACGTGACTAGTTCGGTTTTCATGACTGTTTGTTCAACTTGTGCGCGCACGGCATCTTGCTGCGCGGCAAGCCCGTTCGCATAACGAACCTGCGCAACTTTCTCCATCTGCATCACCAGATCGAACAGATCACGGGTAATTTTTTGGCTGCCCGCAACGTAGTAATACTGCGCATAGGCCGACTTGATTTGCGCCGATAATTCCGCCCAGGTTGCAGCGGTTCGTCCCCGCGCCTGGTCTGCACCGGCCTCGGCCGCCCCCTGTTTCAAGTCACGCTTGCCGAACCACGGTACGCTTTGTGTCAGCAGATAGCGCGTGCTGCCGACCTGCGACGGCAACAGGCTCGCGCTCTTGGTCGTGCCCTGGTTGGTGATGTCCATCAGTTCGGCACGCAATACCGGGTCGGGCAAGGCTGCCGCCGACTGCGCGCGCTGCGCTGCGGCATCTGCCTCGAAGCGCGTTGCAGCCAATTCGGGGTTATGCTCGCGCGCATACTCCAGCAGCCCGGTAAGACTGGAACCCAACATGCGATCCTCAACCGCATAGACAGGCAACAGCCATGCTCCCGTTAACCCGCAAATCACCAACCTGACAATAAGCCGTATCTTCATGATTCACCTCTTGAAGATGATTGCAAAACAACCGCCGGAAAGTTGCTTATCCGGACGATTGCGCCGGTTCAATGACGCGCAAAAACCCTGGCTTTGCCGCCCTCCCCAACCAGCAAGGTGTCGTAAGGAACGGGGCGTTCACTTTCCATGCCGGGCGATCCGGGTGGCATGGAAGGCACGGCCAGACCGATGTCATTGGGGCGTTCCTTGAGCAATCGCTTGATGTCCGCCGCAGGCACATGCCCTTCAACCAGATATTGCCCGGCCTTGGCGGTATGGCACGAGCCATATTGGCCGGGCATACCCAGCTTTTTGCGCGCCGCAGGCACATCGCCCACATCGTGCAAAATCACCGTGAAGCCGTTCTTCTGGAGATGTTCCGCCCAGGCTTTGCAACAGCCGCACTGCGCGCTTTTGTATACCTCCACGACGGGCAGAGCCTGTCCTGAGCCTCCTGAGGTAGCGGAGGGCGAAGCGGCCTGCACAGAACCCTGCTGAAGGGGTTGCGCCATGCCAGGCAGAGCGGCGCCCAATGCGGCGCACAGCACCAAGCCATGCAGCATGATGTGCTTCCTAAAATAAATTTTCGTAATAGTTTTAGCGAAACTCACTTCGTTCGTTTTAGAGAAGCCTATTTCATTCGCTTTAGAGAAACTCATTTCATTCGTTTTCATGTTTCGAATCCTTAAAAGGTAGTGTATAAGCAGTTGCAGCGCGGCTACAGGACAATTCGAAACGCGGCTTTATGCTGAAAGATTCAGCGTGCTTAGGTAAAAACTAAAGACACTCGTCCCGCGTCAGGCGCGGGCGAGAGGCGGAGGATTAAGCGGAGTCGAGGTAATGGATTGGAACTGCGTCGAAAGGAGTGTGAACAGCCGATCCGATGGTTGAGCATCCATCACTTCGATGGATGCGGCAGCCAGGTAGCCGCAGCAGGAAAGATGGCAGGTGCCGCAATCTTCGCCGGCAGGATTCTGCTGATCTTGATGGCCGGCAGATTGATCCTGATCTGCGGCAAGCTGGGCGTGTTGCGTGTGCTGCTGTACGGTCGAAGCGCAGTGCGGCTGAGGCTCGCCCTGTTGCTCAACGGCGGAATGGCAGTCGCCGCCCGGCGACTGCATGGCGATCGAAACAGCCAGTGCATTGCCGCTGAAGAGCGGCAACCAGACGACCAGAATCACTGCAATAAATTTTCCACAAGTGTGCGACATGTGAGTAGCTTGGCAAAGCCCGGCAGTTCTGTCAAATAAAAGCATGGCAATCGGACACGACCCGGCAGACAAAGTTCGCTAAAAAAAAACATCGCTCACCACGAAGAACACAAAGATCACAAAGATTTCTCATGGAGTTGCATGATGTCGAACGTTCTCCAGCAAGACAGCTCCCATCATTTTGGGTGATATATTGTTCTGTTCTTCGTGGTTCAAAGAGGAATTTGGGTTATTTTTTGCCTGCCCGGAAGCCGCGAATCACGCTGCTGATGGTACTCAGGATGAACAGCACCAGTGCCGCCGCATTCAACAATCCACCGAGGCGGTGCAGTTCCGGTAGCATCAGCCCGCTGCCCGCGAGGCGCATCAGCAGGGATGCATGCAGTGCCAGCAGCGGCAGGTAGAAAGTCCAGTGATAAGGCATCCTGACCCGCACCACAGCAGGAAAAATAATCGGCGCGTGGCCGAATACCATCGAGAACACGAAGCCTAACAGGATGGCGTGCAGCACCGTATCGTAGGCCGCTCCGGCCAGGCTGCCGGCAGCGAGCAGCACAAGGCTGCCGATGGCGAGCCAGGCATAGCCGGAAAGTAGGCAGACGGCGATGAACCGCGTCAAACCTTGCTCCTTGACCGTGCGACGGGCGACGTCCTGGCGCAGCAGCCACAGCGCCAAGCCGAGCAGCCCGATGCCATAGATGACAATGCCGGCACCGGTTACGCCGAGAAAGCCACCCGTCAGGAGTATCGCAAGGATGGCCGCAAAGATTCGTTTAGCGCCGGGCGAAGGAGGCAAGAAACGCGACAGTTCCAACCGTTCGCCGGCAATGGTCAGCACCAGGAAATTGACCCACAGCGCCACCACCGCCGGCACCTCAGCACCGGCCAGCCACAGCAGGTTGCCGGCCAGCCAGCTGACTGCACCAAGCGCCATGGTGACCATGAACAGTTCGTGCTGGCGCAGCATGATCAGGGTAGTCCCGCTGAGCAGCACGGCACTGCCGAGCGCCATGGCCGATGCGCCTACGTAAATCGGGAAACCGAGCAGGATGGCGACACCGCCCAGCCCGGTCAGCAGCGGGCCGGCATAAGCCCAGCGATGACCCAGTGCAACCGCCCGCTCCAGTCCGATAACGGTGCCGAGAAAACCGGACACCATCAGCGGCCCATGCAGCAAGACCATTTGCGCTGAAGGAAGCGGCACCCCCCAGCCCAACCGTGCAAGGCCGGCCAATACGCCCGATGCCAGGGAAACAAATCCCAGGATCAGGAGCGGCAGGCGGAACGGAACACCCAAACCGCCGGATTGCGCAGTCATCCCCTGCTCCGTTGGTGCATGCTGTATTCGGTGGTTCTGGTGTTTGCAGTCGTCATAAGGGGCACCTCAAAAAATTCAAATCCAGGCGTACGCAAAAAATCGCAGCCGCATATCGGCTATTAACGCGAAACTCGCGTAGCGATACGTTTGCCCCTCGCCCTCCGGGAGATAACCAGTGACTTGCACGCTTGCGGGCTTAGTCGAATGGCTAGTCGTTCCATCAGAGTTGGGGTGAGGGAAACGGGCTTGGCGAGTTTCATTATCAGGGGCAGCACTGCTGTCATGCCCGTTAGGTAAGCAAGATTATTAAGCACAACAACAACGGCAACGAGACTCTGGCTAATCCCAGCCGAAATATTGGCGCGCGTACTCGCTCATTTTGTCAGAGCTCCACGGGGGATCCCATACCAAGCTAAGCTCGATTTCGGTACTCTCCGGCACCAACGCCGCCAGCGCATAGCGCGCATTATCGAGAATCATTTCTCCCATCGGGCATGCCGGTGTAGTCATGGTCAGATCGACATACAGCTTGTTGTCTGAAATTTCTACTCCGTATATCAGGCCCAGATCGACGATGTTCATACCGACTTCCGGGTCGATGACACTGCGCAGAGCCGTTCGGACATCTTCCTCGGTGGGCATTTTTGATTGCATAGACATCACATGATCCATTGAGACATAAGTATATTTTATATCTACCACGGCTGATTCAGCTCTGAAGTACAATTTTCGCAAAGATGTTTAAAAGAGGAGCTGCGTTAGTATCGGGGCCACTTAAAAACGACTAGGCAAAAGAAACGCTGGTAAGGAAATACCCGCAACTAATCTGCGGGCAACGATGTCGGATTTCAGGTTGTGCCACAAGCGGACACCGGTGAAAAGCACTTTGTCTCCGCTTGCAATGGCGTGGCTACCGGGTCAGATGCACGTACATTGAGGTACATAAACTTAACGACAAGATGCTCAGAGTGACCCCGGAAACGGTGGGATGTGCCAAGACCCATTTGTCGACTTCGAGATGCATCTGATTCAAAGGGCGAGTCTGCTTGCGCAGGGTGTACCATTTGTCGGTATAGGCTTCTATACTCGACAACAGGTGCGGGAAGAACAGCACCAACAACCCTACCACCACACAGATGCCATTCCCGATCAGCAAGAACGATTTGGTGTAGCTCGCCAGTATCGCCGCCGTGAAGTACGAAAACGGGCCGAGAAACACGGGCTGTAAGACGTTGGCATCGATATCACTGAGCAGGAAAATCGAAGTGGGCGCACCCAAAACGATGCCGACCCCGAGTTGGCTGGGATGCTTGAGCAACACGGGTTCGACAAAATGCGGCATGGTCAGAGGTTTGATCACTCTGCGTGTGGAAAAGCCCTTGTTCATGAAATCGAAGAACCGCAACATCGTGGCATTGCGCATTGCCAAGCCTACGCCCACGATGAAGGAAAAAATGCTGACAAGTATGAAAAACACGAAGACGCAATAAAGAAAAACCGGATAAGAAACCTGGCTGAGAATGTTAGACATGGCACATTTTTACTTCGATGATTAAAAAAATATACCTGCGAAAGTTGAATCGATCGTTTTTATTATGATTTATTGCGAATTATTATAGCGCCGCCCCGAATATCCGGAAAGGCCGTCGATAAAAAACCTTTGCGCTTCCTATTAAACGGACTCTGGCTGACTCCACAACTCATGCGGTCACTTCGCACTACCCAATATCCTGCGCTAGGACTCCAGTATCCGCAATTCCGCATTCGTATAGCGCAACCGGCTCGCGAGTACGCTGGCGAGACCCTCCATGAGGCCGAGGGCAAGCTTCTTGTGTTCTTCAGCCACCGCGTCGAAAGTCTTGCGCGAAAGCACATAGAGTTCGGTATCGGAAAATGCTACCGCATCGGCGGAACGTACATCGCCATCGAGGAAAGCCATTTCACCAAAGAAAGCTCCCTGACCAAAAGTGCCAAGGTGGTGGCTCTGCTTTTCTGAAAGTGGCAGCATGATGCGCGCTGCACCCTTACGGATCAGGAAAAGCTCGTCGCCGGTGTCACCACGCTTGAAGATTTTGTCGCCCGCCTTGTAGGAGCGTTTTTCCATGCACTGCTCCAGTGCAGCAAGCGTTTCCGCTTTGCGGCCTTTGAACAGTTCGATCTCGTTGAGGGCAAGTGTTTCTTGCTCGCCAAGCTCACACATCGCGTCCTTGAGGATACGATCCTCGACCCACTCCAGCGCCTCGTCAAGTTCGCCAAACACGCGTGCCGAACTCTTGTAGGGTGTCAGTCCGACCTGGTCAAAATACTGCTGCATGTCGCGACCCGAAGGCAGGTTCTGCGGCAATTGGCTGAAGATCAGGAAACCGTGATGCTCGGCAAGCATATCCTTGACCTGATCCAGCATGTGGGCTGCGGTGACATCGACAGACTGCACGCGGCGCATGTCGAGAATGACATAATCCCGTGTCTTCAGCTCCGGCTCCAGTGCCGTATAAAGCTGATTGGTGGTACCGAAAAACAGGCTGCCCTGAAGCTCGATGACAACACCGCGCTCGCCACTCGCCATGAGAATTTCCATTTCTTCATGTGTGCGCACACGTTTCGAAAAAGTCTCGTTGCAACGAAGCTTGCGGCGCACGACAGTGCCGCCAATCTGCTCACGGATGAACAGGAGCACTGCAAGCACGATGCCGATACCCGACGCTGCGATCAGGCTGACGGTCAGCGCCGTGGTGACAACGGCGGCGATAACGGCAAAGTCGAGTATCGTGGAACGTTGCTTGAGGAACTGGAAGCTGTGGCGGTCGATCATGCGCACGCCGATGACCATCAGGATCGCGGCAAGCGCCGCCACCGGCACCCAGGAGATCAACGCGCCAAGAATGAGGAAGGCGACCAAAGCCAGCACGCCTTCAAAAACACCGGAGTACCGGCTCACCCCACCGCTGGACATATTGACCAGCGTCGCGCCCATCTGTCCGGCGCCGGGGATGCCGCCGATCACAGCGGAAGCCACGTTGCCAAAGCCTTGACCGATCAGTTCGCGGTTTGATTTGTGGCGCGAGCGCGTCAATGCATCAAGCACCACGCAGGTCTTTAGTGTGTCGATGGAAAGCAGCACGGCCAGCGTCAGCGCGGGGACTGCAATATGCTTGATCTGGTCGAGGCCGACATCGCCCATGGCGTGCCAGCGACCCGCCATGGCTTCGGTAAAACTGCCGCCACCGCCGAGAGATCCGACGACGAACGGATTGCTTTCAAGCGTGAGCAGTGCCGGGTCCGCCAACCCGAGTCCGAAATAGGCGAGCACGCCCGCCAACAACCCCAGAATCGCTGCTGGCACCAGTTTGGTGACGTGCGGCGCACCGAGCATGACAGCGATAGTCACCACGCCGACGACCATGCCCTGCCATTGCCACGCTTCAGGCGAAGCGAGCGACTTCCAGAAGTGCATCTCCTTGGGGACGCCGAGGAGCTTTGGCACCTGGCCGGCGATGATGTAGATGCCGACGCCCGACAGGTAGCCGCTGACCACCGGATAAGGCATGTACTCGATTAACCGCCCGAGCCGCACCGTGCCGAAGAATATTTGCAGCAGCCCCGCCATGAGTCCAAGTAACGAGAGCATCAGCATTACTGTCGGCAGGTTGCCGCCATTATGTATGGACTCGAGCGCAAACGCTGCCAGCACCGCTGCGGCGGGAGCGCACGGGGCAGTGATGAGCCGATTGGTACCACCCAGCACCGGGGCGATAAGACCGAGCGCGGTCACACCGAGTATGCCTGCCAGAGCACCCTGCGCCGCGTAGGAAGCGCCAAGTGGTGAATAGATGGTGACACCGAAGGCGATGGCCGAGGGTAGCGCGACAAGCATCGCGGCAAGACCACCCCAGAAATCTCCCGCTTCAGGCTTAGGCAGTTTCATGGTTTATGCTCCAGTTCACAATCCATTTACCTTTAAACCAGTACGCCGCTTCTCACAACTCCACTCCGCAGTCATCCCTCATTCAAAACGCGGATTCAAGTTCGAAGTGCAATATTCGATGGTAGCTTGGTGCAGCGCATTCCTATTTCGCAGGATATCCCAAAAGCGGCTCCAAACACCAATATTTTGCGCGGCCGGTGATTAATCGGATGGTTCAGGAAGATTTCGTGGATTACTACGATGATTTATTGTTCACCGGTCTGCCAAGCTTTAACGAGAAGCTGCCGGATTGATAGAACTACTGGCCATCTGACTAAGCAACACAGGCGATAGGGAGGAGTGCCATCATGATTTTCCATTTTACCGTTACCGCGTTATTATGTGCGCAATTTGACAATGCCATGCCGCCCCCATGAGTACGTTCAAAGTCCTTCAGTTCAACATGCAGTTCGGCCAAGGCTGGGATGATGCATATCCCGACCGTGCGTCCGTCGACCTTGAACTGACCATTTCGGAAATTCTCAGCCACGACGCCGATGTCGTGCTGCTGCAGGAAGTGGAGCATGCCCAGCCTGACGGTGTGCAACATAATCCGCCACCCAATTACACCAGGCTGAAAGCGGCACTTAAAGGCTATGACAGCTATTTTTCCTATCCGAAAGCCGACCCGCGCGAATTGCCTTTCGGTATAGGATTGGCCATCTTCTCGAAAACGCCGTTGCGCGATACCTTCCGGTACGACCTGCCGTCGCCGCCAATCGAGTTCGAATTCCTAGGCAAGAAAAAAACGCCTACCGACCGCCTTCTCATCGGCGCAAAGACCACGCTTGCCGGCCACGAACTCCAGCTTTTCAATACGCACCTTCTGGCGTATTTCATGCTCAACTCGTCAAGCGAGGAACATATCGAGCAGCGTACGCTGGTCGTCGAGCAATTGCTTCATGCGAACGGCCCTGCGCTGCTCGGCGGGGATTTCAACGTCAGCAGGCATGACTCGCTGGTCAGTCAGTTTGCCGAAGCCGGCTACCAGACCGTACAGGTGGAAGAAATCACGTGGCGCCGCCGCCCCTATGTGCTCGACCATATCTTCTACAACCGGCACTTGCAGCCGGTGCACCACGCTGTGAAGCCGACCATGTCCTCAGATCACCACATGCTTGTGGTGGAGTTTGAATTCCTGAGCCATACGTAACGGCATAAACCTGCGCACATCTTGCGCACCTGATTCCCGCCGGTCTTATTCGTCATCATCGCTGGGCAATGGCGCCAGCAACGCTGCAATATCGGCTTCGCCGAATTTGGCCAGGCCGCTGGCATCCTCGGACAGGATGCCGGCGGCAAGCTCGGCTTTTTTCTCCTGCAGCGCCAGTATTTTTTCCTCGATGCTACCCGCCGCGACCAGTTTGTAGACAAACACGTTTTTCGTCTGCCCGAGGCGGTGCGCGCGATCCGTGGCCTGGTTTTCCACTGCAGGGTTCCACCACGGGTCATAGTGAATCACCGTGTCGGCGGCGGTCAGATTCAGCCCTACCCCGCCCGCCTTGAGACTGATCAGAAAAATCGGCACTTCGCCGTCCTGGAAACGGCGCACTGTTTCTTCACGGTTTTGCGTATCACCGGTGAGCTTTACATAGCCCAATTCTTCGCGCGCCAGTTCCGTTTCGATCAGTTCGAGCATGGAGGTGAATTGTGAGAACACCAGAATGCGCCGCCCTTCGCTGACCAGTTCCGGCAGCATTCCCATCAGCAAGTCAAGCTTGGCGCGCTCTTTCACTTTTTTGGCGCTGGTCAATTTCAGCAGGCGTGGATCGCAGCACACTTGGCGCAATTTGAGTAGTGCGTCGAGAATGATGATGTGGCTGCGCGCGAAACCCTTGGCGGCAATTTCCTCACGCACCCGCTGATCCATGGCGGTGCGCACTGCTTCATAGAGGTCGCGCTGCGCGCCTTCCAGTTCGACGCTGCGCACGATCAGGGTTTTGGCGGGCAGTTCCTGTGCGACATCTTCCTTGCGCCTGCGCAGGATAAAGGGCTTGACGCGCCTCGCCAGCAAATCACGGCGCGATTTGTTGCCCTGTTTCTCAATCGGGGTGCGCCAGGTTCTGGTGAACTCCTTGGACGTGCCCAGCAAGCCGGGCAGCAGGAAATCGAACTGCGCCCATAGCTCGCCCAAATGATTTTCCAGCGGCGTGCCGGTGAGGCACAAACGATGCCGCGCATTCAGCTTGCGCACCACCTGCGCCGCCTGGCTGGAGACATTTTTTACCGTCTGCGCCTCGTCCAGGATCAGCAGATGATAGTCATGCTCCGCCAGCGCCTGTTCGTCGCGCCACAGCAGGGGGTAGGTGGTGAGAATAACATCGTGTTGCGGAATCGTAGGAAAATGCTCCGCCCGTTCCTTGCCGTGTAGGGACAGCAGCCTGAGTTGCGGGGCAAACCGTTCCGCCTCGCGTTTCCAGTTGAAGATCAGCGAGGTGGGCAATACCACCAGCGACGGCTTGTCCATGCGCCCGCTCTGCTTTTCGAGCAGCAGGTGCGCCAAGGCCTGCGCGGTTTTGCCCAGCCCCATATCGTCGGCCAGTATCCCGGCCAGCTCCTGCTCACGCAGGTATTGCAGCCAGGACAAACCCTCCAGCTGGTAGGGGCGCAGTTGCAGCGCGAAGCCATCCGGTGCGGCGACTGGCTTGATGCCGGCCGTGTTCCTGAGTTTGTCGGCGAGGCCTGTCACGGCGGCCACGCCCTTGAACTGCCAGCGCTCCATCCCGGCCAGTTCGTCGATGCGCGCCACATCATAGCGGGACAGGCGGATTTCATCGCCCGCCCTGCCTTCGAACAATTCGATCAGCGTGCGCGCCAGCGGCTTGATGCGCCCGGCGGGAGCATGCACCCTGCCGCCTTCATCGAGCAGCAGTTCGATGGACTCGTCATCGTCCATCCTTTCCAGTTGCGAGGCATCCAGCCAGCGCGGGTCGATCCTGAACAGCCCATGCAGTAGCGGCGCCAGCGGCAGCCGCCGACCATTGACCACGATGCCCATATTCAAGCTGAACCAGCCGTCTTCCTGTTCGCCGAATTCCGCTTCCCATGCATCCACTTCGAGGACGTGATGGCGGAATCCCTGTGGAATGACGATCTCCCATCCCGCCGCCTGCATCTGCGAAACCGTTTGCCACATGAAGAGCGGCCAGGCCTTCTCGTTTTCCAGCGCGTAAATCGGCCGCTCGCCGATGTTACCGGACATGCCGAAACCCGGTACCTCCTCCAGCCCGTATTCGCCGAGCGACTTGAGAAAACGCTGCTCCGCTTTCGGGTCGCGCACCACGCGCACCGTTTCGCCGTTTTGCAGCATGACAAATTCGCCCGGATGGCCGGGCGGCAGAATAGCCTCGCCATAACGGAATCTGACGCTCGCAAAATCCAGTTTTTGCGTGCCATAGCGATAGCCGCGGAAACTGCCCATCCATGACGGTTCCGAAGTATCCAGCAGCAGCATCGGCGTCAGGGGACTCTCAAGGGTGCGCAGCCGCTCGGTGCTGGGCGGCGGCAGATCGGGAACCAGTTCGCGCAGCACCTCGGACACGACCGGGACATCGATTTCGGCGAGCGGCGGCATGTCGAGCAGCTGCGCAACCTGTGCGGGTGTCTGGTCGGTCTGCAACTGGCCGATTTCGCCTGCGCCGACATCGACATACCAGGTTGCCTCATTGAACGGAAACACCTGCAGCACCACATCGCCGACTATCCTCGGGACCATCCGGCCGGACTCGTCGCCCCCCCATTCCAGGTGCGCCTTGCGCACCTTGCCCTGCTTGAGATGGACCGGATCCGATCTCAAGTAGCGGTTGCCCACGACAGCTTCCATGAAGAACAACCGGCCGCTCGCCAGCAAACGCGCCATAATTTCATTGCCCTGCGCGCCCCTGACAGGGAAAAAACCATATCTGTCGCGCTGCTGCCATAACAGGCGCAGGATTAGCATATCTTCTTCGATAACGAACTGCGGCGGTTTTATCAAGGCGCGCTCGACGTTGCCCCATTCCTCGAGCCTGCCCGTCAGCCGCCCCTCGGCATCCAGCTTGCCTTTGTAAGTGCCGAAAACATAAGCGCCCGTGTAGGCGGATTTGGTAAGCACATAGCACAGCTTTTCGGGTCTCGGTGCAGACTTTGCGGCTTTCTTCGGCGGCGCTTTTGCCGTACGCCGGAAGGATTCGACCCACTCCAGCACGGCATGATTGATGGCGGGCGGGCGCGGCAGGGACAGGGCCGACAGCAGCACTGCCGCGCTATGCTTGCATTTCCATCCCACCGGGCAACTGCATGCCGGATCGATATGCAATTCACCTGCCTTGCCGGCAGCAAAGGATATTTCCACCTGATAAGGATGGGACGCGGCTCCCTTGACCTGCGCGATGATCTTGTTGGGACGGACTTCCAGATGGCTGATCGAATTCAGGTAAGCCTTGGCTTTCTGGATTTCGCCCTGGTCATACCAGCGAATGACGTCCTTGACGCTGTAGGACTGCGAAAGTGACATGGCTAAAATGACGATGTGCTAAAAAATTCACCACGAAGAACACGAAGAGCACGAAGATTTTTCCTGTCTGTGCGACGCATACGAATTAGCATGGTGTCATGCTGTTCGCAGGGCAACCAGCCGTCCTAAAACAACATTCCGTTCCTCTTCGCGTGCTTCGTGCTCTTCGTGGTTCAACTGTCGTTATAAGGTTGTGAGACTACCCATACAGCTTGCGTCCGCGTATCCGTGCGCGGTGCGCCTTGCGTTGCTCGGCTTCGGTGAGCGGCCTGGGCTTTTTGCCTTCGAACGGGTTCTTGCTGGAATTGAACTGAATCCTGAGCGGCGTGCCCTGCAGTTTGAAGGCTTCGCAGAAGGTGCGCTCCAGGTAGCGCGTATAGCTGGCCGGCACGTCGTCCAGGCCGCTGCCGTGTATCACGATCAGCGGCGGATTGCTGCCGCCCTGATGGGCGTAGCGCATCTTGGGGCGGAAGCGTGAGCCTTTCGGCGGCTGTTGCTTCTCGAGGGCGGCGATCAGGGTGCGGGTAAGTTTCGGTGTCGGCAGTTTCGCCATCGCCGCCGTATAGGCTTCATCCACCGACTTCAACACCTTGTCCACGCCGCTGCCATTCAGCGCAGAAATATAGTGCAGCTTGGCAAAGCTCAGGAAATGCAGCTTGCGCTCGATGTCGCTTTTGACCTGATCGCGCTGGTATTCGTCCAGTCCGTCCCATTTGTTGACCGCCAGCACCAGGGCACGTCCCGCCTGCAACACAAAATCGGCGACATGCGCATCCTGCTCGGTGATCTGGTCGCGTGCGTCCACCACCAGCACCACCACGTTGGCGTCTTCGATGGCCTGCATGGTCTTGATCACGGAGAATTTTTCCACCGCCTCGTCCACCTTGCCGCGCCGCCGCACTCCGGCAGTATCGATGATGGTGTATTGCTTGCCGTCGCGCTCGAAGTCGATGTAAATGCTGTCGCGCGTGGTACCCGGCTGGTCGAACGCGATCACGCGCTGCTCGCCGAGGATGGCATTTACCAATGTGGACTTGCCGACATTTGGTCGGCCGACGATAGCGATCTTCGGTGGTTTTTCTCCAGTGGATTCTTCTTCGACTTCAAGCGAGAAATTCTCCAGCGCAATCTCAACCACTTCGTTCACATTATCGCCATGTGCCGAAGAGATCGGCAGCGGTTCGCCGAGACCCAGTTCGAAGAAATCGGCAGTCACCTTGGCGCGCTGCATCCCCTCTGCCTTGTTGACCAGCAGCAGAATCGGCTTGCCGGTCTTGCGCAATTGCCCGGCGATGATGGTGTCCTGCGGCGTGCACCCGGCGCGGCCGTCAACCAGGAACAACACCATGTCGGCCTCGTCCACCGCTTGGCGGCTCTGCTTGGCCATTTCGAACATGATACCGTCCTTGGCGACCGGCTCCAGCCCGCCGGTATCCACCACCAGATAAGGGCGGTCGCCCACCCTGCCGCGCCCGTAATGGCGGTCACGGGTGAGGCCGGGCAAGTCGGCGACCAGCGCATCGCGGCTGCGCGTGAGGCGGTTGAACAGGGTGGACTTTCCCACGTTCGGACGGCCTACTAAAACAAGTGTGGGCAACATTTCGATAACCTTAAATGTGAATATTCATGTAGGTTGGGTTAGCGGTAATTCCCCTCTCCATAACCCTCCCCTTGCAAGCGGGGGAGGGAACGATTGCCCTCTCTCCCGCAAGCGGGAGAGAGTTGGAGAGAGGGCTGGCGTAACCCAACAAACTCATCTTTAACACCGATGGATGGGCAGCACGCATCAACACTGGCTTTTGTTGGGTTACGGCGCAAAGAACCGCGCCTGGTGAAACAACTAGCCATTCGACTTAGGCTGGCAAAAAACGCCAACCAAGTCGCTGGTTATAACCCAACCTACACGTCTTGTTTTATTTTATCGACAACGAATACAGCCCGCCGCCGCGCGTTTGCACCAGCAGCCCGTTGTCGAGCTCGACCGGTGCGGTTTGAATTGCGCTGCCATCCAGCTTGATACGCGCGGCAAAACTGCCATCTTCGCGGTTCAAGCCGTGCAGATAGCCTTCGTAATCGCCCGCCGCCACGAAATTACCCAAGGCATAGGGCGTGGCGGTATCGCGCAAGAACAGCTTGTCGTTCTTCCACACCGTGCTGCCGCTGGTCTTGTCCAGCGCAATCACCGATCCGTTCGCGTCGCTGATATAGAGATATTTGCGCAACAGCGTCATGCCCTTGTCGCTGGAGATATCGCGGTTCCACAACGGGCTGCCTTGCGCCGCGTCATAGCACGCCACACGCCCCTGAAAAGCGATGGCGCAAACCTGCTCGTCATCCGCCACCGGATTGCTGGTAATATCGCTGATGCGCTCCAGCTCGGTGCTGCCGCGCGGTTGCGACACCGAAACTTCCCATAATACCGAGCCATCCTTGATTTTTATGGCAGCCAGTTTGCCGCCGGCAAACCCGGCGAAGGCCACATCGCGCTGCAACGTCACCCCGGCATGACTGCGCACCACCAAGGCCGGCGTGCTGCGTTCATACAGCCACATGCGCTTGCCGTCTGTCGCGTTCAGGCCGGCAATGCGCCCATCGCCGCTGCGCACGATCACCACGCCTTCCGCCGCTTGCGGCGCGCTCAGCACTTCGCTGGACACCCTGCTTTTCCAGCGCAGCTTGCCGTCTTCGTCATAAGCCAGCACATCGCCCTTGTCGCTGCCGATGAGCACCAGCCCCCCGCCACCGCCCACGCCGCCGCTGACCATAACACCGCTTTCGATGCGCCACACCAATTTGCCGGTGGCACGTTCCACCCGCGTCAGCGTGCCCTTGCCGGACGCGCCGTAGATTGCGTCCCTGGTCAGTGCGGGTTGCAACAGGCTTGTGCCGGAATCGCCGAGATCGCTATGCCAACGCACCTCGAATTTGGCAGTCTCGCCGAATTCCGCCAGCTTGGCCGGCTCGATACTTCCCTCCTTGCCGAGCCACCCTTGCACGGTCGAGCAACCGCTCAGCACGATCAAGGCAAACATCAGCGGAAGATGAATCAGCTTCATTTCGCTTCCCCGAGCGCATCCATCTTCATCTGAATCAGGTTGCGGTACATGCTCTTGGCATCGGTCTTTTCGTAAGCCAGTTTATAGGCAGGCATGGCCTCCTCATTCTTGCCTTGGGCGCTCAATATGTCACCCCGCAAGTCGGCATACAAGCCATCGAATGAGGCCGGATGCCTAGCCTCCAGCAGCTTCATCGCATCGGCATAATTTTTTTCGTCCAGCAGTACCGCGGCCAAACGCAGGCGCGCCACGTCTTTCAGTCCGGCTTCACCGGCATGGTCGATGACCCATTGCAATTGCGTCCTGGCGCGCGCCGTCTCCTTGCCCTGTTCATTCACCTGTGCCGCCAGCAATGCGGCGCGCGGGGCATATCCGGTGGCGGCATATTTGTCCATCACCGTAGCGGCGGCATCGTTGATGCGCTTGGCGTCATTGCTTTCCAACTGCTGGATGAACCCTGCATACAGGGTCGCTGCTTCACTGGACTGTTTGTGCTGGTAATACTGCCAGCCGCGCCAGCCGCCCATTGCGATGACCACGGCCAACAGCGTCCCCAGCACCTTGTTGCCATTCTCTTTCCACCACGCCTTGAGTGCGTCGAGTTGTTCCTGTTCCTGCAAGTCCAATGCTGCCATGATTTACTCCTACTTGATAATCCCGTTAACTGTTGCGGCAAGGTTCTGCACGCTTACCCGCTGCTGTTCGCCGCCCTGCATCGGCTTCACGCTGACTTCATTCGCTTGCGCTTCATCGTCGCCAATCACCACCGCCACAACCGCACCGCTGGCATCGGCCTTTTTCATCTGCGACTTGAAACCGCCGCCGCCGCAGTGCAACAGCACGTGCAGCCGGTCGTCGCGCAACTGCTCCGCAACCTGGCTGGCCAGCCGGCTGGCCAGTTCGCCCTGATGCACCACATACACGTCTACCTCCGCCTTGGGCAGCGCCATGCCGTCTTCCTGCAACAACGCCAGCAGTCGCTCCACGCCCATCGCAAAACCGGTCGCGGGCGTCGGCTTGCCGCCGCCCTGCCCCCCACAGATCTGACTGACCAGCCCGTCATAGCGCCCGCCGGCGCAAATGGTGCCCTGCGCGCCGAGGCGCGTGGTCACCCATTCGAACACGGTGCGGTTGTAATAGTCCAGCCCGCGCACCAGATTCGGGTTAATCTCGAAAGCCACATCGTGACGTTTCAGTATCGCCTGTACCTCGTCAAAATGCCTGAGCGCGTCCTCATCCAGCTCGTCCGCCAGCCTGGGCGCGGCGGCGATCAGCTCCTGCATCGCCGGGTTCTTGCTGTCGAGGATGCGCAACGGGTTGGTGTACAGCCGGCGCGTCGCATCGGCGTCCAGCATATCCCGGTACTGCTCAAAATGGGCGATCAATTTCACGCGATGCCGGTGCCGCGAAGCGCTATCGCCCAGTGTGTTCAATTGCAGCGCGACATCGCGCAGCCCGAGTTTGCGCCACAGCCGCGCGCACATCAGGATCTGTTCGGCATCGATGTCCGGCCCGGCGAAACCCAGTGCTTCCACACCGACCTGGTGGAACTGCCGGTAGCGCCCCTTCTGCGGGCGCTCATGGCGGAACATCGGCCCACTGTAATACAGGCGCTGCGGCGCGTTATACAGCAAATTGTGCTGCAGCACCGCGCGCACGCAGGAAGCCGTGCCTTCCGGACGCAGCGTCAGGCAGTCGCCGTTCAGCGCATCCTCGAAACTGTACATCTCCTTCTCGACGATGTCGGTCACCTCGCCGATGGCGCGCTTGAACAACGCGGTCGGCTCAACCAGCGGCATGCGGATGTTGCGATAGCCGTAACTGTGCAGCCAGTCGCGCACTTCCTCCTCGAACCATAGCCACAGCTCCGCCTCATCCGGCAGGATGTCGTTCATGCCGCGCACGGCTTGTAAAGTTTCGTTGCTCATAATAAAACCCGGTAAGTGGGAAGTAGTAAGTGGCAAGTGGGGAAACCCTACTTTCTACTCACCACTTACCACTTACTGCCTTTCCCTCTTCACGTATTTCCGCTCCACATACTCATCCACAATCCGGGTGAATTCCGCCGCGATGTTGTCACCGCGCAGGGTCATCGCCTTTTCGCCGTCGATATATACCGGTGCGGCGGGGCTCTCGCCGGTGCCCGGCAGGCTGATGCCGATATTCGCCATCTTGCTTTCGCCCAGACCATTGACGATGCAGCCCATCACCGCGACGGTCATCTCTTCCACGCCGTCATACCGTCCACGCCACACCGGCATCTGGCTGCGCAGATGCGCCTGGGTGCTCTGCGCCAGCTCCTGGAACACGGTGCTGGTGGTGCGTCCGCAGCCCGGGCAGGCGACCACCATCGGCGCGAACGCGCGCAAGCCCATGGTCTGCAATATCTCCTGCGCTACCACCACTTCCTGGGTACGCGACCCGCCCGGCTCCGGCGTCAGAGAAATGCGGATCGTGTCGCCGATGCCTTCCTGCAACAACACCGCCAGCGCCGCTGTCGAAGCCACGATGCCTTTGGAGCCCATGCCCGCCTCGGTCAGGCCGAGGTGCAGCGCGTAGTCGCATTGTTGCGTCAGCGCGCGGTACACCGCGATCAGGTCCTGCACCTCGCTGACCTTGCAGGACAGCACGATGCGGTCATGCGCCAGGCCGAGCTGCTCAGCGCGCTGTGCGCTTTGCAGTGCGGAGGCGATCAGCGCGGCGCGAGTCACTTCGCGCATGTCCTTGGGCTCGGCCAGACGCGAATTCTCGTCCATCATGCGCACCACCAGATTCTGGTCGAGGCTGCCCCAGTTCACGCCGATGCGCACCGGCTTGTCGTAACGCACGGCAGTGGCGATCATGACCGAGAACGGGTCTTCATCGATGCGATTGCGCCCGACATTGCCGGGATTGATGCGGTATTTCGCCAGCACCTGCGCGCATTCCGGAAACCCGCTCAGCAAACGATGCCCGTTGTAATGGAAATCGCCGACCAGCGGCACATCGCAACCCAGGCTGTCCAGCCGCGCGCGGATCTGCGGCACCGCGGCGGCAGCCTCCGGGGTATTCACCGTGATGCGCACCAGCTCCGAACCGGCCTCGGCCAACTCATGAACCTGCCGCACGGTCGCCTCGGCGTCGGCGGTATCGGTATTGGTCATGGACTGCACCACGACCGGCGCACCGCCGCCCAGCATCACCTTGCCGACCTGCACCCGTTGCGACGGGCGGTGCCTGATAAATGCTGTGCTCATGCCTATTCCAGCGTCAGCCGCGCCACTTCGCTCGAGGAATTGATATAAGGCGTCAGGTCGACTTGCTTGCCGCGAAAGTAAAGCCGCGCCGATGCGGCATGGCCGATCACCAGCGAGTATGGCCCCTGCCCCTTCAGGCGCAATTCGCTGCCGCGCGGATTGACCTGCGACAACAGTATCTTGTCATCCTTGCCCCTGATTTCCGTCCATGAATCTTCATCGAACGTCAGGCGCAGCGTGGCAGCTTGCAGCGGCACGTCGGGCTGAACCGCCGGTTTTGCCGGTGGGGTTTGCGGTGCAACCGGGGGAACCGGGGTCTTCGCAACAGGAACCGGTGATGGCGTTGCTTCCGCCGCAGATCGCGCTGCCTTTGTGGCGGGCCGCGCAATCGCACCCGCCTCAGCAACCGACGATGCCTGGATGATTTGCATTTTATCAGGCTTGGAAACCGGCGTTTCAACCTGTGCCGCTTCGGGTTTCGCAGGCGGCGCCGTGAAATGCCACACCGCGAATGCGACCACCAGCACCGACAGCAGCAACGCCGCGCCCAGCCACATCAGGTTTTGCCGTTGCGGCGAATGCGCGCTGGGGAATGGCGCCTCGACGGAGGCCGGCGTCAGTTGCACCAGATCCGCACTCGCCTGCGGCAGGGATGCCAACAGTGGCTGGGCATCCAGCTGCAACAGCTTGGCGTAGCCGCGCACAAAGCCGCGCACGAACGGCATCTCGGGCAAATGCCGGAAATCCTCTGCTTCCAGCGCCTCGATCTGGCGCGGTGCGAGCTTGATCTGGTTGGCCACATCCGCGACGCTCATGCCAAGGCGCTCACGCGCCTCGCGCAGCGTCTTCCCCAGCGAAACCGCCGGCACCTGGGCAGGGCCGGCGTCTTGCGCGGCGTTGTTTTCGGAGGGCTGTTCCATTATTCCCTGCGCATCAGCAATTGGGTTTCGCGCGCATCGGGGAAACGCTTGCGCAACTGCATGCCATAGCTGGCCTCGGCATTGCGGTCGCCAACCTTGCGCTCGATACGCACTGCCAGCCAGAGTTGCTCCGCCGTCAGGCTATCGGATTTCTCCGAGAATTTCGCAAAGTATTTCTTGGCGGCGGTGTAATCGCCATTATCGAAACTCAGTTCCGCCATCGCCAGCAACGCTTGCGGCAAACCTGGCTGTACCTGCAGCGCGCGTTGCAGGAACTCCTCCGCATCCTTGTTGTTACCCACTTTTCTGGAGCACAGCCCGGCATTCAGATAAGCGCGCTCCGGTGTTCCGTATAAAGGGTTTTTCAATGCTGCAATGAAATGCGGGATCGACTCTTTCTCCTTGCCGCGCTCGCACAGGAACCAGCCATAGTTGTTGTGCGTTTCGGAATCATTCCTGTCGAGGCGCAGGCTTTGCTGGAAATCCTCCTCGGCCTCCTGGTATTCGCGCAACGCCATATGGATCAGGCCGCGCACACTATAGGCCGGCGCATAGTTCTGATCAGCCTGCAAGGCCGCATCTATCTCACCCAGCGCAACGCCCATCTGCGCGCGCTCGTAATACATGCCCGCCAGCTCGGTATGCACCTTTGCGCTGGCGCTGGTACGCGATTTAAGCTGATCCGGGGTGGATTGCCCCCCGCCGGATGGCGTGCCGCAGCCCGTCAGAACGGTCAACGAAAACACCAGTGGGAACAATAGAGCAATCAATTTTTTCATCGGCATACCTCGGCTATTTTATCCATGCAGCACCACCGGGCTTTGCATGGTTCGTTTGGTTTTATCCTGCACCAGCCCGGCCAGTTGCCCGCATGCCGCCGCAATGTCGTCGCCGCGCGTCTTGCGCGTGGTGACCACAATATCCGCCTGCATCAGCACATCTCGAAAGCGGCGGATCGCTTCCGGCTGGGAGCGTCGGTAAATCGTCTCAGGGAACGGGTTGAACGGAATCAAGTTGAACTTGCACGGCACGTCGCGCACCAGCCGCACCAGTTCATGCGCCTGCTGCACGCTGTCGTTCACGCCGTCCAGCAACACATATTCGAAAGTGATGAAGTCGCGCGGCGCTTTTTCCAGATAACGCTGGCACGCGGCCAGCAGTTCCTTGAGCGGATACTTCCGGTTGATCGGCACCAGCACATCGCGCAGCTTGTCGTCCGGTGCGTGCAGCGACACCGCCAGCGCGACCGGGCATTCGTTGCGCAACCGGTCGATCGCCGGCACGATGCCGGAAGTCGACACCGTCACGCGGCGGCGCGACAGCCCGTAGGCATGATCGTCCAGCATCAGGCGCAGCGCGCTCACGGTATTATCGAAATTCAGCAGCGGCTCGCCCATGCCCATCAGCACCACGTTGCTGACCTGCCAGTTGCCGTCCACATCGCGGCCGAGCTGATGGTTCGCCCACCACAACTGGCCGATGATCTCGGCGGTCGAAAGGTTGCGACTGAAGCCCTGCTTGCCGGTCGAACAGAACGCGCAGTCCAGCGCACAGCCTGCCTGCGTCGAGATGCACAGCGTGCCGCGCGTCTCCTCCGGGATAAACACCGTCTCCACCGCGTTGCCGGTGCCCATATCCAGCAGCCATTTGCGGGTGCCGTCATCGGACAGCTCCTCGCGCATCACCTTGGGTGCCTGTACACAGGCGATCTGCTTCAATTTTTCGCGGAGCGACACCGCAAGGTCGCTCATCGCATCGAAATCGGACTCCCCGGCCTTGTAGATCCAGCGCAGCACCTGCTTGGCGCGGAACGGCTTCTCGCCGTGTTCCGCAAACCAGGCAGTCAATTGCTGCACATTAAAGTCGAGGAGGTTTTGTTGCATCTGCGTAATGACTCAGCGGGAATAAATATTCAGCGCCGGAAAGAAATAGGCGATCTCCACCGCAGCGGTCTCTGCCGCGTCGGAACCGTGCACCGCATTCGCATCGATACTGTCGGCGAAGTCGGCACGGATCGTGCCCTTGTCGGCCTTCTTCGGGTCGGTCGCGCCCATCAGATCACGGTTCTTCAGGATCGCGCCCTCGCCTTCCAGCGCCTGCACCATCACCGGGCCGGAAATCATGAAATTGACCAGATCGTTGAAGAACGGACGGGCGCGGTGTACGGCATAAAAGCCTTCCGCCTCGGCGCGGGACAATTGCACCATGCGCGCGGCAATGATCTTCAGGCCGGCGTTCTCGAAGCGGGTATAAATCTGGCCGATGACATTCTTGGCCACGGCATCGGGTTTGATAATCGACAGGGTACGTTCAACAGCCATGCTTTTCTCTCCAAACAGTTAAAGTTAATCAGGAATTCCGAACTCGCGATTCTATCAGGCTTTGCCCGCCGTGTCGCAGCCGGCAAGCCGTGCGATGGGGGAAATGTGCTGCACTTGAACTGTCTTATTCAGCGAAATAAATACACCGATAACCAGTGTATGGCGCAATAACCAACGGGTATTGCGCCGTATACATTTGTCATCCGGCGCAATGCGCTTCGCTTATTGACGCCCTACGTTCACTGCCCAGGGCAACAAGCCCAACGAAATACCCGCCTCGCCAGCGCTCGCCTGATACTCTGCCGCACTCGCCACACCGACCGCACATACCAACTCATCGCCGCAGTACAGCAGCGGCAGGCGGTCGCGCTGCCACGGTGGAACATGATGTTCCTGCAGCAGGTTCTTCAGCGTGCGCGTCGCGGCATTCGGGTACGGGCGCAGGGTTTCGCCGCCTTGCCGTAGGCGCAGCATCACGGGTGCGTGCTGCAGTTTCGCCAGGCTGATGCCCCTACCCTGCGTATGCTCGAAGATCAGGCGTGCGTTTAGCGCATGCCAATCCAGTCCGGCTTCGCCTTGCCACGGCAAGACCAGATTCCGGTCAAATTCACCCGGCGCGCGCAACGCATATACCCGGCCCTGGTAGCGACGCACCTCGTGTGCGCCGTAGGCGATACATACTGCCGCATCCTGCCGCGCATCGCATAATTGGTGCAGCATGTCGTCGAGCTGTACGGCTTGCGGCATCGGCGCGCCGACGCTGTGCAGGAACCAGCGCAACAGGTTTTTGGCGCGAGGCCGGGAGAGGGATTGCAGGCGCGAGACTTCCAGGGTTGTATCGTGGCCTTCACCCCTCTCCCTAGCCCTGATGGAACCACTAGCCATTCGACTAGGCTGTCCAACATCGACAGCCAAGTCGCTGGTTATCTCCCCTCCTGAGGGGAGAGGAGATGGATTTTGTGCATCCAGCCGCGCCAGATCGTCGAGAAGTTCGCTCGTCTCGGCGAAATGCCGCGCGCTGCGCGCCAGGGTATTGCGGCAGGCGGGGAATTTCTGCTCCAGCAGCGGCAGCACGCGATGGCGCAGGAAGTTGCGTGGATAGCTGTCGTCGGCGTTGCTTTCGTCTTCTATCCATTGCAAATTTTCAGCAGTGGCATAGTCGAGGATATCCTTGCGTGAGCAGTGCAGCAAGGGACGCACGATTGACCCTGCACAAATATTTTTAGGCTCCGTTCGGGCTGAGCCTGTCGAAACCCACTTTGCCATAGCAACACCATGCCCTTCGACAAGCTCAGGGCGAAGGGGAGAAAACTCAATGCCAGAGCTTTTACGTTCTGCAAGCAGCGGCCCTTCGACCTGGCTCAGGACAGGCATGGCGCTCGCGCCGCGCACCCCCGCACCACGCAGCAATTGCAGCAGCAGGGTTTCTGCCTGGTCGTCGGCGTGGTGCGCCAAGGCGACGAAGTCGCATGTCTGCCTGGCGAACGCCGCGTGGCGCAGCTTGCGCGCCGCCGCTTCGATGCCGTGTTCGCGCAACGGGGTGATGTCCACATTTTCGATATGCAGCGGAATGGCGTGCTGCGCGCAGAGCCCGGCGCAGAAATCCGCCCACGCATCGGCGTTGGGGCTGATGCCGTGATGGACGTGCAATGCGGAGAGTCGCCAGGAAAAACGCGGCGCAAGCCGGTGCAGCAGGTGCAACAACACGACGGAATCGACCCCGCCGCTCAGGCCGATCAGGATGGAGCCGTGCGCAGGAACCAGCGGCGCAAGCTGCGTCGATAGTTCTTCAGAAAGTTTGTTCCGGGAATGCACCATGTGCCTGAGGGAATGTCGCCCCGGACCCAAGCCGGAATGGCGGGTTATTGAAGCGTGACTTCCTTGAACTTGCCATAACTCATCAGACGGTTGAAGCGATCTTGCAGCAAGTCGGCCGTCGGTTTGTTTTGCACTTGCTTGAGCGCGTCCTGCAATGCCTTCTTCACGTTCTGCATGGTCGCCGCATAATCGCGGTGCGCGCCGCCCAGCGGCTCGTTGATGATCTTGTCCACCAACCCCAACGTCTTCAGGCGCGTCGCGGTGATACCCAGGGTCTCCGCGGCATCCGGCGCTTTTTCCGCGCTCTTCCACAGGATCGAGGCGCAGCCTTCCGGCGAGATCACCGAGTAAGTGCTGTATTGCAGCATCAGCAATGCGTCGCCCACTGCGATCGCCAGTGCGCCGCCGGAGCCGCCCTCGCCGATCACGGTGCAGATGATCGGCACGCGCAACTCGGTCATCTCGTACAGGTTTCGCCCGATCGCCTCGGACTGACCGCGCTCTTCCGCGCCCACGCCGGGATAAGCGCCGGGGGTGTCGATGAAGGTCATGATGGGAATATCGAATTTTTCCGCCAAGCGCATCAGGCGCAACGCTTTGCGGTAGCCCTCGGGGCGCGGCATGCCGAAATTGCGCGCGATTTTTTCCTTGGTGTCTCGCCCCTTCTGGTGGCCGATCACCATTACGCTCTGCCCGTTGAAGCGCGCCAGCCCGCCCACGATGGCCTTGTCGTCGCCAAACGCGCGGTCGCCGTGCAGTTCCTCGAAATCGGTGAACAGGTACCCGATGTAATCCAGCGTGTAAGGGCGCTGCGGATGGCGCGACACCTGCGAGATTTGCCAGGGCGAGAGCTTGGTATAAATGTCTTTGGTCAGCGCTTCGCTCTTCTTGGACAGGCGCGAGATCTCGTCCGCGATGTCGAGCGCCGAATCGTCCTGCACATAACGCAGTTGCTCGATCTTGTCTTCCAGCTCGGCGATGGGGCTTTCAAAATCCAGAAATGATACTTTCATGGGTGCCTCAAAAAATTCAAAGTTCGTGCCCTCGCAAGCCCCTCACCTCAATCCTCTGATGGATCTACTAGCCATTCGACTAGGCAGCAAAGCCGCCAAGTCGCTGGTTATCCCGCAAGCGGGCGAGGAGGCAAACGAGAAAAGCAATTTTCAATCCCGGTGATGATACTACAAACCGAAGAACCGCTTGACGGTCGCCAGCACCTCGCTGTGCTGGTGATGGATTACTTTATGCTTCGCTTCCTCGTCCAGGTTTTGCAGCGCGCTGTCCAATTGTATGCGGCGCGCCACCAATACCTGCGACACCTCCTCGGCGATGCTGGGGCGCGCCAACAGGATTTCTTCAAAAGCCTCCTTGTCGAGGCGATAGCACTCCACATCGGTCCTGGCGATAACCGTTGCTACGCGCGGCGAACCGGTCATCAGGCTCATCTCGCCGAAGAAAGCCCCGTTGGAAAGCACGTTCAGGCTGCGCTTCTCGCCACCGCCCCCCTCCAGATACACCTCTGCTTCACCGCTAATGATGATGAACAACCAGTGCTGCGCGGGCGTGCCCTGCCTGGCGATGACGTTACCTTTGGCAAACGGGGCGTATTTCAACCGTTCCGCCAGCTTGCGCAATTCATCGTCTGTCATCTGCGCAAACAGCTCGACGCGCTTGAGCGTCTTGATGCGGCGCAGCAATTCGCGCTGGCGCATCGCCTCTTCGTATTTTTCGCTTTCCTTGATGTAATGGACGTTCTGCTCTTCCACGGCAAGCTTGATGCCGGCGCGCTCCAGTGCGGTATAGACATGCCAGCGCACCGCCGCATCGGTAGAATCGTCCGCCGCCAGATCGGTCAGCCAATAACGCAGCGCATAGCGCGCGCAGCCCTTATCCATTTCCATCAGCACGCAACTGGGTTGGGGATTCTTGGACACATTATCGATTTCCGCCTGCAGGATGGCATTTTCCACCGCGTTGACCACCCGGGTCGGCGTCACACCAAGATTGACGTTGAACCACACCCAGCGCCGCCATTGCACCGGCTGGTCGATACGCCGCCCCAGCACCAGGAATTTGTTCTTCATCAACTGGCTGTTGGGAAATACCACAGTTTCCCAGTTGCGCGTCTCGACCAGCGTGGAACGCCAGCGGATGTCCACTACGCGACCGGAGACATCGTCCACCTTGATCCAATCGCCGATCTCGATGGAATTGTCCAGTTGCAAAGCCAGGCCGCCGAGGATATTGCCCAGCGTATCCTGCATCGCGAACGCCACCACCGCGGTAATCATCGCCGACGTCGCGACGATGCTGCCCAGGTCCAGCCCGGCATAGCGCAACCGCACCAGCCCCCAGGCGATGTAGCCGATGATGACGAAGATATCTTCGGCGATGCGCAACGGCATGATGCGTATCCACGGCAAGACGATGCGGAACACCAGCAGCCCCCACAGGCGGATCACCGCAATGCCGGCCCCGATCAATCCGGTTTCACGGAGTACTGCAGCGACGGAGGCAAATTGCAGCGCATGGATCAGGCTGCTGATAAATTGCAGCGCCAGGCAGGCAAAGAAAAAAGTCAGCGTATTCAGGACGCTCTTGCGCTCTTCCTTCAGGAAATGGAACAGCAGGAACGTCACGCACAGCGTCATCACCAACACCGGCAACGACTCCTCGCGCCAGAAAAACTGCATTGCGGTATTCCAAAAAGACATGCTCATTCCTTATGCTCGAACAGGGGTATTCTACACCATCGAGTATTGGGCAAGCGGCTCGGTGCGCCGCCAGAACGCCCAGGCATCGGCACGGGTCAACAGCAAATACCGGACGTGATCCCCGCCCAGAATATCCACCTGCAACTGCGAGATTTTCCCGGCGCGCAACGCCTGCCACAACGGCTGCGCATAGCCTGTTTCAAACTCCTGTAACGCGGTACGCCAGGCATCCAGGTCGCCGCGCCGCAAGGCTGAACGCAAGCCTGTCCAGACCAGCAATTGCCTGCCGCTATTTTCATCATTGCGCCATTGCGCCGGCCACCCCGCAAATGGAATCCCCGCAGCCGCGGCAAATATCTCGGCCAGCACTTCATCCGAACTGACACAGTCGTAATTTTTTTGCGGCGGCACATTCACCCCGCCGCCCCACAGCCACAGGCTGTTGACCGGCAATTCGCCGCGCGCCTCGCGGGCTTCATTCACCGGATGTGAAAACAGCAGCATCTGGATCTCATTGAACACCCGATGCCAGTGCGGCGCCTCCGCGCCCCTGGGCAGCAAGCCGCGCACGTTGCGTCCGGCAGCCTGCGACAAAGGTACGGTTTCGATATCCGGCAATCGGTCGAGCCACACATACCAGCGCTGCGGGTGCGGCGTAAAAAACCCCATCCCCTGTCCGGTAAAATGTTCGTTCAGCGCGGCGCACAGTTGATTGGCCTCATCCGCATTGACACCCACATCCGGAAGCAAGACCAATTGATCGCGCTGCAACCGCAAATGCACCGGATCGGCACGCAGCCAGCAACCCTCGCCAAGCCCGTCGAACGCGGCAGAAACCGGCGCAATCGGCGCTTCCGGCTCACACGGCACGCCGAACAATTCGCACAAATGATTTTCCAGCGAAGCACCGACCCCACCCGTTCGCCCTGAGCCTGTCGAAGGTGCCTGCCCTGTCGAAACACCGCGCGCCAGCATCTTTTCCAATGCAGGCAGGCGCAGATCCGCGCAAACTTCGGCGGCAAAATCCGCCGGCAGAAACAAATCGCAAACCACCAAATGAACTTTTCTCATGGCGGCAAGTTTATCATTTGCGATAACGAGAACAGGTCATGCCGGCCGAAACCGGGGAAACCCGGCTCTGCCAGAGGCATAAAAACAGAACCGCCTGAACCGTTTCAGAGATAGAATCATATTGAATAAAATTCAATGCACATCCCGCGCCATACCTATACGCATTTAATTACTTTACTATCGCAAACATGGAACAGCAGGAATATCTGGGCAAATACCGGCTTATCAGAAAGCTGGGGCAAGGAGCAACCAGCACGGTCTATCTGGCACATGACCCCTTTTCTGAAAGAGATGTGGCACTCAAGGTGATGAAGCCGGAAATACTGGATGATTCTCCGACGGGAAAGATACACAAACGCATGCTGCATGCCGAGGCCTCATTGGCCGGCAGGCTCTCCCATCCCCATCTCGTCGCGATTTACGATGCCGTAATCAATGAAGAAATCAGCTATATCGTAATGGAATATGTCGAGGGCGGAACACTTGAAAAGTATGCCGAACCTGACGGGCTCCTGGAGATTCCGCGTGTCGTCGAAATATTGTTCAAATGCTGTCGCGCCCTGAATTATGCGCAATTCCACGGCGTCATTCACCGCGACATCAAACCGGCCAACATTCTGATGAGTCGCGAAGGTGAGGTCAAAATTTCCGATCTGGGCGCTGCAATCGTTCTCGATATGGATATGGAGCAAACGCGGATAAACAATATCGGGTCTCCCGGATATATGTCGCCCGAGCAGGTCAATGGAGAAACCCTGACGCATCAAACGGACATCTATTCATTGGGAGTGGTGATGTACAGGCTGCTAACCGGGCGATCCCCCTACACGGCAAAGAATCTGATGGAGTTGTATCAGCAGATAAGCAACGCCAAAATCATCCCGCCCAGGAGCCTGCGCGCCGACTTGCCGGTCGCACTGGAGCGTATCATGCTCAAGGCGATGCAAAGGAACAGGCAGCACCGCTATCAGGACTGGAAGGAATTCGGGGCGGACCTGGCTTCGTTCGGTTCTTTTGAACAACATGATGAGCCTGTGAGCGAAGCGGCAAGATTTACTGCTCTTCGTGAGATAACTTTCTTCGAGAATTTCACCGACGTAGAAATCTGGGAGATATTGCGTATCAGCGAGTGGCAACAACACCCGGAAAAAACCGCTCTGGTGCGAGAAAACGAATTGGGGGAGGACTTCTTCATCATTATCGAAGGCATGGCCATTGCGACAAAATCCGGAAGGCTGCTGAACACAATACGAAGAGGGGAAAGTTTTGGAGAAATGGCATATATAACTGGAAAGAACACTCCGCGTTCGGCCACGGTCACCGCCGCCAAGGCTGTGGTCATCATGAAAATCACTCCTTATTCCTTGTCGTACCTGTCGAATCCTTGCCAGTTGCATTTTAGCCATGCATTTCTAAAAATCATGGCGGACAGGTTGCGAGTATCCAGCGATCGTTTTTCCCATCTCCTGTGTTGAAAACCGCACTGAATCTGACCGGCTCCCGCGCGAGATATCCGAATCGGCCCGAGAACAACCTGTTACGGCATGGTAGCCGCGCTGTCATCGCCCGCCGCCTTATGGCACACTTACGCCCGTTCCAACTATCGGCAGCCTTATCTTGCAACCATACGAACTGTTCATCGGCCTGCGCTATACCCGTGCCAAGCGGCGCAACCATTTCATCTCCTTCATCTCGCTGATTTCCATGCTGGGCATGGGGCTGGGCGTGATGGCGCTGATCGTGGTGCTGTCGGTGATGAACGGCTTCCAGAAGGAAATCCGCGCGCGCATGCTGGGCGCATCGCCGCATCTGGAAGTGGTTGCGGACGGCGGACAGCTGCATGACTGGCAGGCCATCCTGAACAAGGTCGCACAGCACCCGCAAGTGTCCGCCGCCGCGCCGTATGTCGCCGGACAGGGCATGCTGTCGTTCGGCCAAAGCGTACAGGGCGTGATGGTGCGCGGCATCGACCCACAGCAAGAAGCCGCGATTACCGGCCTCTCCGGCAAGATGAAGGTAGGGACGCTGGATAATTTGCGCGGCGGCGAATTCAACATCCTGATCGGCTCCGATCTGGCGCGCTCGCTCGGTGTGCGCCTCAACGACAAGATCATGCTGATCGCCCCGCAGGGCCAGATCACGCCCGCCGGCATGATGCCGCGCCTCAAACAATTCCGCGTGGCGGGCATCTTCGAGATCGGCATGGCGCCCTATGACAACAGCCTCGCGTTGATCCACCTCAACGACGCACAAAAACTGTTCCAGCTCGGCGACGCGGTAACCGGCATCAGCGCCAAGCTGCGCGACATCGATCTCGCGCCGCGCGTGGCGCGCGAGCTGCAGGACCGGTTGCCGCCGGAACTATACGCCAATGACTGGACGCACCAGAACAGCAACTACTTCCGCGCGGTGCAGATGGAGAAGAAAATGATGTTCATCATCCTGTCGCTGATCGTCGCGGTGGCCGCGTTCAACATCGTCTCCACGCTGGTGATGGCGGTCACCGACAAGCAGGCCGACATCGCCATCCTGCGCACCCTCGGTGCGTCGCCGCGCAGCATCATGAAAATCTTCATCGTGCAGGGAGTGGTGATCGGCGTGATCGGCACGTTGCTCGGCAGC
>DASTNS010000036.1:0-5534 GCA_035720625.1 Gallionella sp. | reverse complement strand
TCGTCGAACTGATCGCGCAGCTCGCGTGGCGCCTTGTCGAGCGGCTCGGCATTTAGCATCGTCTCGCCGGCCTCGGGAAGCGCGCCGGCAAGCGCTTCGATGAGATGTTTGCCCTGCGCGGCGAGTTCGGCGCGGTTGTCCGCATAGACCTGCGCGACGCGCTGCAACAGGTCGGCAAAGCCGGGCAGGTTGTAGCGCGCCTCCTTCGGGAAATAGGTGCCGCCGAAGAACGGCGTGCCGTCCGGGCTGAGGAACATGGTCAGCGGCCAGCCGCCGCCGCGCTGCATCAGCAGGTAATGCGCGGACTGGTAGATCTGGTCGAGGTCGGGACGCTCCTCGCGGTCCACCTTGATGTTGATGAAGTGCCGGTTCATCACCGCGGCCACTTCGGCGTCCTCGAACGACTCGTGCGCCATGACATGGCACCAGTGGCAGGCCGAGTAGCCGATCGACAGCAGGATAGGCTTGTCCTGCGCGCGTGCGAGGCGCAGCGTTTCCGGGTTCCAGGCATGCCAGTCCACCGGATTGCCGGCGTGCTGTTGCAGGTAGGGGCTGGTTTCCTGGGCGAGGCGGTTAGGCATGAAACCCCCTAATTTAGAATGAATCCACGATTCACCAAAAAGCTGCCTTAAAAATTCACGAGGAGGGATGGATGCAAGGTGCACGGAACACAGCAACCGGAATGTACACAGGAGTACATGAGGATTGCGAGTACCGCGCAACACCGCAGACGCCCTCCGCAGCAATTTTTAAGACAGCTTCTAGCGCAGCAGCGGCTTCAGCTCCTTCAGCACGTTACTCATCAGCTGCGGCTGCGCTTCTTTGGTGGGATGCAGATTGTCGGCCTGGAATTGCTCGGGTGCAACGCCCTCGAACAAGAACGGCAGCAGCCGGATGCGGTATCTTTTCGCCAGCTTCGGGTACGCCTTGGCGAACTGCGTGACATAAGGCTCGCCGTAATTCGGCGGCAGCCGCATGCCGACCAGCAGCACTTTCGCGCGGGCAGCGCGCGCAGTCTCGATGATTTTGCCGAGGTTGGCCTCGATGCCGGCGACATTGAAGCCGCGCAGCCCGTCGTTCGCGCCGAGCTCCACGATCACCACCGCCGGGCGGTACTCCTGCAACGCCCCGGCGATGCGCTGCCACCCGCCCTGCGTGGTCTCGCCGCTGATGCTCGTGTTCACCACGCGATATTCCGCATGGCTGCGCGCCAGTTCCTGCTGCAGCAGGGCAGGCCAACTTTCCGCTACTGCGATGCCGTATCCGGCTGATAAACTGTCGCCGAACACTAGGATGTTTTTTGCGGCATGGGCGGAAAGCGGCAGCCACAGCGCGAGTAATAGAATCAGGCTCAATGGAAATGATAAAAACCGTAGCGAGCGGTTTGAGTGCAAGGCGCACGGCGCGGAGCGACCAAGACATATCAGTTGGATAGGCGCGGAAGCGAGCACCGTGCAACACAGCAATCGAATCGCGCAGTAGGTTTTTATAACGGGGAGTTTCATGGCAGCGATTGTGCAGGCAGTTGAACTAACCAAGCAAGTATTAAGCGGCGACCAGCCGTTGACCATCCTGCAGCAGGCGAGCTTCGCGGTCGAGGCGGGCGAGAGCCTCGCGATCCTCGGCGCGTCCGGTTCCGGCAAGTCCACGCTGCTCGGCCTGCTCGCCGGGCTGGACGTGCCGAGCAGCGGCAGCGTGCTGCTCGACGGCAAGGACCTCTTCGCGCTCGACGAGGACGGGCGCGCGCGGTTGCGCGGCGCGATGGCGGGCTTCGTGTTCCAGTCCTTCCAGTTGCTGCCCGCGCTCAACGCGCTGGAGAACGTCATGCTGCCGCTGGAGCTGCAGGGTGTGGCCGACGCGCGCGAACGCGCCGCGGTGTCGCTGCGCGATGTCGGGCTCTCCGCCCGCGCGCACCACCTGCCCAAGCACCTCTCCGGCGGCGAGCAGCAGCGCGTCGCGCTCGCGCGCGCCTTCGTCACCCGGCCCAAGATATTGTTCGCCGACGAGCCCACCGGCAACCTCGACGCCGCCACCGGCGCGCAGGTCATCGCACTGATGCTGGAACTCAACCGCGCACAGGGCACGACCCTGATCCTCGTCACCCACGACGAGGCGCTGGCGCGGCGCTGCGGCCGGCAGTTGCGGCTGGAAGCGGGGCGGGTAACCACCCCAGAAGAACTGGTGAGGCATACATAAATCAATATTGGAACGCACAATTCATCGACAATAATCCAATCCCGAAAGAATTTTCATTTCTGGAATTATGGGCTTGGTTTGATCGATTAAAACAGGCAGAAGAGCAGAAAACCTAATCGGTGACAGACCGTGATTTTCCCGTAAATCGAAAATGAACCTCCTCCGCCTCTCCCTCAACCTGCTGCGCCGCGACTGGCGCGCCGGGGAGTGGCGTGTGCTGCTGCTGGCGCTGGTGCTGGCGGTGGGCAGCCTTGCGACCGTGGGGCTGTTCGCCGACCGAGTGCGGCTGGCGTTGCAGCAGGAGGCGACCAGCCTGATCGGTGCGGATTTACGCATCGTTTCCGCGCGCCTGCTGCCGCCTGCCTATCGCGCCGCTGCGCAGGCACGCGGGCTGCGAACGGTGGAGAGCCGTGCGTTCCTGAGCATGGTGGCGCATGGCGAGCAGACCTTGCTCTCCGAGGTCCAGGCGGTCGAGGCGGGCTATCCGTTGCGCGGCAAAATCGAGATCGACGATGGTAGCGTGCGTGTCGCACAGGGCATTCCCGCGCGTGGCACGGTGTGGGTGGACGGGCGCCTGCTGCGCCGCCTCGATGTGCGCGTCGGCGACGAGGTCGGCATCGGCACGCAGCGCTTTATGGTGGCGGCGCGCATCGTGCGCGACATCGACCGGGCGGTCGGTTTCTACAGCTTCGCGCCGCGCGTGCTGATGAACGGCGACGACCTTGCTGCGACGGGACTGCTGCAGGAAGGCAGCCGCATCGTCTACCGCCTGATGGTCGCGGGCGAGGCGCGGCAGGTGGAGGCACTGCGCGATGAGCTGAAGCCGAAACTTTCGAATGGCGAGAAGCTGGAAGACGTGCGCGACGCGCGCCCGGAGATACGCACCGCGCTGGAGCGTGCCGAGCATTTCCTCGGCCTCGCCGCGCTGACCGCGGCGATCCTCGCGGGCGCGGCGATGGCGCTGGCATCGCGGCGCTTCGTGCTGCACCACCTGGATACCTGCGCGATGATGTGCTGCCTCGGCGCAGAGCAGGGGCAGGTGCTGCGCCTGTTCCTCTGCCAGTTCCTGCTGCTCGGCGCGGTCGCGGTGCTGCTCGGCTGCCTGCTGGGCTACGCCACGCAGGCGGTGCTGATTTCCTTCATCGAGGCGATGCGCGAGACGGAGTTGCCGCAGCCTTCGGTGTTGCCCGCGCTCAAGAGCGCGGCGAGCGGTTTCGCGCTGCTGCTCGGCTTCGCCTTCCTGCCGCTGCTGCAGCTGCGCAGGGTGTCGCCGCTGCGCGTGCTGCGCCGCGAACTCGGCGCGCCGCAGGCGAACGCCCTGCTGGCCTGGGGCCTCGGCGTGCTGGTGCTGGCGGGATTGTTCCTGTGGCATTCCGGCTCGGTCAGGCTGGGGTTCACGATGCTGGGCGGGCTGCTCGCCGGCCTGCTGTGCTTCGGCCTGCTGGCCTGGCTGCTGCTGCACGGGCTGGCGCGCTACTCGTCCCGCTTTCATGCGCAGTTGCGCCACGCGTTCAACAACCTCGCACGGCATGGGCGCGACTCCGCGCTGCAGGTGGTGGCGCTCGGCCTGGGCGGCATGGCGCTGCTGCTGCTGACGCTGGTGCGCGGCGACCTGCTGCAGAGCTGGCAGGGCAAGCTGCCGCCGGATACGCCGAACCGCTTCATCGTGAACGTCCAGCCGGACCAGCAACAGGCGGTGCGGGATTTCTTCGCGCGCGCAAAATTGCCGCAGCCGCAGTTGCTGCCGATGGTGCGCGGACGGCTGGTCGCGATCAATGCCGCGCCCATCAGCGGTGACAGCTACACCGACCCGCGCGCGCGCGACCTGGTGGAGCGCGAATTCAACCTGTCCTGGGCCGAGCAGATGCCGGAGTGGAACGAACTGGTGAGCGGGAGTTGGTGGCAACCATCAATCGATGAGCAAAACACGTCGTCATTCCCGCGCAGGCGGGAATCCAGCGAGAAATCAAAAGAACTGGACTCCCGCCTGCGCGGGAGTGACGAAACCCCAGGTGAACGCAAGGAGCTTTCCGTCGAGGAGGGCATCGCCGAGCGGCTCGGCATCCGCCTCGGCGACGAGCTCACCTACGACGTGGCGGGCAGCCGTTTCAGTGCGCGTGTTTCCAATCTGCGCAAGGTGCAATGGGATTCGATGCGGGTGAATTTCTTCGTGATCTCTACACCGGAGCTGCTGAAGGGTTACCCGGTGAGTTATATCACCAGTTTTTATCTGCCGCCGGACAAGGTGAAAGTGGGTGACCAACTGGCGCGTGAGTTTCCCAACCTGCTGGTGATCGACACCGGCGCGATGATCGAGCAGGTGCGCGGCATCATGGAGCAGATCGCGCAGACCGTCAGCGTGATCTTCCTGTTCACCCTGCTGAGTGGCTTCGCGGTGCTGTATGCCGCGCTGCTCGCCACGCAGGACGAGCGCATCAACGAGGCGGCGATCCTGCGCACCCTGGGCGCGGACAGCCGTTACCTGCGCCGTTTGCACCTCATGGAATTCGCTGCATTGGGATTGCTGAGCGGTCTGCTGGCTGCTGCCGGCGCGGTGCTGCTCGGCTGGGTGCTGGCGCACTTCGTGTTGGAAATACCGTATCAGCCGAACCTCGCCATCTGGCTGTTCGGCGGGCTGGGCGGGATGCTGGTGGTGATGCTGGCGGGATGGCTGGGCACACGCCGATTGACCGTGCTGCCGCCGCTGGCAATCTTGCGCGAGTAGGTTAGATTCGTGCTGACAGCCAGGTTGTTTTGCCTATTGTTTTTTGCCTAAAAAGGGAGCATATTGCACACGTCTAGACGAGGGGTTGCGTAGCTGTCAGACGTAATCACTGCCACAGTGAGACGATCATGAAAACCCGGCACGCTCTAAAACCGATTTACCTGTGTGTGATGCTTGCGCTGGCCTCACAGCCGCTAGCGGCGAACCCGCTCGGTCCCTCAGTGATTAACGGCCAAGCCAGCTTTGTTGCTACAGGCAACGCGCTCAACATCACCAACAGCCCAGGCGCGATCATCCACTGGCAGAGCTTCTCCATCGGCGCGAATGAAGCGACGCGCTTCATCCAGCAGTCGGCCGCCTCCAGCGTGCTCAACCGCGTGGTCGGGCAAAACCCCTCCAGCATCCTCGGCGCCTTGCAATCCAACGGCCGGGTGTTCCTGATCAATCCCAACGGCGTGCTGTTCGGCGCCGGGGCGCAAGTGGACGTGGCGGGGCTGGTGGTGTCCACGCTCAATCTTTCCAACGCTGATTTCCTTGCGGGCCGCTATAACTTCACCGCCCACGCGGGTGCGGGCGGCATTGAGAATCAGGGCAGCCTCACTGCCTTGCCGGG
>DASTNS010000035.1:0-20521 GCA_035720625.1 Gallionella sp. | reverse complement strand
GTGCGGCACCTCGACCACCACACGGCAGGACGTGATATGTTTGAAAAATTCTTCGAGCTTTTCCACCTTGTCGCGGATGCGCGCTTCCAGCGCCTCCGAAGGTTCAATATCACGAATGGTGATTTGCAATGGGATCTGCATGGTTTTCTCCCTGAGCATGGATACGTTAACGGCGGTTCGTCGCCTCCTTCTTCTGTTCGTATTTCACCAGCTTGGCGAGCGCCAGCAATTCTTCCGCCATAAGCTCCAGCAAATCGTCCAGGGTAAGGATGCCAACCAGCCCGCCTGTCATTTACGATCGGCAATCGTCGGATTCCCTTGGCGCGCATATACTCGATCGCCTCGAATACGCCAGTATTTTCCGTCATCGTGGCCAAGCTGGGCACCATGATGTCCCCTACCGTAATGGCCGCCGGATCGAGCTCCGGTGCTATGATTTCCACCACCAGATCGCGGTCGGTAACAATGCCGACCGGCACGCGCACGCCGCCGCGTTCCTCGACGACGACCACATCGCCGACGTGATATTGGCGCATGAGCCTGGCCGCTTCCGAAGTGGAACAGCCGGGCTGCACAATAACGACTTCGCGATTACAAATTTCACTGATAGGCATGATGACCTCCATGTCGTTTGTCGTTTGATGCGGATTTCAATCGACCGCTCCATCCGCAATTAAATTATCACCGACATAGCCGGTGGTTTGCCCACTCGAATTATTTACGCAATATCTGCCCGGGGTTTTTACCCTGCGATAAATCTTTCTGATCAGTATCCGGAAAATCATAATAGGCAGCGTTCAAATAGCGTGCGACATCGGTGATCTCCTCTTCGCTCCAGGTTAGTCCGATGTTGGCCTGCCAGCGGCGTACTTGAACCTTGAGGCTACGCCAGTCGGCCGCCAACTTCTGTTTCCGCCAGTGAACTTCCGAGGCGTGGCATGCGATGCAATGTGCCGCATAAAGCAATTCGCCCCGTGCTTCGCTGTGCTTTGCCTGGGCAAGCGCAGAGGAATGCGTGCCGCACAAAATGCACAAGACAAAAGCCAATTTTATTGCTCCAGCCATGGAATCGCTCTCGCTGTTTCTATATTGCCAGCATGACCGCCTGATGGGTGGCGGAATAGCCGACAAGCCAACGCTATGGAGATTATCAGCGCAGGCGGTCTCACGGGGCGCATCGTTTATCCTTTAATGCAGATGGCGCGAAGGGGCAGCCAATCACTCCTCCATATTTGATGTGTTGCTGCCGTCATGCCCATCAGTGCGTCCAGCTCACGCGCAACAGGTTTTGCTCCGGATTATAGTGAAATTTCAGCTCACCCTGATAGGCATGATGCAACGCTTCACCGATGCCGCGGGCAAGATGAATATCGGTCGTGGTCACCAGTGTTACGCCATCTTTTTCTTCCACCGCCATAATGCGTTTGAGCGGGTGTTCTGCCCGTTCATGTTTTTCATGGTTGTGCACGAGATGCATGATTTCGTCGCGATGGGATTGGAAGAACTCTCCCTTCATCGTAAGGAAGCCGGCGGGATATTGGTCGTGTATGCGATGGCAGGCAGGACAGGTTTCCTGATGCGCGTTTGCCGGGGCTTGCCGCCACTGCCAGCGTCCTTCATGAAAGGCCGCGCCGCATTGCGGGCAGACGGTTGGCTCCGGCAGCTTGACCTTTGATTTGTAGGCATCATGCACGTGCTCCTGGAAGATACCGTCGTGGCGCTGGATTTGGCGGAAGCCGCCGGGAATAGTTGCGTGACTCATGATGTTTTCTCCTTTGTTTGATCGCACAGTTGGCTGAATTTTTTATTTCACAGGCGCGTTCGCTACATTTCCATCCCACCCATAACATCGGGTTGCTTCACGTCCTTCGGCAGCTCCGCAACCATCGCGTCCGTGGTGAGTATCAGGCTGGCTATCGAGGCAGCATTCTGCAACGCGCTGCGCGTCACCTTGGTCGGGTCGAGAACGCCCATTTCGATGAGATCGCCATATTCTTCGGTGGCGGCGTTGTAGCCGAAGTTGCCCTTGCCCCCCAGCACTTTGTTCAGCACTACCGAAGGTTCGCCGCCGGCATTGGCGACGATCTGGCGTAGCGGCTCTTCCAATGCGCGCAGCACGATTTTGATGCCGGCATCCTGCTCGCTGTTGTCGTCTTTCAGCACAGCTATTGCCTCCCTCGCACGCAGTAGCGCAACTCCGCCGCCTGGCAGAATACCCTCCTCGACCGCCGCACGGGTCGCATGCAGCGCGTCTTCAATGCGCGTTTTCTTTTCTTTCATACCGGTTTCGGTGGCCGCGCCGACCTTGATCACCGCGACACCACCGGAAAGCTTGGCGGCGCGCTCCACCAATTTTTGCTTATCGTACTTACTGGTCGCCTCATCAATCTGTTTGTGGATTTGCCTGATGCGGTTCTGGATTATTTCCGGATCCCCTGCGCCACCGATCAGCGTGGTGTCATCCTTGCCCACTTCCACGCGCTTGGCCTGACCGAGCTGCTTCAGCGTGGCTTTCTCCAGGGAAAGGCCGGTTTCCTCGGCGATCACGGCACCGCCGGTAAGAATGGCGATGTCCGCGAGCATGGCTTTGCGGCTGTCACCGAAGCCCGGCGCCTTGACCGCGACAGTCTTCAGGATACCTCGGATGTGGTTGATCACCAGCGTCGCCAGTGCTTCGCCTTCTACATCCTCGGCAATGATCAGCAGCGGCCGCCCGGCCTTGGCGACCAGTTCCAGCAGTGGCAGCAAATCGCGAATGCTGCTGATCTTCCTGTCGTGCAGCAGGATATAAGGTTCATCCAGCACGACAATCAGTTTCTCGGGGTTGTTGATGAAGTAAGGCGACAGATAGCCGCGGTCGAACTGCATTCCTTCCACCACTTCCAGCTCGTTTTGCAGGCTCTTGCCGTCCTCGATCGTGATCGCGCCTTCCTTGCCAACCTTCTCCATGGCCTGCGCAATGATCTCGCCGACAGCAGTATCGGCATTGGCGGAAATGGCGCCGACCTGGGATATTTCCCTGTTCGCGGTGCATGGCCGGGAAATCTTGCGCAGCTCGTCGACAGTCGCGACAACCGCCTTGTCGATGCCGCGCTTCAAGTCCATCGGGTTCATTCCGGCTGCAACGAATTTCATGCCTTCGCGCACGATCGCCTGCGCCAGCACGGTGGCGGTAGTCGTGCCGTCACCCGCCACATCGGAAGTCTTGCTGGAGACCTCCCTGACCATCTGCGCGCCCATGTTCTCGAACTTGTCCTTGAGCTCGATCTCCTTCGCCACGATGACGCCGGAATTGGCGACAAGAGGCGGGCCATAAGCGCGCTCCAGAATGACGTTGCGGCCTTGTGGGCCGAGCGTCACCTTGACCGCATCCGCCAAGACATTCACGCCCTCGATGATGCTGGCACGGGCTGCATCATAAAACAAAACCTGTTTTGCCGGCATCATAATTCTCCAAAATTGAGTGTTGCTCAGCCTTCTATCACGGCTATGATGTCCGTTTCCCGCATGACGAGAAGCTCATCCCCATCGATTTTTGCGGGCTGACCAGCTTACTTGTCAAACAGCACCATGTCGCCAATCTTGACATCGAGCGGGCGCAATTTGCCGTCTTGTAACCTTACCCCTGCGCTTGCAGCGATGACTTTTCCTTGGTCGGGTTTTTCAGTCGCTGTATTCGGAATCAAAATACCGGACACGGTTTTGTGTTCGCCCTCCAGCCGTTTTACCAGAAGAAAGTTGTGCAATGGGTAGATTTTCATAACTTTCTTCCAAATGGTGCGAGGCCCAGACAGAACGGAACATCGTTTATTCAAAATTCACAGCTGGTTTTTGCTTCCCCGCGAAGGTTCGCTGGCTGATTAACTTTCTTACATCTTATATGGCGCACCTTCTTGGCAAGCCATTGTAAGGAGCAAGCATGGCTCGCTCCTATCATGTTCAAACTGCTTTGCCCCGGTTTATGCAATGGGTATTTCCTTGCGTGACGCTCCGGGTTTTTTGGGTAAGGTCAGCTTGAGCACGCCGTTGTTGTATTTGGCCTGCACCTTGCTCTGATCAATCTCGTCGGCAAAGCTGAAGTTGCGTGAGGCCATACCATAACTGCGCTCGCAGCGGACCACCCGCTCGCCTTCTTTTGTTTCTTTTTCCTGCTTGACCTCGGCACTGATGGAAACCCGGTTGCCGTCGATGGTCACATGGATGTCATCCTTGTTAACCCCCGGGATTTCCGCATTGACCAGATACTGCCCATCCGCTTCCTTCACATCCATTTTGATCTGCGGTCCGGTTTCCATCCCACCACGCAAAATCGGGCGCATGATGGCTCTGTTAAACATATCCTCCATATCCAAAAACGGGTCGAAACGCGTGAGTTCGTTGAATGGGTCATAACGAGTAATGCCGTTCATGTTGCTTCTCCTTGTCGATATAAAAACAAACCAACAATTAAGCCGCCTGAATGTTGGAGGCTTGCCTGCCCTTAGGGCCTGTCACGTCAAAGCTGACCTTCTGGTCTTCCTTGAGCGACTTGAAACCGTTCATGCTGATTGCAGAAAAATGTGCGAACAAATCGTTGCTGCCGTCATCGGGAGCGATAAAACCAAAACCCTTTGCGTCGTTAAACCATTCAACCACACCAATGGCCATCTGACTGCCTCCTTGCTTAAAAAAAACAGGACAAGCCTTCTGCGGGTTGTTTTATGACACCGATACGTTGACTGCCTTGGGCTTGGCCTTCGCAGATTTGGGCAGCGTGACATTGAGCATGCCGTCCTTGAACTCGGCCTTTACCTTGTTTTCGTCGGCATCGTCCGGCACCCGGAAACTGCGCATGAAGCTACCGTAGCAGCGCTCGACACGGTGGAACTTCTTGCCCTTCTCTTCCTTCTCCTGCTTGCGTTCCCCCTGAATGGTAAGCATGCCATCCTGGATGGTGACCTTGACATCCTCTTTTTTCACCCCGGGAATTTCACCTTTGATCAGATACGCAGAATCCGTTTCGCTGATGTCGACGGAAGGTGTCCAATCGGCCATAGCCAACATTTCCTGGCCCGATTCAGCGCGGGTGCTGGAGCGACCGAAGAGACGATTCAAGCGGCTGGATATGTCTTCCAGCTCCCTGAAAGGATCCCATTTAACCAGGTTCATGATGGTTCTCCTTGGTGAGCGGCTTCAAAGCAGTCATTGCGCCAACTGCAGCCTGCTTGATCGCACTCGCCGCTGTAGGCGGTGGCAAAGCAGTCAAAGTTGCCTTCCTCGGTTTGAATCGCTTTAATCAACTCGGTTTTTGAAAGGTGATCTGGCTTGATACTGTGCGACTTGGCAATGGTACGTACCTGTTCAAGTTTCATGATGGCTCTCCTTGATAAATTGCAGTTACGGTTAAAAAAACATTTGCTACATGTTCAAAATTGAATCCACGACGTATCGTTACTGACTTGGCAAGCTGTGTGTCTATTTTTTATGCACTACACCGCATGGAAAACCTGCCGCCATAGAGAGCTCATCGCGCTCGGTATCCCGAACGGCTCCGCTTGACTGCGCTCCATCCGGAATTGGTGTCTCCGCCTCCATATCATGGACCGCCATGGCCATCAAAATATGATCAACCTCCTCAGGTTGGGTGAGATTTTGGCTCATGGCATTCCCCTTTTAAATATGGAAGTGGATTGCACCAGGCGGCAGCTCACCCCCCGAAATGGGCCATCGGCGGCGAGTGCGGTATAGCTGGGGAATGCCTTGCTGCCGATGTTGATGCCTTAGGCGCTGTGTGTGTGGGGGGGGGGGAGAGATTGCAAGGCGTCCGCCACGTAGTACTGCGGCGGCAGAATTGGAAGTGCTGAAAATAACGATGTGGGCATAAACTCTCCAGATCCGTATTTCATATGGAGAGGCAAACACCGCTCCAGACACACTAGGATCATTCTACTGCTCTTTTTGAAAAAATTCATCGCTTTCCGGAAATTTAATTCCATGTCTGCCAAATAGTTAACATCGCCGTTGGTCACCTCAGTTTGATCTCTGTCCAGATGCGCGACAGCACGCGGCGTTGGTGGCGATCCAGGTCGCGCAGCATCTCCAGCCTGGCAAGTTGCGCCGGGCCGGGCGACACCGCGGGATTCTGCGCGACTTCGGGTTTGATGTATTGCAGCGCATCGCGGTTGGGGTTGCCGGAGCCAATCAGGTTGGTCAGTTCGGCGGAATTCCTGCCGTCGAGCATGAAGTCGATGAAGCGGTGCGCGAGATCGGGGCGCGGGCCGCTCTTGTGCAGCACCATCGAGTCCAGCGACAGCACCGCACCCTCTTTCGGAATGGCGGAGGCGATGCGAAATTTCCTGCCAGCCTTCTGCGCATCGAGATCGGCCTGGAAGATGTCATTGGAATAGCCGTGCACCAGCCAGATGTTGCCGACGGTCAGCTCCTTGATGTAGCTCGACGCATTGAACGCCGCCCAGTATGGCTTGGCACGGATAATCAAGTCGCGCGCCTGCTTCCAGTGCGCCTCGTCGGTATCGTTGGCAGCATAGCCGAGATACTTCAATGCAGCCGCCAGCAATTCGCGCTGGCTGTCGAGCACGGTGACGCGGCCCTTGAGTTTTTCCAGATAGCGCGGCTCGAAGATTACCGCCCAAGTGTCGACCGGCAAATCCAGTTCGCGCAGCTTCTCGCTGTTGTAGCCGATCAGCGTCAGGGTATAGGCATACGGCACCGAATAGCGGTTGCCGGGATCGAACGCGGTGTTCAGGTAGGCCGGATCGATATTCTTCAAATTGGGCAGCAGGCTCTTGTCGAGCGGACGCAGGGCGCGCTGGCGGATCAGCGATTCCATCGCGTTGCCGGTCGGCACGATCAGGTCGTAGCCGGTCGCACCCGCAGCCAGCTTGGCGAGCATCTCCTCGTTGTCGGAATAGTAGTCCTGCACGACGCGACAGCCGCATTGCGCCTCGAAACGCGCGATGGTCTCCTCGGAGATGTAGTTGTTCCAGTTATACAGGTGCAACACGTCTGCGGCATGCGCACTGCCGATAAATAACAAAAGCAGCAGGCAGCGCCAGATCATGCTTTTCCCTTCAATACATCGGGTGCGAACTTCGCGGCGAGCACGATCATGGTCAGCGTGAGCAGCATCAGCAGCGTGGACACCGCATTCACTTCCGGCGTCACGGCGATCTTGATCATCGAGTAGATATGCAGCGGCAGTGTGGACACGCCCACCCCGGCGGTGAAGAAGGTGATCACGAAATCGTCGATCGACAGCGTGAACGCCATCAGCCCGCCCGCAACCACGCCGGGCAGGATCAGCGGGAAGGTGATATAGCGGAACGTTTCCCACGGCGACGCACCGAGATCGCGCGCCGCCTCAAAGATACTTTCGTCCATGCCGGCCAGCCGCGCGCGCACGATCACTGCGACGAAGCCGATGGAGAATGTGATGTGCGCCAGCACGATGGACAGCATGCCGAGCGTGAGATTCAGCACCTGGATGAAGAACAGCAGCAGCGACACGCCGAGCAGGATTTCCGGCATTGCCACCGGGGTCAGCACCATGAAGGTCAGCAGCTTCATGTTATAGCGGTGCATCGCGATACCGGCCATCGTGCCGAGCGCCGTTGCGACCAGGCTCGACACCAGCGCGATGAGCAGCGAGTTGCCGGCGGCGGCGAGCATCGCCTCGTCGTGCAGCAGCACCTGATACCAGTGCCACGTGAAGCCGACCCATTCCGCATTCAGGCGCGAATCGTTGAACGAATAGGCGATGACGATGGCGAGCGGCACATACAGGAAGGCATACACCGCCAGCGCGGCCGCCCATAGCCAGCGCCCCCTGCGCATAGCTGCGCTATGCATAACTGCCCCGGCGTCCGGCCAGCCGGGCAGCAAGCCAGGCGATCAGCAGCACCGCGATGGTCAGCATGATCGACAGCGTGGAGCCGAACGGCCAGTCGCGCGTGCCGAGAAACTGTTCCTTGATCAGGTTGCCGATCAGCATGTCGCCGGTACCGCCGAGGATATCGGGAACGGCGAACATGCCGAGTACCGGGATGAATACCAATGCGGAGCCGGAGAAGATTCCCGGCAGCGACAGCGGGAAGGTCACACGCCAGAAACGCTGCCAGGCGTTCGCGCCAAGGTCCTGCGCCGCGTCGAGCAGGGACGGGTCGTGCTTTTCAAGATTGGTATACAGCGGCAGCACCATGAACGGCAGGTGCACATATACCATCGCGACCAGCACCGCGAACGGCGAAAACAGCAAGTGCACCTGCTCCATGCCGAACCATTGCAGAAAACCGTTGGCCAGCCTGCTCAGCGCCGATTGCGGGCCGAGCACGATCATCCATGCATAGACGCGGATCAGGAAATTGCTGGCAAACGGCAGGATCACCAGCAGCACCATCAGGTCGCGGCTTTTTTTCGGGCTGCGCGCGATCAGCAACGCCAGCGGATACGCCATGGTCAGGCAGATCAGCGTAGTGGCGAGCGCCATGAAAATCGATTTGACGAAGACCTGGCTGTAGATCGGATCGCTGAAAAAGAACTGGTAAGTTTCCAGCGTCACACCCTGCAAGGTGGCTGGGTCAGCAGCGGTGAGCGGCGCCAAGCCACCGAATTCTCCCGGATAACGGAACGACGCGAGCACCATAATCACGCTGGGCGCGACAAAGAACAACAGCAGAAACAGGAACGGCGGGCCGCTCACCAGCCATTTAGTCAGGCGTGCAGCGTGCGGCAGTTTGACGGTGTGCTCATTCATGCAAAAACATTCCAGCATCGTGGCGCCAGCCGGCCTTGACTGCATCACCCACTTCGAACAACTCGGCACGCCCCGGCGCAGAATTGGGCAGCAGCGCCTCGACTATTGCCCCATTGACGAGTTGCACCCTGTACACACTGACATCGCCGCGATACAACAGATCGTGCACCACGCCGGAAAAGTGGTTCTTCAATTCAGTCAGTTCGCCATGCACACCGATGCGTACCTGCTCGGGGCGAATCGCAAACACGCCCTTGCCGCCGGTCACCGCGCCCGCCAGCGGCGGCGCAATGATTTCACCCAGCCCGGCTACTGCAAGGCGTAGATGGCCATGGCTGGATTCCACCACCTGCGCTTCGAGCTGGTTGATGTGCCCGATGAAATCAGCGACGAAACGGGTTTTCGGAAAACCATACAACTTTGACGGCTCGTCCACCTGCTCCACTTTGCCCTGATTCATCACCGCAATGCGGTGCGACAGCGCCAGCGCCTCAACCTGGGCGTGGGTAACGAACACAAAAGTAACACCGACCTCGCGTTGCAGGTTGATCAATTCCACCTGCATTTCTTCGCGCAGCTTGGCATCGAGCGCCCCCAGCGGTTCGTCGAGCAATAACAGGCGCGGACGGTTGACCAGCCCGCGCGCCAGCGCGACGCGCTGCTTCTGCCCGCCGGAGAGTTCGTGCGGATAAGCAGATGCCTTGTCGGTGAGGTGTACCTGCGCCAAGGCTTCATGCATCATTTTGGTAATTTCAGCCAGTGGGCGGCGCGCCATCCTGAGCGGGAAAGCGACATTCTCCGCCACTGTCATGTGCGGAAACAGCGCATAGCTTTGGAACACGGTATGCACCGGACGCTTCTCTGCCGGGGTATCGGCAAGGTCTTTGCCATCCAGCAGGATCTGCCCTGCATCGGGCAGATCGAAGCCGGCGATCATGCGCAGGATGGTGGTCTTGCCACAACCTGAAGGACCAAGCAGCGTGAAAAATTCGCCGGCTTCGATGCTCAGGTTGATATTGTCCACCGCGACGAAATCACCGAAGCGGCGCGTGACATTCCTGATTTCGAGCTGTGCCATATCGGACTACCCGTAATTGTCTGTACGGACATTACTTTAATCGATATTGCCTTGCAAATAAAAAGCGGCCAGAAGGCCGCTTCTTGTCTGCTGATTTAAATACTGCTTACTTGACGATCGCGTTCAGTTCGCCCTTGGCGTAGCGGGTTGCCATCGCGTCCAGCGAGACCGGCTTGATTTTCGCAGCCTGCCCGGCGCAGCCAAAGGCTTCGTAGCGCGCCTTGCAGATTTCCTTCATCGCCTTGGTGGTGGCGGCGAGGAACTTGCGCGGGTCGAAGTCCTTGGGGTTTTGCGCGAGGTAACGGCGGGTCGCGCCGGTCGAGGCCATGCGCAGGTCGGTGTCGATGTTCACCTTGCGCACGCCGTACTTGATGCCTTCGACGATCTCCTCGACCGGCACGCCGTAGGTCTCGCCCATCGCACCGCCGAATTCGTTGATGACCTTCAGCCATTCCTGCGGCACGCTCGATGAACCGTGCATCACCAGGTGGGTATTTGGAATGCGCGCATGGATTTCCTTGATGCGGTCGATGCGCAGCACCGCGCCGGTCGGCGGGCGGGTGAATTTATAGGCGCCGTGGCTGGTGCCGATCGCGATCGCCAATGCATCCACCTGGGTGGCCTTGACGAATTCGGCGGCCTCGTTCGGGTCGGTCAGCAACTGGTCCTGGCTCAGCACGCCTTCCGCGCCGTGGCCGTCTTCCTTTTCGCCATGACCGGATTCCAGTGAACCCAGGCAGCCCAGTTCGCCTTCGACGGATACGCCGACCGCATGTGACATGTCCACCACGCTGCGCGTGACATTGACGTTATATTCGAAAGTGGAAGGCGTCTTGCCGTCGGTCATCAGTGAGCCGTCCATCATCACGCTGGAGAAGCCGGACTTGATCGCCTGGATGCAAATCGCCGGGGACGCGCCGTGGTCCTGGTGCATCACCACCGGAATGTGCGGATAGGCTTCCACCGCAGCCTCAATGAGGTGGCGCAGGAATGCCTCGCCGGCATATTTGCGCGCGCCGGCGGAACCTTGCATGATCACCGGGCTGTTGGTTTCGTCCGCCGCCTCCATGATGGCCTTGACCTGTTCGAGATTATTCACGTTGAATGCGGGTAAGCCGTAGCTGTGTTCCGCCGCGTGATCGAGTAATTGACGTAGTGATACGAGTGCCATTGGTTTCTCCTGATAGATTTAATGCGAATTAGTTGATTTTCCGTTGCGTCACACGGATTCAGATTCAAGTCTTGCGATAATCGCCGACACGCATGATCTTCATCGTGTTGGTATGCCCCGATTTGCCCATCGCTTCGCCGATGGTCATCACCACCATGTCGCCGTCTTTTACCAAGCCCAGCTCCAGGAGGGTTGCCTCAATTTGGCGCCATTCTTCCGACTGCCCCCTTGCTTTGGAATGGAAGGCGATGGGGTACACGCCGCTGAATAAAGTTACCTTGCTCAACGTTTCCGGCAGCGGGGTCAGCGCGAAGATTGGCACGCCCGCATTCACGCGCGACATCCACAACGGCGTCGAACCGGACTGGGTCAAGGCGATGATGGCCTTCACCTTGAAATGCGACGCGGCAAACAGCGCGGACATCGCAATCGACTGGTCGATGCGCGTGAATTTCTGCTGCACGATGCGGCGGTCGAACACATTCTCTTCCACCTCACCCTCCGCCTTGAGGCAGATGCGCGCCATCGCTTCGATGGTTTCCACCGGATAGTCGCCGACCGCCGTTTCCGCCGAGAGCATCACCGCATCCGTGCCGTCCAGCACGGCGTTGGCCACGTCGGAAACTTCCGCGCGGGTCGGGATCGGGTTGGTAATCATCGACTCCATCATTTGCGTGGCGGTGATCACCAGGCGATTTTTCGCACGCGCCATCTTGATCATACGTTTTTGCAGGCCGGGCACAGCCGCATCACCGACTTCCACGCTTAAATCGCCGCGCGCCACCATGATGGCGTCGGACGCATCGATGATGTCGCTTAATGCCGGAATTGCCTCGGCACGCTCGATCTTGGCCATCAGCAGGCTCTTGCCGCCCGCCACGTGCATCAGCTCGCGCGCCAGGCGCATGTCGTCGCCGTTGCGCGGGAACGATACCGCCAGGTAGTCCGCCTTGATCAGCGCGGCGGTCTTGATGTCTTCCTTATCCTTGTCGGTCAGGGCGGGCGCGGTCAGGCCACCGCCCTTGCGGTTGATGCCCTTGTTGTTGGACAGCACGCCGCCGCGCACCACCCTGCAGATGATCTCGTGACCTTTGACTTCGACGACATCGAATTCCAGCATGCCGTCGTTGAGCAGCAGCACCGAACCCTTGCTGACATCCTTGGGCAAGTCCTTGTAATCCAGCCCGACGCGCTGCTGATTGCCCAATCCATCCAGCGCTGCATCGAGAATGAAAATGTCGCCCTTGTTCAGGACGATCTTGTCGTTCTCAAACTTGCGCACGCGGATCTTCGGGCCTTGCAGGTCGGCCAGGATACCCACGGTGCGTCCTACTACTGCCGCTGCCGCATGCACCGCTTCGGCACGCTTCACATGATCCTGCACCGTGCCATGCGAGAAATTCATGCGCACCAGGTCGACTCCGGCGCGGATCATCTGCTCGAGAACTTTCTGGTCGCTAGAAGCGGGCCCCAGGGTTGCGACTATTTTGGTTCTACGCAGCATGATTTCCTTATCTATTTGGCTTGTAGCTCGTAGCGGGTAGCAAAACTGGTTTGGCTACCCGCTACGAGCTATTGACCAGCTCGCTGTTCCAGAATTTCCACTGCCGGCAATTTTTTACCCTCGAGGAATTCCAGGAACGCCCCGCCCGCAGTGGAGATATAAGATACCTTGTCATAGATGCCGTACTTCTGGATCGCGGCAATGGTGTCGCCGCCGCCCGCCAGCGTGAATGCCTGGGTTTCCGCGATCGCCATGGCGATTTTTCGGGTGCCTTCGCCGAACTGGTCGAACTCGAACACCCCGACCGGGCCGTTCCACACCACCGTGCCGGCCTTCATGATGATGTCGGCCAGCTCTTGCGCGGATTTCGGGCCGATGTCGAAAATCATGTCGTCATCGGCCACCTCGTCGGCGTCCTTCAGTACGGCCGGCTCGTTGGCGTCGAACTTCTTGCCGACCACCACGTCCGCCGCAATAGGGATGGAGGCGCCGCGCGCCTGCATCTTCTGCATCAGGCTCTGCGCGGTCGGTACCAGCTCGTCCTCGCACAGCGACTTGCCGACGTTCTTGCCCGCGGCCTTAAGGAAGGTATTAGCGATACCGCCGCCGACCACCAGTTGTTCGCACTTATCGGACAGCGATTCCAGCACGGTCAGCTTGGTGGACACTTTGCTGCCACCGACAATGGCCACCATCGGGCGGGCCGGGTTGAGCAATGCCTTGGACAGCGCATCCAGCTCTTCGGTCAGCAGGATGCCGGCCGCCGCAATCGGCGCGTACTTCGCCACGCCGTGGGTCGACGCTTCCGCGCGATGCGCGGTGCCAAATGCATCCATCACGAACACATCGCACAGGGCAGCATATTTCTTCGCCGTCTCGTCGACATTCTTCTTCTCGCCCTTGTTGAAGCGGCAATTCTCCAGCAGCACCAGCTCGCCCTCGGCAACATTGAAGCCGCCGTCCACCCAATCCTTGATCAGGCGCACCGGCCTGCCGAGCTTGTCGGCGATGACGTGCGCAACCGGCTTGAGCGAGTTTTCCTCGGAATAAATGCCTTCTTCCGGCCTCCCCAGATGTGAGGTCACCATCACGCGTGCGCCGGTTTTCAAAGCAGTATTGATGGTCGCCATCGACGCGGTGATGCGCGCATCGGAAGTCACCTTGCCTTCCTTGACCGGCACGTTGAGATCGGAACGGATCAGGACGCGCTTGCCCTTGAGATCCAGATCGGTCATTTTGATTACGGACATTTTCTACTCCATGAAAAGACGGTGAGTGGTGAGTGGAGAGTGGGAAGTAGGTGCAGTGTGTGTTCCCACTTTCCACTTCCTACTCCCCACTCCCCATATTTTATTTGGCGACGTGCCGCACCAGGCGCATCAGGTTGCAGGTATAGCCGTACTCGTTGTCATACCACGCGACCACCTTGACGAAGGTCGGGTCGAGCGCGATACCCGCATCGGCGTCGAATATCGACGGGCAGGTATGGCCGCGGAAGTCGGTGGCGACCACTTTCTCCGTGGTGTAACCCAGTACGCCTTTCAGCGGGCCGTTATCGGAGGCCGCCTTCATGGCAGCGCAGATCTCGTCGTAGGTCGCGGCCTTGTTCAGCTCGACCGTCAGGTCGACCACGGACACGTCGGAAGTTGGTACACGGAAAGCCATGCCGGTGAGTTTCTTGTTCAGCTCCGGGATCACCTTGCCCACGGCCTTGGCTGCGCCGGTCGAGGACGGGATGATATTTTCGAGGATGCCGCGGCCGCCGCGCCAATCCTTGTTGGATGGACCGTCCACGGTCTTCTGCGTCGCAGTCGCCGCGTGCACGGTGGTCATCAGGCCGCGCTTGACGCCCCAGGTATCGTTCAGCACCTTGGCGACCGGCGCCAGCGCATTGGTGGTGCAGGAAGCAGCGGAAACGATCTTCTCGCCGGCATAATTGTCATGATTCACGCCATACACGAACATTGGCGTGTCGTCCTTGGAAGGCGCAGACTGCACGACTTTTCTGGCGCCGGCGGCAATGTGCTTCTCGCAGGTTTCCTTGGTCAGGAAGAAGCCGGTGCATTCGATCACGATGTCCACGCCAACTTCATTCCACTTCAGGTTAGCCGGGTCTTTCTCGGCGGTCAGGCGGATCTTCTTGCCGTTGACGACCAGGCTGTCGCCGTCGATGGCGACATTGCCGTTGAAACGGCCATGCACTGAGTCGTACTTGAGCATGTACGCGAGGTAGTCATGCTCCAGCAAGTCGTTGATCGCGACGACTTCGATTTCGGGAAAATCCTTGATGGCGGCACGCAACACCATGCGTCCGATGCGTCCGAATCCATTGATGCCAACTTTGATTGCCATGTTTTTCTCCAGATTGCTGATTAAAAATTTTTCCGCACTACAGTATGCCCTTGACGGCTTTGGTGACATTGTGAATTTGGCCGGGAACGTCCCTTAACATTCGCTACGTTGGTTCCGGCATAACCTGTGCTTCGCTCAGTTGAGCCTTCACCGCAACAAGCTTCGCGCGTTGTCATGTTAGCCTCCGCCGCAATGCAGTCGCCAACCAATTACGTGCCAATTACTTTCTTCACTGTGGCGACTACATTGTCTGCCGTGAATCCGAAGTGCTTAAACAGCTCGGGCGCCGGCGCGGATTCGCCGAAGCAATCCATGCCGATCACCGCGCCGTCCAGGCCGACATACTTGTACCAGCCGCCGGTCACGCCCGCCTCGACCGCGACGCGCTTCACGCCCCTGGGCAGCACGCTGTCCCGGTAGGCCTGTTCCTGGTTGTCGAACACATTGGTGGACGGCATCGACACCACGCGCACGTTCACGCCTTCGGCAGCCAGGGTCTTTTGCGCCTCCAAAGCCAGGGACACTTCCGAGCCGGAGGCGATGATCACCGCCTGCGGCTTGCCGCCTGCGGCTTCGGACAGCACGTAGGCACCCTTGCGGATATTGGCGATCTGCGCCGCATCGCGCTTCTGAAACGCCAGGTTTTGGCGGCTGAAGACTAGGCTGCTCGGGCCGTCCCTGCGCTCTACGGCAGCGACCCACGCGGCGGCGGATTCGACCGTGTCGCACGGACGCCACACTTCCATATTCGGGATATAACGCAGCGTCGCAGTCTGTTCGACCGGCTGGTGCGTCGGTCCGTCTTCACCCAGGCCGATGGAATCGTGGGTGAACACATAGATCACGCGCTGCTTCATCAGTGCGGACATGCGCAAGGCATTGCGCGCATATTCCGAGAACATCAGGAAGGTGCCGCCGAACGGCAGGAAGCCGCCGTGCAACGCCATGCCGTTCATGATGTGCGACATGCCGAACTCGCGCACGCCGTAGCTGATGTAGTTGCCATTGCTCTTGCCGCGGATGTGTTTGCAGCCTGTCCAGTTGGTCAGGTTGGAACCAGTCAGGTCGGCCGAGCCGCCGAGAAATTCGGGCAACGCCGGAACCAGGGCGTTGATGGCATTTTGCGAGGCCTTGCGGGTCGCGATGGTTTCGGCTTTTTCGTTGATTTTGGCAATCGCCCCGGCGGCATGCGCCGCCCAGTTGGCCGGCAATTCACCCTTGATACGGCGTTCGAATTCGGTGGCCTCTTGTGGGAACGCGGCGCGGTATTCGGCGAATTTGTTGTTCCACAGCTTTTCCAAACCCTCGCCCTTGGTGCGCGCATCCCAGGCTTCGTACACATGCTTGGGGATTTCGAACGGCGGATATTTCCAGCCAATGTGTTCGCGCGTGGCGGCCACTTCGTCATTGCCCAGCGCCGCGCCGTGCACGTCATGGGTGTCGGCCTTGTTCGGCGAACCCATGCCGATGACCGTCTTGCAGCAGATCAGCGTGGGCTTGTCGGCCACTGCCTTGCCTGCCTTGATCGCTGCATCGACCGCCTCCGGGTCATGGCCGTTCACATCGGCAATCACGTGCCAGCCGTAAGCCTCGAAACGCTTTGGGGTATCGTCAGTGAACCAGCCGTCGGTATGGCCGTCGATGGAAATGCCGTTGTCATCCCAGAAGGCGATCAGCTTGCCCAGGCCCCAGGTGCCCGCCAGCGCGCAGGCTTCGTGCGAGATGCCTTCCATCATGCAGCCGTCGCCCATGAACACGTAGGTATGATGATTGACGATCTCGTGGCCGGGCCGGTTGAATTCGGCAGCCAGCAGCTTTTCCGCCATCGCCATGCCCACCGCATTGGTGATGCCCTGGCCGAGCGGGCCGCCGGTGGTTTCCACACCCGGCGTGTAACCATATTCTGGATGGCCTGGAGTTCGGGAATGCATCTGGCGGAAACGCTTCAACTCATCCATCGGCAGGTCGTAGCCGGACAAATGCAGCAACGCGTAAATCAGCATCGAACCGTGGCCGTTGGACAGCACGAAGCGGTCGCGGTCAGGCCACTTGGGATTGACGGGGTTGTGGCGCAGATGGCGGTTCCACAACACGTCGGCGATTTCTGCCATGCCCATCGGCGCGCCCGGGTGACCAGAATTTGCCTTTTGCACGGCATCCACTGCCAGCATCCGGATCGCGCCGGTAATGTCGTTAAACTTGGGGGGGGTAATGTTGCGTGTCGCAGCCATTTTCTGTTGTCTCCAGAATATCCTGTGGGTTGGTTATGTGAATCCGTTAGGGTCGATGATTATACCGCAGCACCGATACAGCTTCCTACTGTGATTCGTTTTCGCCGCCCTTTTTGGCGAATTTGATGCCCAATTGCTTGAGCTTGCGGTAAAGGTGGGTGCGCTCCAGCCCCACTTTTTCGGCTACCCGCGTGACGTTGCCGATCTCTTTCCGTAAATGGTAATCAAAGTAGAGTGCGTCGAAATGCTCGCGCGCTTCGCGCAACGGCAAATCGAGCGGCAAAGAGAATTGCTGCGTCTGGCCGTCGATATTCAGGGTGATTTTCTGGCTTTGCACTTCGACAGGCTGAACATGCGGCTTGGGCGCGCCCTCCCTGATCGCCTTGGCAATGGTGCTGAGCAACTTTTGCAGCGCAATGGGCTTTTCCAGAAAGTCTACCGCGCCGATGCGTGTCGCCTCGACCGCCGTTTCAATGGTGCCATGGCCTGACATCATCACGACGGGCATGGTCAGCAAATCCTGCTCAACCCACTCCTTGAGCAAGGTCACTCCATCGGTATCCGGCATCCAGATGTCGAGCAGCACCATATCCGGCTCGCGTTCGTTTCGGTAAGCGCGCGCCTGTGCGGCATTTTCCGCCAGATGCACCTGATAACCCTCGTCAAACAGGATTTCCGACAGCAATTCGCGGATGCCGATTTCATCATCCACCACCAGAATTTGTTTGCTTGCCATTACGCCTCCTCTACCAGCGGCAAGCGTATATTGACACGCGCCCCGCCGCTCACGTTATTTTCAATGGCGATGCGCCCGCCATGCTCTTCCACTATTTTTTTCACGATTGCCAGCCCCAGTCCGGTGCCTTTGGTCTTGGTCGTCATGTATGGCTCGAAGGCGCGCGATAGCACGCTCTCCGGAAAACCCGCGCCGTTATCCTCGACGCACAGATAAATCTCTCCCTGATGCGTCGTGGTGCTCAGCGTTATTTGCGGCTGCGCGACGCCCTGCAGCGCATCTTGCGCATTCTGCAGCAGATTGTGAATGACCTGGCGCAAACGGGTTGCGTCGCCATTGACTTCACTGCGCGACGCTTCCAGTTTCAGCATGTTGGGAATGGCATTCGCCTCATATAAACCCAGCACTTCCCTGACCAGTTTGTGCATATCGAGGCGCGCCAGCTTCAACGCCGGACCGCGCGCATAATCGGCAAAATCACTCACCATGTTTTTCATCGCACCAACCTGGCTGACGATGGTTTGCGTGGCGCGCTGCAGCAGTTGTGCGTCTTCCTCATCGAGCTTGCCGCCGAGTTTGTGCTGCAAGCGCTCTGCCGAAAGCTGTATCGGCGTGAGCGGGTTTTTGATTTCGTGCGCGAGACGGCGCGCCACTTCACCCCATGCCGCCTGCCGCTCCGCCTTCAGCAGGTGGCTGACGTCATCGAACACGACCACATAGCCCGCGTCTCCGCCTTGCGGCAGACGCGTGCCGCGCATCAACAGGATCTGGTTGCCATTCTTGCTCAGGCGCTCGATCTGCCGCTGCCATTCGTAGTTGGTCGCCTCGCCGAAAGCATCCATGATGGTGTGGCAGAACGGCCTCAGCAGGCTGTGTTTTTCGGCGATTTGGCTCAACGACATGCGCTGCATTTCCTGCAACGGCACGGCAAGAATTTGCGCAGCACTGGTATTCACCGAACGCAAGCGTAATTCATTGTCCAGCGCCAGCACACCTGAAGACAGATGGGTCAGCACGCTTTCCAGGTAGCCTTTGGCGCTTTCCACTTCGCGCTGCTGCTGTTCGCTGGCCTGCTTTGCCTCAAGCAATTGCTGCGTCATCTGGTTAAACAGGCCGGTCAGCGCGCCCAACTCGTCGCTGCTCTGTATCGGGTATTGGCCGGTAAAATCGCCTTGTGCCACTGCGCGCGTGCCTTCTGCTAACGCTTCCAGCGAGGATCCCAGCCGCTCGCTGATGAAAAACGCCGCCGATACCGCCGTCAACAGCACTACCAATAGCGACAGCGTCAGGGTGACCGCATACAACCGCTTCAATCCGAGGCGCGAGAGCGTCAGTTCCTGATAATCGCGATATACCGCCTGCACGGTCTCGGCATCCGCTTCGATCTGTTTTGGCACCGGCTGGGTGAATTGCAGCACATATTGTCCGCCCGCATGCGTATTGGAGTTCACCCTCACCAGCGCGCGCAGCGTCAACCCTTTCTTCGGCAAGGTGTCGATCACCGCATGCTCACCCTGGGCAAGGGTTGACCGCAGCAAATCGCCATCGGGCATTTCAGGCAATAGCGCGTTGCCGCTGGAGGAAAATGCAACCACATTTCCTTTGGCGCTAAACAATGCCGCCTCCTGCGCCACATTTTCATCTATTAACTGATCCAGTGCGTGCTGATATTGCCCCGGCTGTTTTTCCGCCAGCAACAATGCGATAAACTGGGTTTTCTTGGTCAGCTCCTTCAGGCTATTGTCGAGACCGCTCCTGCCGAGGTTGAGCCCACCCTCCAGCGCCTTTTCGACGCGCACGTCGAACCACGACTCGATGCTCTTGCCCAGGAAATTTACCGATACCACATAGACCAGCACGCCGGGCAGAACGGCGATCAGGGTGAAAAAAACCACTAGGCGCAACGTGAGCTTGGCACCAAAAATCTTGTTCCTGAGCTTGCTGCGCAAGCGCATCAGTTGATAGCCGACCAATCCCGCCAGACTCAACGCGAACAGGCCGGTTAATCCGAGCAGCACGTAATAGTTGATGGAAAACACCTTGGTATTGGCGCTGCTGCTGGATAACAAATACAGCAACATACCGCCAACGACGATACTTATGAGATTAAGGTATTTCACCGTACCGTCACTCCGCCTTGCTTTCGCCGCGCACGGTAATTTCCGCCGGGCGGATCACCCAGCGATACCAGTCGGAGTTAAGAGTCCAATCATTGCCGGTCAATGCGTTTACCTGCAACGGCAGGGGCAGTTGCGCGATATCCAGGCGGAGGCGCGCCGCCGCCGTATAGTTGCCATCCTTTTTCATCAGTTCGGCGGGAATAGTTACCGAGCTTTGCCTGGCCAGTATGTTTAACGCATCTTCGAAACTGGCAAAATTCTGGAACAACGCGCCGCGTGAAATGCGGTACTGCCGCGTCAACACGTTGTAGGAAAGCTTGACGGTCTGTTCACCCTGAAAAATTTCTTCATCCAGCCAATACCAGCGTGACCGCATCAGTGAAAACTCGCCCACAAAATACAGCGGCACGCCGCGCGTCAAAGCCTGCTGTGCCGCGAAAGTCAGATTGATGCCGTAGCTGGCAGAAAGCTGGTAGCCATCCTCGCCTCGGCGCACTTCCGCCTTGTTGACGGAAATGCCCTCCGCATGAGCAGTTGCGATGAACAGCCAGACAAGCAGCACATTGCGCAACAATAA
>DASTNS010000034.1:0-26017 GCA_035720625.1 Gallionella sp. | reverse complement strand
ACGGAAGAACTGTTTCCGGGACAGTTATTGCAGGACGAATAGTAATCCTATAAAAAACAGTTCAGCCACGGATTAACACAGATGAACACGGATTATTGATGGGTTAGCCTTATTATCCAATGCATATTTCGGGTGAATGGTGGCTTTCCAGCAACACCTTGTTTTGTCAGTGGCAATCCGTGTGTATCCGTGGCTAATTGCCGTTATTTGGGTAATTGTCCGTTACGGCATTTTGTAGTCGCGCAATCCACCAATCAGGAGGTTCTGCCATGACACACAACCTGTTCAATACCCGCCAGTCCTTCACTCTCGCCAACGGCAGGCAGGGCACGCTATATTCGCTGCCCGCGCTGGAAGCCGCTGCCATTGGGAAGATCTCGCGCCTGCCGGTGTCGATCCGCATCGTACTGGAAGCGGTGCTGCGCAACTGCGACGGCAAAAAAATTTCCGAGACGCATATCCGGCAGCTCGCCAACTGGCAGCCGAACGCGCCGCGCACCGAGGAGATCCCGTTCGTCGTGGCGCGCATCGTGCTGCAGGATTTTACCGGCGTGCCGCTGCTCGCCGACCTCGCCGCGATGCGCGATGCCGCCGCCAAACTGGGCAAGGACCCGAAGATCATCGAGCCGCTGGTGCCGGTGAACCTGGTGGTGGACCACTCGGTGCAGGTGGATTACTACAACCGTCCGGATGCGCTGCAGCTCAACATGGAAATGGAATTCGAGCGCAACACCGAGCGCTACAAGTTCATGAAGTGGGGCATGCAGGCATTCGATACTTTCAAGGTCGTGCCGCCCGGCATCGGCATCGTGCACCAGGTCAACCTCGAGTATCTGGCACGCGGCGTGCTGCACAGGGATGGCCCGGAAGGGCGCGTGTATTACCCGGACACGCTGGTCGGCACCGACAGCCACACCACGATGATCAACGGCATCGGCGTGGTCGGCTGGGGCGTCGGTGGCATCGAGGCGGAGGCCGGGATGCTCGGCCAGCCGGTGTACTTCCTCACCCCGGACGTGGTGGGCGTGCATCTCAAGGGCAAACTGCGCGAGGGCGTCACCGCGACCGACCTGGTGCTGACCGTCACCGAGCTGTTGCGCCGCCACAAGGTGGTCGGCAAGTTCGTCGAATTCTTCGGCGCGGGCACGGCGGCGCTGACCGTGCCGGACCGCGCCACCATCGCCAACATGGCGCCCGAATATGGTGCGACCATGGGCTTCTTCCCGGTTGACGACGTCACGGTGGACTACCTGTGCAGCACCGGGCGCAGCGACGAGGAAGTGGACGCCTTCCAGTCCTACTTCAAGGCGCAGGGACTGTACGGCATCCCGCAGGCCGGCAGCATCGATTACAGCAGCGTGGTGGAACTGGATATCGCCAGCATCGAGCCGTCTCTGGCCGGGCCGAAGCGCCCGCAGGACCGCGTCGCGCTGTCGAAGATGAAGGAAACCTTCAATACCCTGTTCAGCAAACCGGTCGCGGAGAACGGCTTCAACAAGCCCGCCGCCGAGCTGAGTCAACGCTACACCACCAGCCTGCCGGAACGCCGAGGAAATACCTGCACTCCGATTGCCGGCGGCGGCCTGCAGGACGCGGGCAGGGTACGCAGCGGCAGCGAACTGGAGATGCTCGACGACCATCCCAATCCCGCGCTGCGCTGCGAGACCGCGGAGGAGATGTCGGCTGCGGTGCAGATCGGTCATGGCGATGTGCTGATCGCCGCGATCACCTCCTGCACCAACACCTCCAACCCAAGCGTGCTGCTCGCGGCGGGCCTGCTGGCGAAGAAGGCGGTCGCAAAAGGCCTGCATGTGGCGCCGCACATCAAGACTTCGCTCGCCCCCGGATCGCGCGTCGTGACCGAATACCTGAAGAATGCCGGGCTGCTCGAGCCTTTGGCGCAACTCGGCTTCAGCCTCGCGGCCTACGGCTGCACCACCTGCATCGGCAATTCCGGCCCGCTGGATGCGAAGATCGAGGAGGCCATTGTCGCCAACGACCTGATCGCCGCGGCGGTGCTGTCCGGCAACCGCAACTTCGAGGCGCGCATCCACGCCAACATCAAGGCCAACTTCCTGGCCTCGCCGCCGCTGGTGGTGGCCTACGCGATCGCGGGCAGGGTGAACATCGATCTCGACAGTGAACCGCTCGGCACTGATAAAAATGGCCAGCCGGTGTACCTGAAAGACATCTGGCCTTCGAGCGGCGAGGTGCAGGCCGTGAGCAGATTCGCCAGCGACCCGTCGCTGTACCGCGCGCTGTATGCCGACCTGACCCGCGACCTGCCGCTGTGGAACGCGATCACCGCGCCTGCCGGCAACCTGTATCAGTGGGACGACTCGACCTACATCGCGCGCCCGCCGTTCTTCGAGCGATTCGGCATGCAGGCCGGACGCATGGGCGAGATTCGCAACGCCAGAGCGCTCGGCATCTTCGGTGATTCGGTGACCACCGACCACATCAGCCCGGCGGGCAGCTTCAAGGCGACGACCCCGGCAGGCAAATACCTGCAAGGCAAAGGCGTGGCGGCGAAAGACTTCAACAGCTACGGTGCGCGGCGCGGCAACCACGAGGTGATGATGCGCGGCACGTTCGCCAACGTGCGCATCAAGAACCTGATGCTGCCCGCCAGGGAGGACGGCAGCCGCGTCGAGGGCGGCTACACGCTGTACCGCGGCGAACAGATGGCGATCTACGACGCGGCGATGAAATACATTCAGGATGGCACGCCGACACTGATCTTCGCCGGCGAGGAATACGGCACCGGATCGAGCCGTGACTGGGCGGCGAAAGGCACGCAACTGCTCGGCGTGAAAGCGGTCATCGCAAAATCCTATGAGCGCATCCACCGCAGCAACCTGGTCGGCATGGGTGTGCTGCCGTTGCAGTTCAAGGGCGACACTCATCTTGCCGTGCTGCACCTGACCGGCGAGGAAACTTTCGACATCGGCGGCATCGACGACAATCTGAAACCGCAGCAGGACGTGACACTGACTATCAGACGCAAGGATGGCAGCACGCAACAAGTGTCGCTGCTGCTGCGCATTGACACGCCGATCGAGGTGGACTACTACCGGTACGGCGGCATCCTGCCCTATGTGCTGCGCGAGCTGGTATCCAGATAGTCATGTAGGTCGGGTTTCAACCCGACAGCCAGTGTCGGGCTGAAGCCCGACCTGCAACAATGTCTGGGCAATTTCACATGAGGAAAGAACCATGACCAGCAGAACAGAACGCGACTCCTTCGGCCCCATAGAAGTCCCGGCGGAACGCCTGTGGGGGGCGCAGACGCAGCGCTCGCTGCAATACTTCCATATCTCGACCGAGCGGATGCCACAGGAACTCATCCTCGCGCTGGCGACGGTAAAGCGCGCCTGCGCGCTGGCCAACCATGAACTGGGATTGCTGAGCGAGGAGAAGACCACCGCCATCGTGCAGGCGGCGGACGAGGTGCTGGCCGGCCAGCACGATCAGGAGTTCGCGCTATCGGTGTGGCAGACCGGTTCGGGCACGCAGAGCAACATGAACATGAACGAGGTGCTCGCCAACCGTGCTTCGGAACTGCTCGGCGGCACGCGCGGTGCGAACCGCCTCGTGCATCCCAACGACGAGGTCAATCTCGGCCAGTCGTCCAACGACATCTTCCCGACGGCGATGCATGTCGCGGCGGCCACCGGTATTACCGGGCAATTACTGCCGGTGCTGCGTGCGCTGCGCGCGACGCTCGAGCAGAAATCCGCCGCGTTCGCGGGCATCGTCAAGATCGGCCGCACCCATCTGCAGGACGCCACCCCGCTGACCCTGGGGCAGGAGTTTTCCGGTTACGTCGCGCAACTGCAACACGCGGAAGCGGTGCTCCTCGCCACGCTGACGCCGCTGCACCAGCTGGCGGTCGGCGGCACCGCCGTCGGCACCGGGCTGAACACCCATGCCGAATTCGGCGTGCGCGTCGCCGCCGAACTGGCGCGCAGCACCGGCCTGCCGTTCAGGAGCGCCGCCAACAAGTTTGCCGCGCTGGCCGCGAACGACGAGCTGGTCGCGGCGCATGGCGCGCTCAAGACACTCGCCGCCGCACTGATGAAGATCGCCAACGACGTGCGCTGGCTGGCTTCTGGCCCGCGCTCCGGGCTGGGCGAGATCAGCATCCCGGAGAACGAGCCGGGCAGCTCGATCATGCCGGGCAAGGTGAACCCGACCCAGTGCGAGGCGCTGACCATGCTGTGCTGCCAGGTGTTCGGCAACGATGTCGCGATCAACATCGGCGGCGCGTCGGGCAATTTCGAGCTGAACGTGTTCCGCCCGCTGATCGCGCACAACTTCCTGCAAAGCGTGCGCCTGCTCGCCGACGGCATGGCGAGCTTCGAGCAACACTGCGTGCGCGGCATCGAGGCCAATCGCGAGCGCATCGCGGAGCAGATGGAACGCTCGCTGATGCTGGTGACCGCGCTGACCCCGCATATCGGCTATGACCGCGCCGCCGAAATCGCCAAGCGCGCGCACCGCGACAGCAGCACGCTGAAGCAGGCGGCGCTGGCATTGGGTTATGTCACGGAAGCCGAATTCGACCTATGGGTGCGGGCGGCGGAAATGATCCATCCGAAGGCCACCTGAGAAGAAACGCAGCCGCCCTTGCCTTGTTCACACCACTTTTGACAGCTTCCGTGTGGCGTTGATTTCGCAGGAAGGATTCTAATCAATACAAACCGGTCATTCATCAAGTACAGCTAACGACACATAGGAAACATTCAGTCTTTCCAGAAGCAGACGATCCGCAATGCCTACGAAAGCGAGTAAGGTCTGGAGCACTTCTAAATTCAGCCTGACCCTTTATCAGAAATAATTTTCTGCACTAATTGACTAGTTGCTTGGCGAGCTTCTTTAGCAGCAAGTAACATCTCTACGCTTCCGTTTCTTTCTATCAAATTATCCCAAATGGATCTATCTGTGATGCCATTTTTTTCATTTTCCATCTGCTGAACAAATACTTTCCCATGAAACATTGCTACTCGCCTGCAAGAAAGAATAAAGCGATTTACTGTATCGCATAACTCTGGCAGATATAGCTCAGAGATAGCAATGGCATGATCGAATGGAGGGGTGGGCAAATAGACATTACCACTCAACAATGAGTTTCTTTGTGCGTCAAGATACGCCTCACACTCATGCAGAATCGTCATGAGCTCCTCTATCTTCTTGATTCGAAGCGTAGCCCACTCACGCGCCACCCAGTCAGTACGAGCAATTTCCGACTTTACGCTTTCAACTAAACGCGTACTAGCACTAAGCTGTGCTAGCAGAGCATTAAAATCTTCCCTTGTGGCAAGATTCGCACCTTTAGTGCCAAAATACTTTCCAAAATATGCTCCCACACCAGCAAACAAAGCGGATGTAAATAAAAAAAACCAAACTGATCCACCACTAAACAACTCCATAACAACAGCTTTGGCTAACGCCTCATAATTCATATGAAACTCCTCTTGATGCATTATCGCTATCCGCTAGCACCACTATTTTACTGCGGCGAAAGTTCGATGCATGCATTTCTGTCTAAGTATGAAGGCCTCCTATTGGCACCAAGCCGGCTATGGGGTAGGCTTGTTACCAGGCTCAAGCTGAATCACCTTGATTCAGTCCGTTTCCGCTTCCGCTTTGTGATCTGCCAGCGATCTCCGCTTTTGAAACGCTTCAGGGTTTCACTATTCCTGACCATGTCAAGGTCAGGGCAAAGGGCAAAGACCTCCGAATGACCGTGAAACTTGTATTCAACTGGCACTATGAACTGATGATCCATTACAAGATCATGGGCTATATGCTCAAAAACAATTGCCTCGCCTGTACTTGAGAACGGGAAAAGCTCCATTGACTCAACAGCACCACCTACTCGCTGAATGTCATTTAAGACGGTTTTTTTCCTAGAACCGGTGCCGCTACCAATCTTGAATAGAAGTTTGTCTGTAATCGGTAATCGGAAACTCACTAGGTAGACATACGACTCTTTGTCATCATCAAACTCACCTCTGAGTGCCCTCGTCAAGTTGCGTGGGGCACCTTGCCGTCTTCTACTGCACTTTGGACAACCGATACCAGAGAGATGGCTTGTCGGGCTTTGCCTAAATACGCCATCCAATGGACAAACAATATCAACTAACTCAAATGCACCTTGATAATTAACACGCGAGTAGTCGTACTTATCCCCGTGAATACTTATAGCGTCACGAATGAATTCATCTGTTGTTTTAACTAGTGATGCTGACAGCCTTTCTAAACTACACTTTTTGCAACCTCGACCAGATAGATGACCGGCTGCCGTCTGGATGAATAATCCATGTACAGGGCAGCCAATCTTCACTTTGGATTGAAGGTTTTGATAAGTGTCTCTCACTAGCGAGTAGTCATATGCACCTTTGTGAATCTCGGCGGCACGGCTAATGAAGGTATCAATGTTCATGCTTGATGCCTCGCCTCGTTCCTCGTAGGAACAACGCTCACATCCAGCGCCAGCACCCTTGTGGTGCAAATGAACAGAGGCAGTTTGCTCAAAGGCTCCGTGCTTCGGGCAGATGATTGTTAGTTTTTCTCTAGCGCCACGGTATTCAGTCTTGGAGTAGTCGTATCTGTCTCCATGCACCTTTCTGGCTTCTGCTATGAATTTGTCTGTGTCTTTCTTGTGGTATTGACCGGCATTCTTCAAACCACAAAGAAGGCAGCCAAATCCATGCAAGTGGTTATTTGGTAGCTGCTCAAACACACCATGCTCAGAACAAATGATCTTTACTTTTTGCTTGCCTGATACATAGGATGTCTCGCTGTAATCATAGCGATCCCCATGAACAGCCTTGGCTTGACTAATGAATTCCGCTGTTGTCTTTCGCTTACTCATAGGCAGCGATACTATCCTAGGTGATCGACAAAGACATCCGCTAGCTTTCAAGTGGAGCAGCCCCTTGAGTGTCTCCTGCTCCATTCGGGCGACAGTCCGGTTGTGGCACAAAGCAGCCTTGCAACTATTCGATGGGTGGCTCAACAATCTTCAGCAACACCAGCGCCGCGCCGCTGCCGCCGTCCCTGGGCGGCGCGTCGCACCAGGCCAGCACGTCCGGGCGCTGCGCCAGCCAGTGGCGCGTGAGCCTGCGCAGCACGGCTTCGCCGCCCGGGCTGTTCATTCCCTTGCCGTGGATCACCAGCACGCAGCGCAACCCGCGCTGTGCCGCTTCGTGCAGGAACGCCTGCAACAGTTTGCGCGCCGCGTCGCTGGTGTTGCCATGCAGGTCGAGGCTGTCCTGCACCGGCCAGTGGCCGCGCCGCAGTTTGCGCAGGGTCATGCGCGACAGGCCGTTGCGCAGGAATTCATCCGGCGCGTTTTCGGCGGCGAAACCCGAAGAATTTTTGGTCGGGCACCCGTCGGACAGCGTGTCGGGGATTGCGGGAGGTGGGGCGGAGGTACGCGGCAAGGGCTTGTGCGGCGGTTTTTGCGGCTCGATGCGGTTCTGGCCGGGCAGCGGTTTCACTTCGCCGACTGCCGCGCGGAACAGCGCGGCGTCTTCGGTTTCTTGTGGAGGTGGCTTATTCATTTGAAAAACGGCCAGTCCACGAAGTGGGGTAAGCAGGCAATCCGCACAGCGGATGCTCGCAAAAACACGAAAGCCACGAAAGAAAACAATACGCCGCTCGGAATGAAAAGAGGGTTTGGATATTTCGTGCTTTTCGTGGACTAATAGCCTTTAAACCTTGCCGAGCGAGGCGAGATATTTGTCCGCATCCAGCGCCGCCATGCAGCCGGTCGCAGCGCTGGTGCAGGCCTGGCGGTAGATCTGGTCCTGCACGTCGCCAGCCGCGAACACGCCGGAGATGCTGGTCGCCGTGGCGTTGCCCTGGTTGCCGCCGCGCGTGCGGATGTAGCCGTTATCCATCTCCAGTTGCCCGGCGAAGATGTCGGTGTTCGGCTTGTGGCCGATGGCAATGAATACGCCTTTCAGCGCGATGTCCTGCTTTTCGCCGCTGCGCACGTCCTTGACGCGCATGCCGGTCACGCCGCTGGCGTCGCCGAGCACTTCGTCGAGTACGCTGTGCAGTTGCAGGGTGATCTTGCCTTCTTTCACCTTTTCCATCAGGTGGTCGATCATGATGCGCTCGGCGCGGAAGGCGTTGCGGCGGTGCACCAGCGTGACGTGCCTGGCGATGTTGGCCAGGTACATGGCCTCTTCCACGGCGGTGTTGCCGCCGCCGATCACCGCCACATCCTGGCCGCGGTAGAAGAACCCGTCGCAGGTCGCGCAGCCGGACACGCCGCGCCCCATGAATTCCTGTTCGGAAGGCAGGCCGAGATATTGCGCCGATGCGCCGGTGCAGATGATCAGCGCGTCGCAGGTATAGCTGCCCGCGTCGCCGCTCAGCAGGAACGGCTTTTGTTGCAGTTTGGCTGTATGGATGTGATCGAAGATGATTTGCGTGTTGAAACGCTCCGCGTGCTGCTGGAAGCGTTGCATCAGCTCCGGGCCCTGCACACCGTTCGGGTCGGCTGGCCAGTTGTCCACCTCGGTGGTAGTCATCAGTTGCCCGCCCTGCGCCATGCCGGTGATCAGCACCGGCTTAAGGTTGGCGCGCGCGGCATACACGGCGGCGGTATATCCGGCGGGACCGGAGCCGAGGATGATGAGGGGGTGATGCTGGGTGGTCTTTTCCATGATGTAGGCTTTCGTTTCGAGTTTAGGGCACCTTTATGTGGATGGGCGAAATTTAGCAGTGGCGAGCCGGACTGTCGAGTTAAAATACGCACACCATGCGATTCGTTTTATCCCTGCTGTTGTCGTGCTCTTTTGCCGTTCAGGCCGCCGAGCTTCCCGGTATCCCCCAGTTCATCGACGAAATGGTTGCCAGGCACCAGTTCAAGCACGACGAACTGGAAAAGGTGTTCGCCCATGCGGAGCATCTTCCGGCGGTGATCGAGGCAATCTCCCGCCCCGCGACCATCAAGCCGTGGCTGGAATACCGCGCGGCTTTCGTGAACCCGAAGCGCATCAGGCTCGGGCTGGAGTTCTGGGACAAATACCGGCAGACCCTGCGCCGCGCCGAGAAAAAATACGGCGTGCCGCAGGAGATCATTATCGCGGTGATCGGTGTGGAGACTATCTATGGGCAGAATGCCGGCAATTTCCGCGTACTGGATGCGCTGACCACGCTGGCATTTGATTATCCGCGCCGCGCGGATTTCTTTCGCACGGAGCTGGAAAATTACCTGCTGCTGGCGCGCGAGCAGCAATTCGACTTGCTGACCATACGCGGCTCGTATGCCGGCGCGCTGGGCATCCCGCAATTCATGCCAAGTAGCTATCGCAACTATGCGGTGGACTTCAACGGCAACCGCAAGATCGATTTGCTGCGCGAAGACCGGGATGCGATAGGCAGCGTGGCAAACTATCTGCAAGGCTATGGCTGGATCAGGGGCGAACCGGTCGCGGTACGCGCGCAAGTCGGCGAGGAAACCTGCCTCGGCGAAATCAGGATGCCGCGCAGCATGGTCGAATGGGCGGCAGCGGGGGTGGCGCCAGGCATGAATTTCGCGCCGGACAAAGCCGCGCGCCTGGTCGATTTCACGGTGGAGCAGGGCAAGGAATTCTGGCTGGTGTTCAACAATTTCGAGGTCATCACGCGCTACAACAACAGCGATTATTACGCGATGTCGGTGTTCCAGCTGGCCGAGGAATTGAAGGCGGCGCGCAAGGCTGGCGGCTTGAAGCGGTGATCCGGGGATGATCTGAAGGGGATGCTATGAAAAACCTGTTTTGCTGGATAGGGATGTTGCTGTTATTGCCGCAGCTTGCGTGGGCCGCAGAACTCGAGATCATCGCGCTCAAGCATCGCAGTGCGGAGGAAGTGCTGCCCGTCATCCGGCCGTTGCTGGACCAGGGCGACGTCGCCAGCGGCATGAATTACCAGCTCATCCTGCGCACCTCGCCGCGCAACCTCGAGCAGATCAGAAGACTGCTGGAGAGCATCGACATCGCACCGCGACGCCTGAAGATCACCGTGATGCAGAACGTGGACAGCGAAACCGTCGCGCGCCTGACCGAAGTGTCCGGCAATGTCGGCTTGAGCCGCGACGCGCGGATCGTCGTGCCGGGCAGCGGCGACAACAGCGGACTGAATGTCGAGCTCGGGCAGGGGCAGGACAGGCTGAAGGCCAGGGTGAACTCCACCCGCTTCATCGAGGACGAGCGCAACACCCAGCAACTGCAGGTGCTGGAAGGCAATCGCGCGCTGGTGCGCAGCGGGCAATCCGTCCCCGTTCCGCAGCGCCAGGTGATCCAGAATCAGTGGGGCACGCAGGTGATCGACAGCACGCAATACCAGGAAGCGGGCAGCGGGTTCTATGTGCTGCCGCGCATCAGCGGCGACCGGGTGACGCTGGAAATCAGCGCGCAGAACGACGCGTTCGTGCCGGGCAGCGGCGACCAACCGGTCATGCGTGTCCAGCAGGCTTCCAGCACCGTATCCGGCCGTCTCGGCGAATGGCTGGAAGTGGGTGGATTGGGGCAGCAGAAAAACCATGACGACTCGACCCTCTCCACGCGCGGCGCATCCCGGACACACGAGCAGCGCAGCGTACTGATCAAGGTGGAAGAGATTAAATAGCGTTGAGGCGGTGGGTGAAGGTGCGGGGAATTTTTAAGTTAAGCAAAAAGGAAAAAGATCGAATGCTTCTGTCAGTTTTTAAAGATGTATGCCAATCATGCGGCTCAATGCCGCTCGCCTATCCTCTATGGCTCGCACAAACGGGCAGTCGGAGGGCAAGATGAAATTGTCCGCGCATCCGCTCTGGCTGGTGGGCTTTCGCCCGTTTTTCGCATTGGCGTGTTTGTCCGGATTGAGCCTGCCGGTCCTGTGGGCATTGTCCTTTTCGGGCGCCATCACGGCGCCGGTGACCTCGTTTTCCGCGGTGCAGTGGCATGCCCACGAGATGTTCTTCGGCTTCGGCTGGGCGATACTCGGCGGTTTCCTGCTGACCTCAACCAAGAACTGGGTGAAGGTGCGCGGATATCACGGCAACGCGCTGATGTTGCTGGCTGCCGCGTGGATATTCGAACGCATCGGTATGTGGTTCGGAGGTGCGTGGCCCTCATTCCTGTTCCGGTTTTCCAACAACCTGTTCCTCGGCTCCATTGTGGCGATGCTGCTGTGGACGCTGATCCGCAACCGCAAGGGTGACTTCTACCCCGACAACTATTTTTTCCTGCTGATCCTCCCGGTTTTCCTGGTGGCTAAGAACCTGATGCTCAGCGCCGAATACGCGCAGGCCGGCTGGAGCATGACACTGGGGCTGTTCCGGATGGCCTTTCTGGTGATGCTGGAGCGGACGCTGGCGCAGTTCATGAAGGGCGTATTCAATGTGGCGATCCTGCAAAACCCGGTACTGAACAAGGCGATCAAGCTTCTCGGATTGCTGCTGGTCTTCGAAAGCCTGATGCCGGCGCAACTGTCAGGCTGGATCGCCTTGCTGCTCGCGCTGCTGCTGGCCGGACGCTTCGTTTTCTGGAAGCCGCAACTGGCGATACGGCGGCTCGACATCGGCATCATGTATCTGGGCTATCTCGCCATCGTCGCCCAGTTGCTGATCGAATTTTTCAGGCGCATTACCCATCTCGAAGGGGCCGCATCCATGTCCGTGCATGTCTTCACCTTCGGCGCGATGGGGCTGATCATTCCCGCGATGCTGGTCAGGATATCGAAGGGGCATACGGGCAGGAAGGTGGTTTTTGATGCGCTCGACAAACTGGCGCTGTGGATCATGATGTTGGCATTCGTATTCCGCATCGTCGCGCCGCAAATTTATCCAGCCGCTTACACGCACTGGATTTACCTTGCGGCGTCGTGCTGGTTCGCCTGTTTTGCGCTGCTTGCCTGGCGGTATATTCCTATCCTCATGCAGCCGCGCATCGACGGCAAGGAGCATTAGACCGCGCGTGTTGCCGGGGAACGGGCACTATGCGCGCGGCGAATGCCGGGAAATGCCGGGACTGGAATTACCGGCCAATATCCTCGATGGCATCCACCACCATACCGGTGCCTATGGCGATCAGCAGGATGTCCGAAGCGACCCGCACGTAACGATGGCCGCTGGGAGGGGTAGGCAGGCGAACCAGCAGATCATGCGGCAGGTCGTAGCGCCTCAGGTCTGCCGGCAGCGGTTGCCCCATACCCCATTTCTTGGCTTGGCCGGGCGGCAGGCAGCCATTCTTTTTCTTGGCCAGCCCGGGAGGGCACTTGCCGGCGCGGAATTTTGCGCCGTAGTAGTCATTGACGATGCGGCGGTTGGCATCGTCAAAATGGGTTTTCCCTGATTCACGGCGACTGTCGTTCTGGCGATCCTTGTGGCGCTCTTCGCTCTTTTTCTCCTGCTTGTTCCCCTGGCCGCCCTCGACCCAGGATGGCCGGTCGGCGGCCGCCGGTGTGGCGGCAAACAAGGCAACCAGTGAAAATGCGCAAAGGCGAGCGGGCAGATTGAAATGACGGCTCATGATTCGTCTCCTGTTCTCGGTTTAAGATAGCGACTGGAATTTACCTGAAGCTCGGCGACTAGATGGCGCGACTCTATCGCATTTCCACTAAGTCAACAACCGGCCGGTTCGAGACGGAAAGAGTCACTCGTGTCGCGTTCAGCCCAATCCACCAAGACACGGGAAATCAGGCGGCTGGTAGCGAAGGGAATTTTGCGCCGCGCCGTTCCGCCATGCTTTTCCCCAATTCCATGATTTGCTGCGGACTGAGCAGGCGCGCGGAAAGCGTCAGCAGTTGGGTTTCTTCAAGTTCGATATGCGGGGTGTAGCTGCCGACCAGTTTTTCTACCAGCGCTTCGGGCAGCGGCGTATTCACCCCTTCGGCAAGTTTCACCAATACCGCACGCGCATCGCTCCATGCGGCGAACATCACGGCGTGCTGTGCGAGCAGGTCTTCGATCAAGGCCTTCACCTGCGCGCTGTCCGGAACGGTCAGGGCAAGCAGGGTGGGGAATAAATTTTCTTCTTCGTCCTGATGATGAAACTGTCCGGCGGTGTCGAAGTAGCGCAGAATGCTCTGTGCGGCCTGTTGCGCTTGCCGGTCGCAACCATGGGTGGGCAAATGGGCAGCCAGTTTTTGCAGGGTGTCGAGTTGCCGATGGATCTTGCCATGGCAGGCGTGCAGCATTTCCAGCGGATGATCGAAACTGGGGGCGGCTTCGCCGGATGCAAATGAAATCATTTGATTGTCCTCAATGAATAAGCGGCAAGGGGTTGTGGTTGATGGCGACCAGCACGATGTAGGCGAACACCGCCTGTGCCGCCAGCCATGCGGAAACACGGATGGTTTTGCTCTTGCCGTATTTCATTGCGATGAAGCCCAGCCCGATATACAGCAGCAGGCCGAAGACCTTGGCGGTCAGCCACGCATCCACGAATGGGTATTGGTGGATGGTGAAAGCCAGTGTAAGCGCACTGACGAGCAGCAGTGTATCCACGACATGCGGCACCACCTTGATCCAGCGTTGCCGCATGATGGGCGAGCTGTTGAAACTCCAGATGCCGCGCAGGAAGAATAGCGTGAAGCTGAGGACTGCGCAGGAGATGTGGAAGTGTTTGATCAGCATGTAACTCATGAGAACCTCAGGGTGATGCCTGTTCGATTTTCCGGAAGGTGCGCCGGTAAACCGCGATGCCGGTAAAGACGCCATAGCCCAGCAGCGCTCCCTGTAGCAGCAGCCCAAGCATCACCAGCCATGCCGCCACGCTCCACCAGGGCGCCAGCAGTGCCGCAAGCAGCGTGCCGCTGTGCAGCCACAGATGCCGCCACATCCAGGGCTCCGGGATGATGTTCTTCATGTTCGGGATGCCGGTCGATATACCGCCGCGAAACAGGTGGAACCAGACCAGGAACGGGACGACTTTATAAAGCATGCCCTGGATCAAGGACAGTGCGAAGCCCAGCAGAAAAGCCAGGGCGGATAGTGTCCGGAGATAATCGCCGGCTGCCGGGAAAGTCAGCGCGGCCAGCGAAAATAATGCGGCAAGCAGCAGCGAGAACATGCCCAGCCGGAAGAAACTCAATGGGGCATCCGGAACACGGCGGCGGCGCTGATTTTGCAGCCTGAGCGTGACCACGGCGAAACAGCAGGCCAGTGACCAGAAGATGCTTTCCGCGATGAATTTTGCCCAGTGCGGTACCGATTCCGGGAGGAGCAGCGCCAGATTCAGCAGCAGGGCGGCAAAAATTGCGGGAGCTAAGCCGGCGGTCAGCCATTTCGGATAGTTCGGGGTAAGCTGGAACATCGGCACAACCTGGTAAGACACGCCGATACCCAGCAGCAGCACCCAGCCGCCCAAGGCCAGGCTGATATGGGCGGCCGCCAGCTTGGCATAGGGCAGGGGCAGGCCGGCGGCGTAGCCTCTGGCCAGCAGCATGCCGAATGTGGCGGCGCCCGCGAGCGAAAGGATGGCCAGCAACAGGGCGGTTTTCGTCGCATTCTTTGCGGTGGCGCGCGCCAGGCTGGTCAGGCTGGCAGCGATGAATACCAGGAAAGCCAATCCCAGCAGCGGCCAGGAGAAATTGAGCAGTTCCATCCTGCCCAGCATAAAACCGGCGGACAACGACAGCACTCCCGCTATCAGCGGCAGGAAAGTGAACCATGCCACCAGCCGGGATGCGGGCATCGGGCTGCCGATCACCACCGGCAGCAATTGCTGGATGGCGCCCAGCATGATCATCGCCATGAATCCCAAGGTAACGTAATGCGTGGCGGCGATTTGCGCGGGGGAACGCAGTTCCGCAAACGGATTGCCGCCGGCCATTACCAGCAGCAGCCCAGCCAGCGCCAGAAAAACCGGCGCCACGATAAAGAAGCGCAACGGCACGCCAATCGGCGGGGCCTGTTCGGTACTGAGCGAGGCTATTTTCATGCGGCGCGGGTGATCAGGATTTCAAAATCGCCATCCGCAAGCGCAGTGGTTTGCCATGCATAACCGGCGCTGCGCAACATTTCGTAGAGCGGAAAGGGTTCGCGGTGGATAAGCACTTGCAGGGTATCTTTGCCGGAAAGCGTTTGCAGCGCGCGAATGATGTTCTCGAAAGGTTCCGGCGGAGGCAGTCCGCGTACGTCGAGTTCCGTCATCGTTGTCAAACAGCCTGCATGCGGCCGAAGAGAGTTTCACGTTCTTTTGACAGAATCTGGTCCATAATGGGATAGAGGATTTGCTCTTCCTTGTGGTTATGCTGCTGCATTACCATCAACAGGGTTTCCGAAAGGCCGCCATATTCCTGCGCATCTTTGCTTTCCAATGCTGTACCCATCTGTTTGAGGAGTTCCTTGATCTGCCCGTGTTCCATGAGCATGACGTGCACCGGGCCGGCAGGGCCACCGGCAGACGCCAGCGCAGGAAAGAGCACATCCTCTTCCATCCGGAAATGCCGTGCCATGTCGTCGCGAAAAGCTTTGAAGGCAGCTTCGGCCTCATCCCAGTCGTCGGTGAGGGCGGCTGTTTCGGCGTCGGCGAATTCATTGTCACAGGTCTTATGGCCGGCGGCCATAAATTCCGCAATGGTTTTCATGTCGGTATCCTTATAAATAACTAAATGGCGCGGTTGGCATATCCGCTCTTCAATCGATTTTCGATTAAAAGTTGAGTATTACGGTCGCCTATTATAACAATAAAACATGCGTCGTCGACACATCATCACGATTCGAAAATCAGGCCGGCACAGCGCAGCCCGCTCAACACCGCGCCTTCCAGCGTGGCGGGGTAGTCGCCTGCAGTGTAGTCGCCTGCCAGCAACAGGCTGGGCAGGGCGGTCTGTTGTGGCGGGCGCTGCAGGTTGGGTGCGCAGGTGAAGGTGGCGCGTTTTTCAGCGATGACCTTGAACCATTCCGGCAGCCCGGCGATGCCGAATTCTTCGCGCAGTTCCGCGATCACTTTTTGCGCCAGTTGTTCCTGGGGCAATTCCTGATGGATGCCTTCCGCGCTGATCACCGCGGCGAGCAGGCCGTGCTGGCCGGCGATTTGGCCCTTGTCGAACAGCCACTGGCTGAAGCGCCGGTGCAGGCCGATCATCGGATGCGGCAGGCGCACGTGGCTTGGATAGCGCAGATACACGGTATAGATCGGCTGATGCTGCAAGGTTTCGATCTGCACCGCGACGCTTTCAAGCGCCGCGACTGGGCGCAACAGTTTGGCGGCAACCGCGGGCGGTGCGGCACAGATCGCATGACTGAACTGTTCTACCCCTTGCGTGGTGACGAGTTCGATCCCGTCGTCTTTGTGGATGATCGCTTCCACGCCGCATGAGGTGAGCACCTCGCCGCCGCGCCGTTCGACGTAGCTCGCGGCGCGCTGCGGGAACAGCGTGGTGAAATCTGTGCGCGGCAGCAGCATGTCACTGTCGGCGCGCGATTGATTCAGCGCGTCGCGCAGCACATTGAGCAGTACCTGCGCGGAGGCCTTGTGGATGGGCGTGTTCAGCGCGGCGATGCACAGCGGTTCCCAGAGCTTCTGTGCCAGTTCGGCATCCTGGCCGTGCTGTGCGAGCAGCTCGGCGACCGTCATGTCACTGCCCTTTTCCCCAGCCCCTCCCCCGCCTGCGGGGGGAGGGAGCGTGAAGTTGATGCAGCGCAGCGCGAGCATGAAGCGTGCGGCGTTGAGGCGTGCACCGAACGGCAGACCTTGCGCGTTGAGCAGGGCCATTAGAAGGTGCAGCGGCGCGGGCAGGCGCGGCGCCCGGAGAGAAAACTCGCCGTGCAAATCGAGTTGCAGCGGCAGGCGCAGGAAGTCCCGTTCAAGGTTGCCGCCGACCTGTTCGATCAGGCGCAGGGTCTGGCGATAACAGCCGAGCAGCAGATGCTGGCCGTTGTCGAGCTGCATGCCGTTGTGCAGCACGCCGCGCGCGCGTCCGCCGAGCTGCCTGGCGCTCTCGAATACGGTGACGGAGATGCCGCGTTCTGCCAGGGCGACCGCTGCCGCCATGCCGGCGTAGCCGCCGCCGATGATGGCAGTATTCAAAGAGTATTTTTCCCGCATGGGAGAAATGACGATAGTCCCCTCTCCCGCTTGTGGGAGAGGGTTAGGGAGAGGGAATATTTCAATTCCCGAGCCACGTCCTGAAGGCCAGCCACAGTTTGTAGCCAGTGCCGAGTGAAATTCGCTCGCGCAAAACATGACAGCCGCTGGCGGCGACCTCATCCAGCGTGGTGCGGTAGATCGCCGCCATGATCAGGCCGGTACGCTGCGCCTTGCGATCTGCGGCGGGGAGGTGCTCGAGCGCATGCCGGTAGTAACGTTGCGCTCGCTCGACTTGGAACGCCATCAGCTTGTGGAAGTTTTCCGTTTCGCGCGCCTGGAGAATGTCCGCTGCCGTTACACCGAACTGCCGCATCTCGTCCATCGGCAGGTAGATGCGGTTGCGCCGCGCATCCTCGCCGACATCGCGGATGATGTTGGTGAGCTGGAAGGCGATGCCGAGGTCGTGCGCGTATTTCAGCGTGCGGCGGTCGCTGTAGCCGAAGATCTCGGCGGACAGCAGCCCGACCACCGACGCGACGCGGTAGCAATACAGTTGCAGCGACTTGAAATCCGGGTAGCGCGGCTGGTCGATATCCATCTCCATGCCGTCGATGATTTCCAGCAAATGCTCCTGCGCGAGGTCGAACTGCTTCACCACCGGAACCAGCGCCTGCGCGACCGGATGCTGCGGCTTGCCGCCGTAGATTTCCGCCACCTGCCCGCGCCACCAGTTGAGCGTGGCGCGCGCCACGCTGGCGTCCGAACACTCGTCCACCACATCGTCCACTTCGCGGCAGAAGGCATACAGTGCGGTGATGGCGCGGCGCTTGTCCGGCGGCAGGAACAGGAAGCTGTAATAGAAACTGGAGCCGCTGGCTGCGGCCTTGTCCTGGCAATATTGGTCTGGGGTCATTTTAATGTGTTCTTGGCCACGGATTAACACGGATGTCCACGGATAACATCCCAGCACGACGCAGTTACCGCTTGTACTGGAGGGATATTTTCAACCGCAGGTTTTTTTTCGTGTGTATCCGTGTCAATCTGTGGCTCAATGGTCTTTTGGATTAAATATTAAACGGCGCACTTTTGGCCAGCATGATAACCCAGTCGAACGGGCGCAATACCGGGCGGTGGCGGAACATGTCGAACTGCGCGGCTTCCAGCTTGTCGAGGATGCGCAAACCGCCCGTGATGATCATGCGCATTTCCAGTCCGATGCGTCCGGTCAGGATGCTGCCGAGCGGCGCACCCGAGATCATCATCGCGCGGGCGCGGCTTATCTGAAATTGTATCAGCCTGCGCCATGCATCGTCGGCAATGCCCTGCGCGATCTGATCCTCGCTCACGCCATATTGCGCCAGATCATCCAGCGGCAGATAGATGCGCCCGATGGCGTAATCCTTCGTGACATCCTGCCAAAAATTGATCAGTTGCAGACTGGTGCAGATGGCATCCGAATAGACGATGTTGACTGGCGTGGCTTCCCCGTAAAGATGCAGCAGCAGCGTGCCGACCGGATTGGCGGAGCGGCGGCAGTAGTCGAGCAGCTCATCGAAGTTCGCATAGCGCTTCTTCACCACGTCCTGCGAGAAGGCGTCGAGTAAATCATAGAACGGCTGTATCGGCAGCGCATGCTGTTGAATTTCTGCGGCGAGGTTGCGGAACAACGGCGTGAGCGGCGTTTCATTCTGGGCAATGCGCGCCAGTTCGGCGCGAAATTCGTCGAGCTGCCTGAGCCGTTCCTCATCGGGGAGTTTGCCTTCATCGGCGATGTCGTCTGCCGCACGCGCAAAATGGTAAATCGCCGCAACCGGCTTGCGCAGCCGCCTGGGCATCATGATTGAGGCGACGGGGAAGTTCTCGTAGTGATCGACCGGCATGAATTAAATCAGATCATTGCGGTGCAGCATGAACACGAACTGGTCGCCCGCGCTGACATCCGGCCAGGTGAACGGCAGGTTCGGGTAGGCGGCTTCCAGCGCCTCGCGGTTATGGCCGATCTCGACTACCAGCAAGCCATTTCCGGTAAGGTGCTGTGCGGCATGTTTGAGGATGACGCGTGTGGCATCCAGCCCGTCATGGCCGCTGCCGAGTGCCAGCTTCGGTTCGTGCAGGTATTCCTGCGGCAGCGCGGCGACCGATTCGGCATCGACATAGGGCGGGTTGCTGATGATGAGGTCGTACTGCCTGCCGCCCAGCCTGGCGAACAGATCGGATTCGATCAGGTTCACGCGCTCTTGCAGGCCATAATCGGCGACGTTGCGTTCAGCGACGGCCAGCGCGGCCGGCGACAAGTCCACCGCATCCACGCTGGCATTGGGGAAAGCATGCGCGGCGAGGATGGCAAGGCAGCCGCTGCCGGTGCACAAGTCCAATACGTTGCCGATCTTATCCGCTTCAGCGATCCACGGCGCGAGCTGATCGCGCAGCAGTTCGGCGATGAAGGAACGCGGCACGATGACGCGTTCATCCACATAAAAACTGAAGTCGCCGAGGAAGGCCTGATGGGTCAAATAGGCTGCCGGGATGCGTTGTTCCACACGTTTTTCGATGATGTTCAGCACTTCGTACATTTCGGTATGGGTGAGGGCGGCATCCAGAAACGGCTCCAGTCGATCCAGCGGCAGGTGCAGCGTGTGCAGAATAAGATATGCCGCTTCGTCGTAAGCATCGTCGCTGCCATGCCCAAAGAACAATCCGGCCTGGTTGAAGCGGCTGACCGCAAAGCGCAGACAATCGCGCACGGTGCGAAGATTCTGTGCCGCTTCCGAAAAATAATTACTCATCAATCACCTCCGCCCCCGCCGCTGTCGCGGTTGTCGCAGGGAGACTTGCGCCGGTTCGCCCATGCGATGGAAACGATCCACAGCAGCGCGGTGACGAGCAGGATCAGGATGAGGTATTTCATCCTTGAACCCGCAGTTGGTGATGAAAGCCTTGCTGATTCATAGCATTGCATTGATTCCGTAGGTGTGGATTCATCTGCACATAACCTGTTGTCAGTGCGAATGAATTCGCACCTAAAAACATCTCAACTGTGTTTTTCAGGTTCATTCGGCCAGCAGCTTGCGCAGGGTCAGGAAGTATATCTCTGACAACGCGTCGAGGTCGGCCACCGCCACGCATTCGTTGATCTTGTGGATGGTGGCGTTGAGCGGGCCGAGTTCGATCACCTGCGGGCAGATGCCGGCGATGAAGCGCCCGTCGGAAGTGCCGCCGCCGGTGGAGAGTTCGGCTGCCACGCCGGTCACTTCGCGTATCGCGGAGCTGACCGTGTCCACCAGGTTGCCGCGCGGGGTGAGGTAAGGGTTGCCGGATAACTCCCAGCGCAAGTCATATTCCAGGCTGTGCCGATCCAGGATCGCGCGGACTTTGTTCTTCAGGCTATCCACCGTACTGGCGGTGGAGAAGCGGAAGTTGAACAGGATATCCAGCGTGCCGGGCACCACATTGGCCGCGCCGGTGCCGCCGTGGATATTGGAAATTTGCCAGGAGGTCGGCGGAAAATATTCGTTGCCCTCGTCCCATACCGTCGCGGCCAGTTCGGCAATCGCGGGCGCGGCGAGGTGGATGGGGTTCCTGACCAGATGCGGATAGGCGATGTGACCCTGCACGCCCTTGACGGTGAGTGTGCCGGACAGCGAGCCGCGCCGCCCGTTCTTGATGGTATCGCCGGTTCTGGCTACCGAAGTCGGTTCGCCGACGATGCAGTAATCGATCGGCTCGTTGCGTTCACGCAACGCTTCGACCACGCGCACTGTACCGTCCACCGCCACGCCCTCTTCATCGGAGGTGAGCAGCAGGGCGATGGAGCCGCGATGCTGGGGATGTCCGGCGACGAATTTTTCGATCGCGGTGACGAATGCCGCCAGCGAACCTTTCATATCTGCCGCACCGCGCCCGTATAACATGCCGTCGCGCACGGCAGGCGTGAACGGATCGCTGTCCCACCGGTCCAGCGGGCCGGTCGGCACTACATCGGTATGTCCGGCGAAGCACACCAGCGGCTTGGCATTGCCGCGCCGTGCCCATAAATTATCCACCTCGCCGCAACGCATTTTTTCCAGACTGAATCCGAGCGGCGCGAGGCGCGTGCCGATGATGTCGAGGCAGCCGTCATCCGCCGGAGTGAGGGAGTGGCGTGCAATGAGTTGTTGCGCGAGTTGCAGCGTTTCAGACATGGCGTAAATGGGCGCTCACCAGTTTCATTTTGGTTCGTCCAGATTGAGCTTGATGCCGCTGAAATCGGATTGCGGTTTTGGACTCTTTGGCGCTTCCTGATTAGGGTTGAATACCGGCACTTTCATGGTGTTGGTGCGTTCCGAGAAATCGATCAGGGTGGACAGATTGCTCGCCGAGTCAGCATTGCGCATCGCCTCTTCCTTGGTGATCTGCCCGGTCTTGAACAGCTTGTACAGCGCCTGCTCGAAGGTTTGCGAACCGGTGGAAACGCTCTTCTCGATGGCATCGCGGATCTTGTCGATCTCGTCGTTCTTGATCAGGTCGGCGATCAACGAAGTGTTCAGCAGAATTTCCACGGCGGGCATTTGCTTGCCATTCACGTTGCGTACCAGGCGCTGCGAGATCACCGCGCGCAGACACATCGACAGGTCGGACAGCACGCTTTGCCGCGAGTCATAGGGGAAGAAATTCACGATACGGTTCAGCGCATGGTAGCTGTTGTTGGCGTGCAGCGTGGTCAGGCACAGGTGGCCGGTTTGTGCGAAGATCAGCGCGTGCTTGAGTGTCTCGCGGTCGCGCACCTCGCCGATCATCAGCACGTCCGGTGCTTCGCGCATCCCGCTGGACAACGCATTCTCGTAGGTGAGGGTGTCGGTGCCGATTTCGCGCTGGTTCACGATGGATTTGCCGTGCCCGAAGATGTATTCGATCGGGTCTTCGATGGTCAGGATATGGCCGCTATTGATGCTGTTGCGGTGCTCAATCATCGCGGCGAGCGTAGTGGACTTTCCGGAGCCGGTTGCGCCGACCACCAGCACCAGGCCGCGCCTTTCCATGATCAACTCTTTCAGCACGCTGGGCAGGTGCAGGTTTTCCACATTTTCGATCTTGCCTTTGACATGGCGGATCACGATAGCGATATCGCCGCGCTGGCGAAAAATGTTGACGCGGAAGTTGCCGATGCCATCGTGGCGGAACGAGAAATTCATTTCCATTTTGGCTTCAAACTCGGCGATCTGCTTCGGCGACATTATCTCGTAGGCGATGCGCTTGATGATCTCGGCATCCAGTACCTGCGCGTTGACCGGCATGGCGATGCCGTCTATCTTGATGTTGACCGGTGCTCCGACCGAGAAGAATAAGTCGGAAGCTTGTTTATCGGCAGACAGTTGCAGCAAGGGTGTAACGATCATGTTGTTCTCCTAATGGAAGGATTAAGGAGCGTGGATCGAGGAGTGAAGGGGAGCATGCAATGGTTTTCTCTCAATCCCCGATCCTGTATTAAATTCCTCTTAGCAATTCGTTGATGCCTACCTTGGACAAGGTCTTGGCGTCCACCTTCTTCACGATCACCGCGCAGTACAGGCTGTATTTGCCATCTGCGGAAGGCAGGCTGCCGCTGACCACCACTGATCCGGCCGGCACACGGCCATAGCTCACCTCACCGGTTTCGCGGTCATAAATTTTGGTACTCTGGCCGATGAATACGCCCATTGAGATCACGCTGTTGTCTTCGACGATCACGCCTTCCACGATTTCCGAGCGCGCGCCGATGAAGCAATTGTCGCCGATGATAGTGGGGTTGGCCTGCACCGGCTCCAGCACGCCGCCGATGCCCACGCCGCCGCTCAGGTGCACATTCTTGCCGATCTGAGCGCATGAGCCGACCGTCGCCCAGGTGTCTACCATCGTGCCTTCATCGACATATGCACCGATGTTCACATAGGAGGGCATCAGCACCACGTTTTTGGCGATGAATGCGCCTTTGCGCGCCGCAGCCGGCGGCACCACGCGGAAACCGCCTTCGCGGAAATCGCGGCTGTTGTAGTCGGCAAATTTGGACGGCACCTTGTCGTAATAGTTGGTAAAACCGCCTTTGACGAAAGAATTGTCCTCCATGCGGAACGACAGCAACACGGCTTTCTTCAGCCATTGGTGCGTCACCCATTGCCCGTCTGTTTTTTCGGCGACGCGCAGCTTGCCCTGGTCGAGCCGGGTGATGACGGCATCGACCGCTTCCTTGAGTTGCGCGTCGGCATTATGCGGGGTGATCCCGGCACGGCGTTCGAAACCCTGCTCGATGATGGCTTGTAATTCTGTCATGGTGATCCTTTATATCGTTGGCTGAATCTTGGCCACGGATTACCACGGATGAAACACGGATTTAATCCGTGGTAATCGGTGTTAATCGGTGGCTCATTACTGCTTCATGTTTTTTGTAAACTTGATAATGTGCCGCGCCGCTTCCACAGTCTCTTCCATGTTGGCGACCAGCGCCAGGCGCACGAAATTTTCACCGGGATTCACCCCCTGGGCGGTGCGCGCCAGATAGCTGCCGGGCAGCACGGTCACATTATAGTCGCGATACAAGGCTTGCGCGAAGGCGGTATCGGCAACTGGCGTGCGTATCCACATATAGAAGCCGGCATCGGGCGGTGTGACCGGCAACACCGGCTTGAGTATCTCCAGCACCCTGGCGAATTTCTCCGCATACAGGCGGCGGTTTTCCGCAACATGCGCCTCATCGCTCCATGCGGCGATGCTCGCGGCCTGGATCGCCGGATTCATTGCCGAGCCGTGATAAGTGCGATACAGCGTGAATTTTGCAATGACCGCCGCGTCGCCCGCGACGAAGCCGGAGCGCATCCCCGGCACATTGGAGCGTTTCGACAGGCTGGAGAACACCACCAGGTTGCGATAGTCGCTGCGCCCCAGTCGTTGCGCAGCCTGCAATGCTCCCAGGGGTTTGTCCGTTCCAAAATAGATTTCCGAATAGCACTCGTCCGAGGCGATCACGAAGCCGTAGCGGTCGGACATATCGAACAGCGTCTGCCATTCCTGTAGCGGTATCACGCGGCCGGTCGGGTTGCCCGGTGAACAGACGTAGACCAGTTGCGCGCGTTGCCAGACTGCTTCCGGCAGTTGCGCGAAGTTCAGCGCATAGTTGTCCTGCGGCAGGGTATTGAGAAAGTGCGGCGTGGCTCCGGCCAGCAACGCCGCACCTTCGTAAATCTGGTAAAACGGATTGGGGCAAACCACTGCCGGGTCATTCCTCGTGCGGTCGATCACCGTCTGGGCGAAGGCGAACAATGCCTCGCGGCTGCCGTTCACCGGCAATACCTGGGTCCTCGCATCCGGCAGCGGAATGCCGTAGCGCGCCGCCAGCCAGTTCGCGATGGCATTGCGCAGCGCGTCGCTGCCAGCGGTTGTGGGATAATTCGCCAGCCCGTCGAGGCTGGCGGTCAGCGCATCCTTGATGAACTGCGGCGTGGCGTGCTTCGGTTCGCCGATGGACAGGCTGATCGGGCGATAGTTTTGGTTCGGCGTGACCTCGCGAAACAGCGCGGCGAGTTTCTGGAACGGATAGGGCTGGAGCCTGTTCAAGTCGGGGTTCATTTTTTGTTCGTCATTCCCGCGCAGGCGGGAATCCAGATGTTTTTTGAGTTGCGGAATTATAAAGGTGTAGCGAGTGCCATCAAAACAAAATCTGATGCCGATTGCCGGAGTGTTGAGCGGCTCGCTGGTGTGGGGATTGATCTGGTATCCCTACCGGGTGCTGCAGGATATCGGCGTATCCGGCGCGCTGGCCACGCTGCTCACCTATGTGCTGGCGATGCTGTGTGGCGCATTCATGCTGCCGCGCGTCTGGCGCGAGCTCCCGCGTGCCGGCTGGTGGGCGGTGGCGCTGGTATTGAGCGCGGGCTGGACGAATTTCGGCTATGTGCTGGCGGTGCTGCACGGCGAAGTGATGCGCGTGCTGTTGCTGTTCTATCTCGCGCCGCTGTGGACGATCCTGTTTTCCTATTGGCTGCTGGATGAGCGGCTCAATCGCTATGGTTACCTCATCATCGCGCTGTCTTTCAGCGGCGCACTCATCATGCTGTGGGAGCCGCAACTCGGACTGCCGCTGCCAAATAATCTTGCTGAATGGATCGGTCTGTCGGCGGGCATGGCTTTCGCACTGTCCAATGTGGTATCGCGGCGTGCCGCGCATCTGAGCGTGGAGGCGAAATCCTACAGCGTGTGGTTCGGCACGGCTTTGCTGACCGCGCCGCTGTTGTGGTGGCAAGGCGGCTTGCCGGATCAACTGCTGGCAATCGATGTACAAGCCTGGCTGATACTCGCGCTGCTCGGCATCGTGCTGTGTGCCGTCAGCTTTGCGGTGCAGTATGCACTTGCCCATCTGCCCGCCAACCGCGCCATTATCCTGTTTCTGTTCGAGCTGGTGGTCGCCGCCGCTGCATCGTATTTTCTCGCCGATGAAGCGATGCAACTGCGCGACTGGCTGGGTGCGCTGCTGATTATTTCCGCCAGCCTGTTGTCGGGCAAGTTGTATGCAGAGTCAAGGTAGAATGCACTCCATGCACCAATGATTCTGTAGGTGCGTGAAGCACACCATGCGATTGCCGGGTGTTCGCTGAAGCCCCGATCACCCGGTGCTCCCAACCTTCTTCTCACGCATGTGGAGCAGCAGTTCCTGTTTGATCTCGCGTAGCTTGGCCTTGATGATGGCCTCGTTCTTGCCGCCTGTGCGCATCAGGATACGCTGGCCGATGGAACGCCCTTCAAGGTCGGAGTCGGCAAACAGGTAAAACACATTGGGGCGAATCAGTCTGATCGGCTCCTTGATGTCCGGCGCAGCCAGCAGATCGTCGAGTACCACGATCAGGCGGTCGTTGAAATATTTCTTCGGGTAACCCAGTTCTTCGTAGGCCTGCTGGAACAGCGGATAGAGGCGGACATACAGCTCGGCCAGTTTTTTGGCGTCGATCGCCGCGGCGATTTTCACGTAGGGGGTGTAACGCGCTGCGTTC
>DASTNS010000033.1:0-11475 GCA_035720625.1 Gallionella sp. | reverse complement strand
AACGCAAAGCTGGTCAGCCAGGCCAGCGCCAGCGACCAGAAGATGGAAAACAGGACAAATCCAGGGTTTTTGGATTCACTCTTCAGTGTGGCGATGGTAGAAAGGCATGGCATATAGATCAGGGTGAACAGCATGAAGCTGTATGCCTGCACCCAATCCAGTTGCTGCCCAAGCGCGCCGCTCAGTGCCGTACCGCTCAGGCCGTAAATCACCGCGAGCGCGCCTATGACGATCTCCTTGGCGACGAAGCCGAAGATCAGCGTGATGGTGAGTTGCTCGTTAATGCCGATGGGAGCGAAGATCGGCTGCAGGAAGCTGCCGATCATGCCCGCCAGCGTATCGCCGCTGGCGGGCACGGCGGACGGCGGCAGGTTGGTGAGCAGCCAGACCAGCACGACGCCGGCGATGATGAACTTGGTGGCGCGGCGCAGGAAGTGATGTATTTCCAGCCAGCCGCGCATGACGATCTGGTAAGCGGTAGGAAAGCGGTACGGCGGCAGTTCCAGCACGAACGGTTCGTTGCTCCGGAATTTGCTCTTGAACAGCAGTGCGGTGAGTATCGCGGCGGCGAAGCTGAACAGGTACAGGCTGAACAATACGACCGGTGCGGCCTTGGGCGAGAATAGCGCGGCGGTGATGAATGCGAACACTTGCAGGCGCGCCGAGCACAGCGAGAACGGGATCACCAGCATGGTGAGCAGGCGCATCGCGCGCGAGCGCATCACGCGCGTGCCCATCAGCGCGGGCACGTTGCAGCCGAAGCCCATCAGCAGCATGACGAAGCCGCGCCCATCCAGTCCCAGGCGCGCCATCAGCGCATCCATCAGGAACGCGGCACGCGACAGATAGCCGCTGTCTTCCACCATCGCCATGAACAGGAAGAACAGCACGATGATCGGCACGAAGGCAGCGACGGTGGCGACGCCGTTGTATATGCCGTCGAGCAGCAGTCCCTGCGCGGCTGGCGGCAGCCCGCCCAAGAGCGGCGCAATCGCGGCCTCGCGCAGCCAGGTGAACAGGCTGGCGACACCGGTTTGCAGCGGCAGACCGAGCATGAAGATGCCCTGGAACAGCAGGTACATGATGGCGAAAAAAATCGGCAGCCCCAGCCGCGGATGCAGCATCACCCGATCCAGTTTTTCGGTGAGATTTTCCGGCAGTTGCGCCGGGATTTGCACGGTATGCCTGAGCACGCGCGCCATTTCCGTTTCGATATGCACGTCCTGCTCCAGCTTGCTGCGCAGTTGCTCGGCCATGTCGGGTGTCGGATAGCGCAACGCTTTGGCGATCGCCTGCAGGGCTTCCGGATAACCGGTGCCATATTTGCCGCTGAGCAGGAAAATCGGCATGCCCAGCAGTTCGGACATTTTCTTGCCGTCGATGGTGATGCCGTATTTCTTGGCTTCGTCCGCCATGTTGAGCAGCACCACCAGGTTCATGTTGAGTTGCTTGAGTTGCAGCAACAGGCTCATCTGGCGCTCGATCTGCGTGGCGTTGAGGATGACCAGCGCGAGATCCGGCACGTTGTCGTGCAGGAAGTGGCGCACCACCTGTTCGTCATCCGAGAAGCCGTGCAGGTCGTAGATGCCGGGCAGATCGATGATTTCCACCATGTCGCTGCCCAGCAGGATCTTGCCGCTGAGCAATTCGACGGTAATGCCAGGCCAGTTGCCGACGCGCGCCGCGCCGCCGGTCAGGCGGTTGAACAGCGTGGATTTGCCGGTATTGGGCATGCCGAGCAGCGCGATGCGTTTCATCCGGGAATCCTTGTTTGCACCACGAAGGCACGAAGATTACGAAGAATTCTCAACGGATTGCACCAATCTTCAATGTCACCGGAAATGGCAGGCAATTGAGAAATATCCTTGCGAGCCTCTTCGTGCCCTTCGTGGTGAATAGAGTTTTTAAGATTCATGCCTTGCACACCATGATTTTGGCGGCCTCGCTGCGCCGCAGCAGGATGTCGGTGGTGCCGATGCGCACCTGCAACGGGCCGGAGAAGCTGGCCTTGCGGATCAGCTCGATCTGCTTGCCGCTGCGGAAACCCAGCGCGAGCAGGCGCTGATGCAGGGCTTCCTCGGCGTGGATCGCGACAATGGTGGCGAGCTCGCCGGGATGCAGGGTGGCTAGGGTGGTCGAAGGCATGGCAAAGGGTAAATTCAACAGTGGCGCCATTATTCCACAGCGGCGCATCATTTGTCGCGCCGCCCTTTGGCGCGTTGCCGTATTGCGGTAGAATGCCGCACTTTATTCTGGTGGCAGGAAAAATGATCAAGGGCAGTATCGTCGCAATCGTTACGCCGATGCACGAGGATGGCAGCCTCGACCTGGTGGCATTCCGTGCGTTGATTGATTTTCACGTCGAGCAGGGGACAAACGGCATCGTGGTGGTCGGTACCACCGGCGAATCGCCTACCGTGGATGTGGAAGAGCATGGGCTGTTGATCGCCGAGGCGGTGAAACACGCGGCCGGACGCATTCCGGTCATCGCCGGAACCGGCGCTAACTCGACCCGAGAGGCCATCGAGCTGGCGGCGTTCTCGAAAAAGGCCGGTGCGGATGCATCGCTGACGGTGGTGCCCTATTACAACAAACCGACCCAGGAAGGGCTGTACCGGCACTTCAGGGCCATCGCCGAGACGGTGGACATGCCGCACATCCTGTACAACGTACCGGGCCGTACCGTTGCCGACATGAGCAACGATACCGTGCTGCGCCTGGCGCAGATCCCCAACATCGTCGGCATCAAGGACGCGACCGGCAATATCGAGCGCGGCAGCGATCTGCTGCAGCGAGCGCCTGGGGACTTTGCCATCTACAGCGGCGACGATGCCAGCACGCTGGCGCTGATGCTGCTCGGCGCGCATGGTACGATTTCGGTGACCGCGAACGTCGCGCCCGGGCTGATGCGCGAGATGTGTGCGGCAGCCCTGAACGGCGAAGTGGCGAAAGCGCGCGAAATCAATTTCCGCCTGCTCGGTTTGCACCGCAATCTGTTCGTCGAAGCCAATCCGATCCCGGTGAAGTGGGCGGTGGCGCGCATGGGTAAAATGAAAAATGTGCTGCGCCTGCCGCTTACGCCTCTGTCGCAATCAGCACACGGGGCGGTCGAGGCGGCGATGCGCCAAGCGGGTGTGCTCAATTAATTGCTTGTATGGCTGGAGAGAAACAATGAAAGTTTGGCAGATCGGAATTTCCTGTGTGGTGCTGGTATTGCTGGTGGGTTGCAAGTCGCTTGGCTTGGGCAGCAAGCGCATCGATTATGGCACCGAGGCGGGGCAAGTGCCGGCACTGGAAGTGCCGCCTGACCTGACTGCGCCCGCCAGCGATGAACGCTACAGAGTGCCGCAGGGAGATGGCGAAGGTGTCGCGACTTATTCCGATTACAGCAAGGGCAATGCAGCAACCCAAGATCGCAGCGCCAGAGAGGTTGTGCCGAGCGAAGCCAAGGCGGCGGTCAGTACGGTGGCGGTGGCCAGTACTGCGGTAACGGTCAATGCCTCCGGTCCGGCCGGAACGGCCAGCCTGGAGGAAATTTTCGACGGCAGCAAGATCATTGTGGTGAACGATGCGTTCGACCGGTCATGGCGCAGGGTGGGGCTGGCTATCGAGCGCGCGGGGCTGGCGGTGGAAGACAAGGATCGTGTCAAGGGCATCTATTTCCTGCGGCCGGCCAAGGCGGAAAAAGGCTGGCTGGACAAGCTGCAGTTCTGGACGGGCAGCGAAGACAGCAATACGCGTTATCGCGTGAGCGTCAAGGATGGCGGTGCGGCGTGCGAAGTGTCCGTTACCGACCAGGACGGCGCAAGCGACGATGCGACCAAGCAGATGATCGAGGCGATTTACAAGAATATCAATCAGTAGGCTGTCAGGCGATCCGCTCCATGAAATTTGCCTCTCTGGGCAGCGGCAGCGAAGGCAACGCGCTGCTGGTTGCAGCCGGTACGAAAAACTCTTGTCCGGGTAGCCGTCAGACGCTGGTAATGATGGACTGCGGCTTTGGACTGCAAGACACGCTCTTGCGGCTGGCACGTCTGGGCGTATCTGCCGAACAGTTGAGCGGCATTGTCGTCACGCATGAGCACGGCGACCACATTGGTGGCGTGGCACGGCTGGCGCGCAAATTCAACCTACCGGTCTGGCTTAGCCACGGCACATTGCGCAGTACGGAAAACATTTGTCCGGTCACACGCCAGCCGGGAGTCTTTGCCGATATTGCTTGTGTCCATGAGATCGATCCCAACCAGCCATTCGTGATCGGTGAGATCGAAATCACTCCCTACCCGGTTCCGCACGATGCCGCCGAGCCGGTGCAATTTGTGTTCAGCGATGGTGTGCGGCGACTCGGCGTACTGACCGATACCGGATGCAGTACGGCTTATATCGAACAGACCCTGAGCGGTTGTCATGCGCTGGTATTGGAGTGCAACCACGATAGCGGCATGCTGATGGGCGGTGATTACCCATACAGCCTCAAGCAGCGCGTGGGCGGACGCTTCGGGCATCTGAACAACCAGGATGCCGCCGGTATTTTGAGCAGGTTGGATGCGAGCCGTTTGCAGCATCTGATTGCCGCGCATCTGAGCCGCAAGAACAATACGGCGTCACTCGCAGTGCAGGCTTTGAGTGGCGTGCTGAATTGCGAAGCAGGTTGGGTGGGGGTGGCGACGCAGGAGGAAGGATTCGCCTGGCGCGAAATTATCTGAGTGGAATGATAGATAAAGAAGAAGCCGGCTTGCGCCGGCTTTTTTGTGTTGCTTAAGAAGCGTGATGCTTAGTGCTTTGCAGCCGGAGCAGCGGCGGGTGCAGCAGCAGGTGCAGAAGCGGCTTCAGCAGCAGGAGCGGCAGCAGGTGCAGAAGCGGCTTCAGCGGCAGGAGCGGCAGCAGGTGCAGGAGCGGCAGCAGGCGCCGGTGCAGCAGCAGGAGCTTCAGCAGGTTTTCCGCCACAAGCGGTCAAGGCAAGAGCCAGCAGAGCAGCAATAAGAGCAGAGAGTTTCATTATCAATTCCTCGGGAGTTTTTAAATTAAAAGATACAAAAATATTACCTGACTTTAAAAATGCATCAAAAATTAACAGCTAGAAAAATGCACCCAAAATCAAAGGCGGCGTATTCTAGCACCTGGATATAGGAAATCCAGTAGATTTGCATATTTTTTTGCTATAACCCCAGTCTCGTGGTGGATGTTGCTGGATGTGAGGCCGTCCACATTTCCATAAAGCGCGATTTCAAGGCGCGCGCATTTTCCGGATCGTGCTGTGCCAGAATGCCGCGCGGATCGTCGAAATGGAAGCGGCGCACATAATGCGCATCGTCTGCAACGGAAAATGGTTCGGTAATTTGATGAAGGCTGTCGGATGTTTGATAGATAAACATGCTGCTGCCGAACTGGTGTAGCAACATCATCATGCGCGGGCACAGGGTGGACAGGTAGCGTGTGTCATGTGCTAGCACAAACAACCGGTTGGTGGGGCTGGCGAGCAAAAAGCCGCGCAATGTTTCATAACGCGTTTCGGTATTAAACCCCAAACCGTCGAAATTCTTATCAAACAAACACAGGTTGTGGCGTGCCAGTTTGCACAGCGTGTCCAGCGCGGTGGTGTAGTCCACGATACCGTCCAGCCTAGTGTGTTGCAGCGTGCCGTCACTCATAGTTTGCTCCTGAAATTCAGACGAGGGAAATATTAGTCGTCCAGATGCCGCCGGTAAAGTAGTTCATTCAATGAAGCGCATTTTTTATGGAGGAGATTATAGCTGCCTCATAATCCGGTCCGACGCGCAAAAATTTTTATAATGCAGATGAAAAGTGTTTAAAATGCCGCAAAGGGGAAACATCAATGCAGTCTGTTCATCTCACTACCGGAATGGAAGCGCCGCACTTCGAGTTGCCGGATGCCGACATGAAAGCTTTTGCGCTTACCTCGCAGCTGGGCAAGAAAAATGTCGTGCTGTATTTCTATCCCAAGGACGATACGCCGGGCTGTACCTTGGAAGCCAATGAATTCAGCGAGCTTGATGATGACCTCGCCAAGCTGGACACTATCGTGGTCGGCATCAGCCGCGATGATTGTCTGAGCCATGCGTCGTTCCGCGACAAACATGGATTGTCAGTGCTGCTGCTTTCCGATCCCGATGCGCGCGTCTGCAAACGCTATGGGGTGATAGTCGAAAAAGAAGTGGATGGGCACAAAAAACACGTTATTCAACGCTCCACTTTTGTCATTGATAAGCGGGGTATGCTGCGCCATGTTATGTACGGTGTCCATGCGCACGGACATGCGCAGGAAATTTTTAATTTGATAAAGGAACTGAAATGAAAATCGCCAAAGGTACCGTTGTTTCTCTGCGCTATGAATTGTTCGATTCCGAAGGCGAGCTGCTGGAAAAAGTCGAAGAACCGGTCAGTTATCTGCATGGCGGCTACGACGGTATTTTCCCGCTGGTTGAGGAAGCCTTGCACGGCAAGAATGTCGGCGATCAATGCAGCGTAACCTTGCAGCCCGATGATGCTTTTGGCGAATATGATCACGAACTGGTCGAAGTGGAAGCACGCAATGCATTCCCGGAAGAAGTCGCTGTCGGCATGCAGTTCGAAGGCGCTCCAGATAATTCCGAAGAAGAAGATTATCTACTTTATACCGTAGTGGATGTGACCGACGACGAAGTGACGGTGGACGGCAACCATCCGCTGGCCGGCAAGACGCTGTCCTTCAATTGCACCGTGACAGGCGTGCGCCCGGCTACCCCGGAAGAATTGGCGCATGGGCATGTGCATGATGAAAGCGGTCACCTTCACTGAGAGTTTCTTTAGTTTCTTTCAGTAGATTCATTTTCCGCGTCAGGCAAAGCGGAACGCGCCACACGGTTCCTTTTTCTATTCAAAACTTCCCTGAAGATTTCATGCGGCCGAGCATGCGCCTTGACACATCTCAATAAATCGATAAGATAGTAATCGAATACTTACTTTCGGAGTTTGTCATGGAAAGCAACCCCAAGCACCTTCCGGCGGATGAACGCCGTGCTGTTACCGTGGAGGCGGTGATCGAACTGGCTGCCGGACAGAATCCGGGCGAGATCACCACGGCGGCGATTGCCAAGCACATGGGTCTGACGCAGGGTGCCTTATTCCGCCATTTTCCCAGCAAGGACGCCATCTTGCAGGCGGTGATGGAGTGGGTGGCCGAGCGGCTGCTGGCGCGGGTGGACAAGGCGGCGCAGGCCGCCGCATCGCCACTTGCGGCGCTGGAGGCGGTGTTCATGGCGCATATCGATTTTGTCGCCCAGCATCCTGGCGTACCGCGCATGCTGTTCGGCGAATTGCAGCGTGCCGCGGACACACCCGCCAAACGTATGGCGCGCACGCTGATCGACCGCTACGGGAAACGGCTGTCCGCGCTTATCGAGAAAGGCAAGGTGCAGGGCGAACTGGCAGCGGAAGTCGATACCGCCGCCGCGGTAACTCTGTTCATCGGCGCGATACAGGGATTGATCATGCAGTCGTTGCTGGCCGGAAACACCAAGCGGATGCGCGCGGATGCGCCGGGCGCTTTTGCCATCTACCGCCGCGGCATCGGGAGCGCACGATGAAGCGTTTCCTTACGATGAATGGCCGCAAGCTGGCATTGGCGGCGGTGCTCGCGCCGTTACTGGCATTGTTCGTTTACGTTGCGCTGCGCTCGGGTCCGTTGGCGCCGATCCCGGTGACCGTGGCGGCGGTCGAAAACCGTTCTATCGCACCGGCCTTGTTTGGCATCGGCACGGTCGAGTCGCGCTACACTCACAAAATCGGTTCGACCGCCGCCGGGCGGGTCAAGCGGGTCGATGTGCAGGTGGGGGACTATGTTCGCGCCGGACAGGCATTGGGCGAAATGGATCCGGTGGACATCGATGACCGCATCGCCGCACAGACAGCCGCGCTGAAGCGCGCCGAGGCGGCGGCGCTTGCCGCCGATGCCCAGGTGCAGGAAGCGGCGGCGCGCAAGGCTTATGCCGAAAAGCAGGCAGCGCGTTATGAGAAATTATTGCAGGTTCGCGCCGTGAGCGAGGAAGGAGCGGGGGCAAAACGGCAGGAGTACCAGATAGCTGAGGCGGGTTTCGCCGCCGCACGCGCCAATCTGGATGCCGCGCATCAGGAACTGGCGCGCATCCGCTCCGACCATGCGGGGCTGATCCGGCAGCGCACCAATCTGCGCTTGGTTGCGCCGGTGGATGGCCTGGTGGTGGCGCGCAATGCCGATCCCGGCACGACCGTGGTGGCCGGGCAATCGGTGGTGGAGATCATCGACCCGGCAAGCCTGTGGATCAACGTGCGCTTCGATCAGTTGCGCACATCGGGTCTGCGCGCCGGTCTGCCGGTTCGTATCGCGCTGCGTTCGCGCGCCGGCCAGGCGCTTGCTGGGCGCGTGCTGCGCGTGGAGCCGCTGGCCGATGCGGTGACCGAGGAGACCTTGGCCAAGGTGGTGTTCGATGGCTTGCCGGAATTGCCGCCTATCGGCGAGTTGGCCGAGGTCACCGTGGCGCTGCCCGAACTGCCGGCGGCGCCCGTTGTGCCGGATGCCAGCGTGCAGCGCACCGACGGGCGCCTCGGCGTCTGGCTGGTCGAGGGCGATGCGTTGCGTTTTGCGCCCGTCAAGGCAGGTGCAACCGATCTTGACGGGCGGGTGCAGATTCTCGACGGGCTCAAGGCCGGTGTGCGTGTGGTGGTGTACAGCCAGCGAGCGCTGGATAACCGCAGCCGCATCAAGATTGTCGAGCGGCTGGCAGGCGTGTCCCCATGATTAGTTTGGCAGGGCGTGACCTGCTGCATTCTTGGGGCAAGTTCGTTTTTACCGGCGTGGGGCTGGGGCTGCTGATCGGCGTGACGCTGACCATGGCCGGGGTATATCGCGGCATGGTGGACGATGCCAAGGTGCTGCTCGACAACAGCGGCGCCGACCTGTGGGTGGTGCAGCAGGACACGCTTGGCCCCTACGCCGAGTCATCCAGTCTGTATGACGATGCCTATCGCGGTATCCTGGGGATGCCCGGGGTGTCCCGCGCGGCCAATGTCACTTATCTGACCACGCAGGTGCGCCAGGGCGGGCGCGACGTGCGCACCATGGTGGTCGGCATCGAGCCGGGCAGGGTCGGCGAGCCTGGCCAGCCCGGCTATCTGCTGGCCGGACGCCGGATCACCCGTGGTCACTATGAGGCTGTCGCCGATATCGCCACAGGATTCAAACTCGGCGACGACGTGCAGATCCGCCGCAGCCATTACACCGTGGTCGGATTAACCCGGCGCATGGTGTCTTCCAGCGGCGACCCGATGGTGTTCATCCCGCTGAAGGATGCGCAGGAGGCACAATTTCTCAAGGACAACGATGCCATTGCCCAGCAACGCCGCCGCACTGCCGAAAATCCGGCTTTCGACCGCCCCGGCGTACCCGGCCTGCTGGATGCGGTCATCGCCTCGCAGGGCGCCAATCCCTATGTGAATGCCGTGCTGGTGCAGATTGAATCCGGCTACACGCCGGAGGAAGTGGCCGAACCGATCCGCCGCTGGAAACGCTTGCAGGTTTACAGCCGCGCGCAGATGGAGGGGATACTGGTCGGCAAGCTGATCGCCACCTCGGCAAAACAGATCGGCATGTTTCTGGTGATTCTCGCCATTGTCAGCGCAGCCATCGTCGCCTTCATCATCTATACCCTGACCATGGGCAAGATCCGTGAGATTGCGGTTTTGAAACTCATTGGCACACGCAACCGCACCATCGCCGGAATGATCATGCAGCAGGCGGTGGGCTTGGGCGTGATCGGTTTTGTGGTGGGCAAGATCGCTGCCACTTTCTGGGCGCCCATTTTCCCCAAGTATGTGTTGCTCGAACCGGGCGATGCAGCGCGCGGTTTCACCGCGGTGGTGGTGATCTGCATGCTGGCCAGCGTGCTGGCGATCCGTGCCGCGCTCAAGGTTGACCCGGCGGAGGCGATCGGTGGCTAACCTGCATGAAAAAGGCATCCGTATCGAAGGGTTGCGCAAGCGTTACGGCGAGGGCGACACCGCCGTCGATGCGCTCAAGGGCGTGGACATGCAGGTCGCGCCCGGCGAGGTCGTCGGGCTGGTTGGCCCCTCCGGCTCCGGCAAGACCACCTTGCTCAAATGCCTCGGTGCGGTGATCGAGCCGACCGCCGGTCAAATGAGGCTGGGCGAAGACGTGATCTACGACGACAACTGGAAGATCGCCGATTTGCGCGCCCTGCGCCGCGACAAGATCGGCTTCGTGTTCCAGGCGCCTTACCTGATTCCGTTTCTCGATGTTATCGACAACGTCGCGCTGTTGCCGATGCTGGCCGGACGGCCCAATGCCGAAGCACGCAAACGCGCGCTCGAATTGCTCGACGCGCTGGATGTCGCGCATCGCGCAAAAGCCATGCCATCGCAACTCTCCGGCGGCGAGCAGCAGCGCGTTGCGATTGCCCGTGCGCTGGTCAACCGGCCGCCGGTGATCCTTGCCGACGAGCCCACCGCGCCGCTCGACAGCGAACGCGCGCTGGCCGTGATCCGCATCCTCAACAAAATGGCGCAGCAATACCATACCGCCATCATCGTCGTCACGCATGACGAGAAAATCATTCCGACCTTCAAGCGCATTTACCATATCCGTGACGGGAAAACTCATGAGGAGGCGGGCGAAGGGCGGGCATTCGAGTAGAGCCTTGCCGACCGCCCGTACTGTGGGAAAACATGATCTTTTATGCTTGGTGCTTCCAGCGTTTCAGCAGCAGCGCGTTGCTGACTACCGATACCGAGCTCATCGCCATCGCCGCGCCGGCAATCACCGGATTGAGCATGCCCAGCATAGCGAGCGGAATGCCCAGCACATTGTAGGCGAAGGCGAAAAACAGGTTCTGGCGGATTTTCTTCAGTGTGGCGCGCGACAGGGAAATAGCGTCCGCCACACCCGCCAGATCGTTGCGCATCAACGTGATGTCTGCCGCTTCGATGGTGATGTCGCTGCCGCTGCGCATCGCGAAACTGACATCGGCTGCGGCCAGCGCGGGCGCATCGTTGATGCCGTCGCCGGCCATGCCGACCAGGTTTGTCATTCCAGGCTTGGCCCGGAATCCAGCGTTTTTTGCTGGGTTAGTCAGATGGCTAGTAGTTTTATCAGTAGTTCTATCAATGACGGATTCTTTGAGCGATTGCACTTGCGCGGCCTTGTCCTGCGGCAATACCTCGGCACGAAATTCCAAGATACCTGCCTGCGCTGCAATGGCCTGTGCGGTGGCGTGGTTGTCGCCGCTCAGCATCACCACGCGGATGCCCATTGCGGCGAGTTGCGCCACGGCGGCGCGGCTACCGGCACGCAGTTGATCGGCGAAGGCGATGTAGCCCAGCAGCTTGTAGCTTGCCCTCGCCCCTAACCCCTCTCCCGCTTGCGGGAGAGGGGAGGCGGCACGGGCCAGCGCAATCACGGTTTTCCCCTGTTGTTGCAACGCA
>DASTNS010000032.1:0-7483 GCA_035720625.1 Gallionella sp. | reverse complement strand
CGCCGCAACTGCGTTGTCTGTGCTCCGTGCGCCTTGCCCTCAAATCTCTCGCGACGGTTTTCGAGGCTTCCTTGCTGCATTGGAGTGAGTGGCTGTGCCTGTGGTATCTTCTCCATATCGGAATTTGATGCCACATTGATGTCATGAGCCTGTTTGCCCTGATCGCCGCGCTGTTGCTGGAGCAGCTCCAGCCGCTCTCCGCACGTAAATACCTGCATGGCTGGCTGGCCGGCTATGTCGATTTCTTTCAGCAGCACTTCAATGCTGGGCAGCACAAGCACGGCAAGATCGCCTGGCTGCTGGCGGTGGTGCCGCTGCTGGCCGGCGTGGTGGTGCTGTACTGGCTGCTGTGCCGAGTGCATCCGCTGTTTGCCTGGGCGTTCAACGTGCTGGTGCTGTATCTCACGATGGGCTTCCGCCAGTTCAGCCATTATTTCACCGACATCCACCAGGCGCTGCGCGACGGCAGACTGGACGAGGCGCGCGGTCTGCTGACCCAGTGGCGCGGCATGCCTGCGCACGAGCTGAATGCCGAAGAAGTGGCGCGCGTCACCATCGAAGAGGCGCTGATCGCCTCGCACCGCAACGTGTTCGGCGTGATCGTGTGGTTCGTGCTGTTCAGCGCAGTCGGCCTGGGCGGCGCGGCGGGCGCGTTGCTGTACCGCCTCGGGCAGTTCCTGCGCAAGCGCTGGAGCGACGAGGATGCGGCCGCCGAACCGGATGTCCTGCTGGGTGAGGATTGGGGCGGCGGAGAATTCGGCGGCTTCGCGCGCCAGGCGTTCTATGTGCTGGAATGGCTGCCGATCCGCATGACCGCCGCGACCTTTGCCATCGTCGGCGACTTTGAGGACACGGTGTATTGCTGGCGTACCCAGGCGGCGAGCTGGCCGGACCGCGAAGCGGGCATCCTGCTGGCCAGCGGCGCGGGGGCGCTGGGCGTGCGCCTCGGCATGCCGATCCCGCAAGGCGGCCTGCCGCTCGACAGGCCGGAACTGGGCGTTGGCGACGATGCCGATGCCGACTTCATGCGCAGCACCATCGGCCTGGTGTGGCGCTCGGTGGTGTTCTGGCTGATCCTGCTGTTGTTGCTGACGCTGGCGAGTCTGCTCGGCTGATTTACCTTGAAAAACGCAATTGAGCCACGGATGAACACGGATTGACACGGATGAACAGTGGGGTGCATTGGTTTTTTTCCGTATCGTTTGGGCGAAGTACCAGCCCTTGGCAATACGATTTTTTATCCGTGTTTATCCGTGTAAATCTGTGGCTAACTGAGATTTTCAGGATCAGACGCGACCAGTCATGTCCCTTCTAAAACCAGATCAACCCGCCATCCGGCGCCTGTCCCCGCTGCGCGACCTGTGGCCGTTCCTGCGGCCCTACCGCGGGCGGATCGCGCTGGCGTTCGCGCTGCTGTGCCTCGGTTCCACTACCATGCTGCTGGTGCCGCTGGCGTTCCGCGACCTGATCGATTTCGGTTTCGGGCAACGGGCAACTTCCGGCAGCGGACTATTCGGCACATCGGGCCTGAACAGCCATTTTGTGCTGCTGTTCGGGCTGGCGGGACTGTGGGCGGTGACTGTGGCGGCGCGCTTTTACACCGTGTCCTGGGTCGGCGAGCGGGTCACGGCGGATCTGCGCAGCGCGGTGTATGCGCGGATGCTGGTGCAGTCGCCGCAGTTCTTCGAGACCCTGCAGACCGGCGAAGTGCTCTCGCGGCTGACGGGCGACACCACGCTGATCCAGACCGTGATCGGCAGCGCCATTTCGATGGGCCTGCGCAGCCTGTTCCAGTTCATCGGCGGCATGATCATGCTGGCGGTCACCAGCTTCTACCTGTTCTCCCTGAACGTCGGGCTGATGGCCCTGCTGATGCTGCCGATCTTCGCCATCGGCCGCAGGGTGAAGAAGCTCTCGCGCGAATCGCAGGACAGGATCGCCGACGCCTCGGCGCTGGCCGGCGAGATACTCAACGCGATACCGACGGTGCAGGCCTATACGCAGGAAGCGCAGGAAACCGGGCGCTTCGCCGACCGCGCGGAAGCGAGCTTCGTCAGCGCGATCCGGCGCACGCGCGTGCGCTCGATGATGACTGTCGTGGTCATCACCGCGGTGATGGGCACGATCATCTTCGTGCTGTGGGTCGGCGCGAACCAGGTGCAGGCAGGCAGCATGACCGGCGGACAACTGGCCTCGTTCATCCTCTACGCGGCGCTGGTGGCGGGCGGCGTGGGCACGATGGCGGAAACCTGGGGCGACGTGATGCGCGCGGCGGGGGCGACCGAGCGCCTGCTGGAACTGCTGCATGCGGAGTCCGCGATCGCCGAAGCCGCCGTGCCGCAAGCGCTGCCGCAACCGAGGCAGGCGGCGCTGCGCTTCGAGCAGGTCGGCTTCCGCTACCCGGCGCGCCCGCAACTGGCCGCGCTGCACGACATCACGCTCGACATCACCTCCGGCGAGACCGTCGCGCTGGTCGGCCCATCCGGCGCGGGCAAGACCACGATGTTCCAGCTGCTGCTGCGCTTCTACGATGTCACGCAGGGCTGCATCCGCCTCAACGGCCAGGACATCCGCCGGCTTTCATTGCATGAGCTGCGCGACAAGATCGCCATCGTGCCGCAGGAGCCGGTGATCTTCTCGGCGAATGCGCTGGAGAATATCCGCTACGGCCGCCCGACGGCGAGCGACGCGGAAGTTATCGCCGCCGCCAAGGCGGCGCTGGTGGACGAATTCATCGACCGCCTGCCGGAAGGCTACCAGACCTTCCTCGGCGAACGCGGCACCCGCCTGTCCGGCGGGCAGCGCCAGCGCATCGCCATCGCGCGCGCGATCCTGAAGGACGCACCGCTGCTGCTGCTCGACGAAGCCACCAGCGCGCTCGATGCGGAATCCGAGATCCTCGTGCAGCAAGGGCTGAATACCGCGATGCAGGGGCGCACCACGCTCATCATCGCGCACCGGCTCGCTACCGTGCAGAAGGCGCACCGCATCGTGGTGCTGGAGGACGGGCGCATCGTCGAGACCGGTACGCCTGCAGACTTGCGCAAACAAGGCGGCCTTTACGCGCGGCTCGCGAGTTTGCAGTTCGACGTGTGATTTGCAGCCTCAGTGGTAAATGCCGGAGAGGCGCATCCCTGTATTGATTGAGAGCTTCTTGCCGGCTATCTTCAGGTACCCTTCACTTGAAGTAGGCCTTGGTGATGTACTGGGACAGCATCCGCTCGGTGTTGAAGAACGAGGCGTTGAGCGCGATGGAATGGCGCATCACTTCGGCATAGCGATCCGGTTCGTTGCAGTACATCGGCAGGATGATCATCTCCAGTTTGTTATACAGCGCATGTGCATCTTCGGCACGGGTGTCGCGGCTTTCCATGCTGGCGTCCTTGTCTCCGCCTATCGCCCAGCCGGTTACCCCCTCGATACATCCTTCTCCCCACCAGCCGTCCAGGATGCTGAATGAAGGGACGCCGTTGACGGCGGCCTTCATGCCGCTGGTGCCCGAGGCTTCGAGCGGGGGCTGCGGCGTGTTGAGCCAGAGGTCCACGCCGGAGGTGATCAGCTTCGCCAGATCGATGCCGTAGTTTTCCAGATAAACCAGTTTGATTTTCCCCCTCAGCGTCTCCCTGATTTCGTGGATGCGGCAGATGACTTCTTTTCCCGGCGTATCCTGCGGGTGCGCCTTGCCCGCATAGACGAGCTGGAACGGGCCGACAGTCTTTGCTATTTCGATGAGCCTTGCGGTATCCCAGAACAGCAGGTCGGCACGCTTGTAAACCGCCGCGCGTCTCGCGAAACCGATCGTGAAAACCTCGGGCTCGAGGCCAATGCCGGTGAGCCTGTTCACCTGCCCGATGAGCGCTTCTTTCGACTGGCGGTGCGCTGCCCAGACAAGCCGTTTGGAGATGTTGACCGCGTAGCGCAGGCTGGCGTTGTCTTCGCGCCAGCCCGGAATATGCTCGTCGAACAGCCGGGCGAGGGGAGGGGCAGCCCAAGTGGCCACATGCACGCCGTTGGTGATGGAGTGGATGTCGTACTTGGAGAACATCTGTCGCGCCACATGCCCATGGCTTTTCGCCACCCCGTTGATGTAGTGGCTGTTGTCGAGCGCGAGGTGCGTCATGTTCAGTACGGAGTCGGGGCAGAATTCCTGCTCGCGTTCCGCAAATACTCCCTGATAACCGCTTATCACCCGGTGCATCAGATCCAGCGGAAACTTGTCCTGTCCGGCAGGCACCGGCGTGTGGGTCGTGAAAATGCACCTGGGTTTGACCAGATGCACCATCTCCGGCGTGATGGTGTGTTTGGTCTGCTCGTAGGCCATATCCCAAGCCTGCCTGGAAAGCTCATATGCAAGCTCCAGGGTCAACAGCGCGGCATGTCCTTCATTCATGTGGAAGCGCTTGATTTCGTTGTAGCCCCCATTCCCGCCATAACCCAGGGCGCGCAGCATCCTGACCCCGCCTATGCCCAGCACTGCCTCTTGGCAAAGCCGGTAACGCAAATCGCCGCCGTAGAGATGATCGGTGAAGGTGCGATCCGGCGCGGCATTCTGCTCGAGATCGGTATCCAGGAAATAAACCGGCACGCTGGAGCCGCCAACGCCTTTGACTTCGTACTTCCAGGCCCGCAGCAGAACCTGTCGCCCTTCGATCTCGATCGAACAGTGCGGCTCCATTTCCTGCAACAGCTCGGCCACCGGCCAAGCGGCATCCTCTTCGCTTTGCCAGCCTGAGGCATCGAGCCGCTGGCGGAAATAGCCCTTGCGGTGGAGCAGGGTCACGGCAACCATCGGGATGCCGAGGTCTGCGGCGGAACGCACGGTATCCCCGGCCAGAATGCCCAAGCCGCCTGCATAGGTCGGCATGGCCTCGGTCAGGCCGATCTCCATGGTGAAGTAGGCGATGTAGTCCTTGCCGTCCATATTGGCCAGCGGCTTCCGGAAAAATCCGGCTAATTCGCCGTCAGGCGCTTGGTGATCCCGGCGACATGCCGGCCCTGGAAGCGTGCGATCTCCAGCTCGTTCTCGCTCGGCATGCGCTTGCCGTCGCCACCGGCCAGGGTTGAAGAGCCGTAAGGTGAGCCGCCGGTGATCTCCGTCATGACCGTGAGTCCCTTGCAGGAATACGGCACGCCGACAATCACCATGCCATGATGCAGCAGCGTCGAGTGAAAGGAGGTGATCGTCGTCTCCTGTCCGCCGTGCTGCGTGCCGGTGCTGGTGAACACGCTGCCGACCTTGCCGATCAATGTGCCGTTCATCCACAGCTTGCCGGTCTGATCCAGAAAATTGCGCATCTGGGCGGTCATGTTGCCGAAGCGGGTCGGCGTGCCGAAGATGATCGCGTCGTAATTGCCCAGCTCATCGGTGGTTGCGATGGGAGCCTTCTGGTCCAGCTTCACGCCCATGGCACGAGCCCGGTCTTCGGGAATGATTTCCGGCACGCGCTTGACCACCGCCTCCGCGCCGCTCACCGTGCGCACTCCCTCGGCTACGGCATCCGCCATTATTTCGATATGCCCATACATGCTGTAATACAAGACCAGTACTTTTGCCATGATAAAGCCTCCTGTGGTTTCAGAATTAACGTGACCAAAAAGCGCGATTAACACATGCATTACATCGGCAGCTTGCTGTACGGCGATGAAACCCTGCGCTCAAACAATACGATGCGCTACGGAATCATGCAGAAACACGTTATCACCAAAGCACATCATTAACAATAAGCCAAACACCTTATTCGTTCGGCCAGATCATGTTGGAAGCCCATTCGCCTTGAGTCCGTCGAAAGGCGAATGGCCTTCGACAAATCCTTTAGTCCTGAGCAAAGTCGAAGGCACAGGCCGAACGGAGTGATGGTTGTTAGTTAGTCATGTGGGTTGGGTTAGCGGTTTTATCGCGTAACCCAACAATCCCAGTTTTCAACATCCTGTTAACCGCATGAACCTTCGGAAGGGCTCTCGTCAGGCTTGTCATCTTGCGCAGCCGGTTGCTGGGGCTGCGCAGCCCGTGCCTGTATCGCCTGCTTCTTCTGCGAGCGCAGTTCGAAATATTTTTCGGCGACTGCGCCCAATATCGCCGCGGGCAGGAAGGCCAGCAGCTCCCAGTTCGGCGAGGCGATCAGGGCGATGGCCGGGCCCGGGCAATAGCCGCTGATGCCCCAGCCGATGCCGAACAGGATCGCCCCCATGATCATCGGGTGGTCGATATGCGTTTCTCTGGTGATGATGAATCGCTCCGCGAGCATCGGCTTGCCCAGCCGCAGGATGAAACGGAAGCTGACCAGCGTGACGCCCACCGCGCCGCCCAATACGAACAGCAGGCTGGCGTCCCATGCCCCGGCTACATCGAGAAAGCCCAGCACCTTCTGCGGGTGCGTCATACCGGACAGCGCGAGGCCGAAGCCGAACAGCAGGCCCGCCAGCAGGCTCGCCAGATTGCGCCTCATCACATCACCCCCAACAGGCGGCGCACCACGAAGGTGGTGACGATCGCGGTCAGCAGGAAGATCACGGTGGCGACCAGCGAGCGCAGCGACAGCCTGCCCAGGCCGCACACGCCGTGGCCGCTGGTGCAGCCGTTGCCCAGCGAAGTGCCGTAGCCGACTAGGAATCCCGCCACGACCAGCAGCCATACGGGAAATGTTTCGCGCGCCGCCGGGACATCGCCGGACACCGCGTAATACATCGCGGCCCCACCCACCACGCCGGCGAGGAACAGCACACGCCACAGCACATCGCCCGGATTCGCGAAGAACAAGCGCCACAGGATGCCGCTGACCCCGGCCAGCCTGCCGTTCAGCCACAGCAGCAGCGTGGCGGCAGTGCCGATGAGTGCGCCGCCGATCAGGGCGGGAAGAAAAGTGTCGATGCCAATAGCCATGTCAAACGTCCTCAAAGCAAGCCGCGCATGGTAGTGGCGTTAGGAAAGACTTTCAAGCCGTAGCCTTGCCTAAATAATGGATGAGCCTGAATTAAGAGGTTTGCTTTCTTAATCTGGCTCGGCTATCATTTGCTACAACTGTAGTAAATTGGAGATAAATGATGAGTATGCCTGTCCGCATTGATGATGAACTGTACGAACAAGCGAAAAGCGTCTCAAAGGGCGAGTGCCGCACCATCGCGGGCCAGCTTGAGTTCTGGGCGAAGGTCGGCAAGGCTGCGCTGGACAATCCCGACCTGCCTATCGAATTCGTCCGGGATGTCATGATCGCCAGAGCGGAAGACCGCAAACAGCTCAGCACTTTCGTGCCAGGGCAATTCCGTGGCTGAGATCCGCATTCAGCAAACTAACGCATTTCTGCGCGCCTATAAAAAGCTGCACAACAACCAGAAAGACGCTGTCGATCAGGCCGTAGCGGACATTGTTCGCGACCCAGCCATCGGTGAAGCGAAGAAAGGCGACCTCTCCGGTGTTTATGTTCACAAGTTCGATTGCGTGAACCAACTGTTCCTGTTGGCCTACGAATACGACCCGGCCACCCGT
>DASTNS010000031.1:0-2072 GCA_035720625.1 Gallionella sp. | reverse complement strand
TTAAGCGAGGACCACCATGAGCGAACACATCCGTTATGTCACCGATTCAACCTTTGCCGCCGAAGCGCTGCAAGCCCCGTTGCCCGTGCTGGTGGACTACTGGGCGGAATGGTGCGGCCCATGCCGCATGATCGCCCCGGTACTGGAAGAGGTCGCCAAGGAATACGCCGGACGTCTGGTGGTAGCCAAACTGAATGTGGACGAAAACCAGCAGACTCCGCAGAAATACGGCATCCGCGGCATACCCACGCTGATGCTTTTCAAGAATGGCAATGTCGAGGCAACCAAGGTCGGGGCGGTGTCAAAATCACAACTCACCGCATTTATTGACAGCCATATCTAAACCGTTTAGGATCGCGCCTGCAACTGTTCTGTTTCGTCCTCACAGCAGCAACCCATAAAAAGACACTCAAGGCAGTTCAGGCGCGCGGCATCCCCGCGCAAACCGTAATACTTCCCAAGCCAGGCGCCCCTAGCGCAGCCAGTTTCCCTTAACTCCGTACTGTCACTATCCCCTTCCTTATGCATTTATCCGACCTCAAGATCAAGCACATCACCGAACTGGTGGACATGGCAACAACCAACCAGATCGACAACGCCAACCGCATGCGCAAGCAAGACCTGATTTTTGCCCTGCTGAAAAACCAGGCAAAAAAAGGCGAGAGCATTTTCGGCGAAGGAACGCTGGAAGTGCTGCCGGACGGTTTCGGCTTCCTGCGCTCGCCGGACACTTCTTACCTGGCCGGACCGGACGACATCTACGTCAGTCCGAGTCAGATCCGCCGCTTCAACCTGCATACCGGGGATTCGATTGAAGGCGAGATCCGCACCCCCAAGGAAGGCGAGCGTTACGTCGCACTGGTGAAAGTGGACAAGGTTAATGACGAGGCTCCGGAAAATGCGAAGAACAAGATACTGTTCGAAAACCTGACGCCGCTGTTCCCGACCAAGCAGATGATCCTGGAGCGCGACATCCGCGCCGAAGAAAACATCACCGGCCGCATCATCGATATCGTCGCCCCCATCGGCAAGGGCCAGCGCGGGCTGCTGGTTGCATCGCCGAAGTCGGGCAAGACCGTGATGCTGCAGCACATCGCTCATTCCATCGCCTCCAACAGCCCGGATGCGCACCTGATCGTGCTGCTGATTGACGAACGCCCCGAGGAAGTTACGGAAATGCAGCGTTCGGTGCGCGGCGAAGTCGTGTCATCCACTTTCGACGAACCGGCCACACGCCACGTGCAAGTCGCCGAAATGGTGCTGGAAAAAGCCAAGCGCCTGGTCGAACACAAAAAGGACGTGGTGATCCTTCTGGATTCGATCACCCGCTTGGCGCGCGCCTACAACACCGTGGTGCCGTCTTCCGGCAAGGTGTTGACCGGCGGTGTGGACGCCAATGCACTGCAACGCCCCAAGCGCTTCTTCGGTGCGGCACGCAACATCGAGGAAGGCGGCTCGCTCACCATCATCGCCACCGCGCTGGTGGATACCGGCTCGCGCATGGACGATGTGATTTACGAAGAATTCAAGGGCACCGGCAACATGGAAATCCACCTCGACCGCCGCATGGCCGAGAAACGTATCTACCCGGCAATCAACGTCAACCGCTCCGGCACCCGCAAGGAAGAATTGCTGATCAAGGCCGACGTGCTGCAAAAAATCTGGGTACTGCGCAAACTGCTTTACCCAATGGACGAACTGGAAGCAATGGAATTCCTGCTGGACAAAATCAAGGCGACTAAGAACAACGCCGATTTCTTCGACTCCATGCGGCGTTAAAACCCAATATTTCAATTATGATCGTGTTTGAATGAGCGGGTAAGGCTCAGGGCAAGCGCCAAACCGTATGGTTGTCTGTCAACGTTCAAACCGGGATGAGCGTTATTGGCTTAACGTCAGGAATGTGCACTTGCAAACCAGGCGGATTTGTTTAGAATGCTAGGCGGGTGACTAACCCCACATTTATTTTTTAATTAGTAGTACCTAAACGGAGAAAACATGAAATCTATTATCGTAAGCATGGTTGCAGCAGCAGGTCTGGTAGTTGCAGGTTCCGCACTGGCGGCAGATCC
>DASTNS010000030.1:0-37546 GCA_035720625.1 Gallionella sp. | reverse complement strand
TTCCGGTCGCATCGTGTCAAGCATCCGCGCCGGTTTCAATCAGCGCAACCTCTTCCGGCGCAAGGTTGAACAGCGCGTACACGGCGCGGTTGAGCGCGGCTTCGTGTTGTGCGATTTGTGCGGTGAAGGTTTGCACGAGGTCGCGTTGCCGGTTGAAATAGGCTTCCCACTCGTTGCGCTCGGCGAGCGGGATGTCCTGCTTGAAGAGTTTTTTCACTTCGGTGCGGAACGCAGCGAAGTCCAGCTCCCACCAGTGTTGCAGCCTGATGTTGAGCTTCACGCTCCCCTCTCCCCCAGCCCCTCTCCCACTTGTGGGAGAGGGGAGTTTAGTTCCCTCTCCCGCTGGCGGGAGAGGGTTAGGGAGAGGGCGTGTGAAAAGAGCAATATCGCTAATACGATGCCGGAATGCTTCCTGCGCATCGCGGCGCGCTTCGGCGGCACGCTGGCAGGCTTCGGCGAGCGTGGCGATCTCGCTGCGCCGGGCAGCGCTGGCGGCGGGGATGGGCAAGGTTTCAATGTATTGCACCCGCACTTCATAAAACCCTCCACGAACAGATGGACACATGGCTGAAATTAACGACCAGCAAATTTTTGAGTTCAGCAATCCGAGTAAAAAATAATCGGCATTAGGGATGATGTAACTCTTGTCATTGGAGTAATAACTTTTCGTCTCAAAGGAAAACAATGCGCTGGGCGAAAAGTGCCCATAGACGATTTTCAAACCTTCAAATGCAGGAACATAAGCCGCCTGCGCCTGTTGCAATTCAAACCATGCCTGCTTGGTGGCGCGTTTTTCCAGTTGCGCCTTGAACGGCAGCAGGTGCACCTTGATGGCAGGGTAGTCGTCAATGTTGATGCGGTTCTTGGGAATATAGATCAGCCACAGATCTTGCGGCTCGATGCGCCACTTTTTCAGGTCCTTGCCTTCCAGAAACGGCTTGAGCAACTCTGCCGATTTCGGGTCTTGCGCAATCAATGCATCGCGCGTGGCACGGTCGATCACGAAGGCTTCATTGAGGCCGGTCTTGATGCCATACAGCGGCGAGCCATACACCTGCCTGAGCGTGGCATGGCCGCGCGTGAGCTTGTCGCGCAACTGCCCGCGCGCATCGCTTTCCAGTTGCCAACTGCCTGCGCCGAGGCGCGCCTGCGGCATGGTCTGGGCCTGTTGCGCGAAGGCGGCGGAGAGGCCGTCGGCGGGCATGGTTTTGAGATTGAGGTAATACAACAAATTGTTTTCAACACCGTAGGGGCGCGATTCATCGCGCCCTTTGGCAGATGCGGGCGCGATGAATCGCGCCCCTACGGAGGTTTCATCATTCGAGGATGGCGAATTGCCATGCTCGTTAGGATGATGAGCTTTTTCCAGCACCATGATCGCCGGATAGGTCGTTACTCCCTCGAACACCTGCAAGTCGCCGAAATCCACCACGGCGCGCAGCAGCGTTCTTTCCAGCAAGAAGCGGCGCAGCGGTTCGCCGGAGCCGGTCTTGAAGAAGGTGGAAGACGAGATATAACCCAGCCGCCCGTATGGTTTGAGCAGGTTCACGCCCAGCTCATAGAAGTAGCAATACAGGTCGGCACGGTCGGATGCCACGCGGTAATGTTTTTCCAGATAAGGCTTGATGGGCTTGAGCAACTCCATGCGCACATACGGCGGGTTACCCAGCACCACGTCGAAGCCGCCCGCAGCGAACACCTCGGGGAACGCGCCTTGCCAGTCGAAGGCGCGTGCGGAAAATTCCGTGCCACCGTTCATCTCGGCAATCAGGCTGTTGCCCACGCGCAGGTTGGCTTCCAGGGTTTGCAGCGGTTTGCCGTATTGCGCGGTTTTCAGCCACAGCGAGAGCTTGGTGATTTCGATGGATTCGGAATTGAGGTCCACGCCGTACAGGTTGCCATTCAATATCTCGCGGTTGATGTCGAACAGGTCGGGATTGCCGGTGATGGCCTGTATCTGTTCGTTTACCTGGCGGTATTCGGCATCGAGCAGACTAAACGCGGCAATCAGGAATGCGCCCGACCCGCAGGCCGGATCGAGCACCTTGATGGTCTTGAGCGTTTCGCGCCAGTGATGCCAGAACAAGAATTCGGTGAGGCGGTTCGTATCGCGCACCTTGCCGGCCTGTTTTTTTTCCGCCGCCGTGGGCTTGCGGTAGCGCAGTTCGCCATCCGCGCCGAGCTTGCTGTCGAGATAGGTAGCGCGCAGTTGTTCGCGGCGGGCGTGCAGATAACGTCCCAGCGTTTGCTCGACGAGAAAGGCGGTGATGTCGTCCGGCGTATAGATGATGCCGTGCTCCTTGCGCTTGCCGGTGACGCCGCTTGCGGCAGTGCGCACTTCTCTGGCCTTGAGGCGGAACGTGTCCAGATCGGTCAGCGCGTGCAGTTCTTCGAGATCGGAAACCGATTGCTCGAAGATGCGCCCGAGCACGGTGACACTGACTTCCGATTCGAAGTCGTATTCGGCAAGTTGCTTGAACATCTCGCAGGTACTGTCCGGAACGACGAGGTTGTCCATTACCGCATCCGGCTTGAACAGCCCGCCGTTGTAGGCGGGGATGCCGAGTGCGGCATTGCCCTTGTCCACGGCGCGGAACAGTCCCTTGAAGTTCTCCCACACCGGCTGCGGCACGAGCGGATTGCCCATCCTGTAGGCGCCGTCAATGGTCTTGGCGGGCAGCAGGCCGCGGTCTTCGGCAAAGGCGATGAACAGGATGCGGTCGAGAATGGTCTGCGCGTGCGCGATGATTTCCGGCAGCGGCAGGTTATTGTGCTGCGCCAGCGCGAGTATCAGTTGGATGCGCCAGTCATGGTAGTCGGAATAAAGTTTGCGGGTGATGGCTTTTTCCGCTGCGGCGCTTTCCGCCAGCAGCTTTTCGGTCTGCCCGCCGAGCAGATTCTCCGCGCCGAGCAGCAGACGGAAGCGCTGGTATTCGGCATCGCTGTCGGCCAGGTCGAGGATGTTGAACGACTCATACACCTGCCGCGTTTGGGCGTAGGCATAGAGGCGTATCTCGACCATGTTCGACAGCACAATGAATTTCCTGCCGGGAATATCCGCCGCATATTCCCACGCCTGCTGCACCGGGGATTTGTAGCGGCCGGGCATGATGGCATCAAGATTTGTCGTATCAGCGCCCTTGAGTTCGACGGGAGCAAGAATGCGATTCTCACCCGCACCGAAATGGCCTAGCGCCGCATCCGCGCTGCCTGCGCCGGTGTGATGCTCTTCGCTGATGGTTTGTATTGAACCGCTGCCGAACGGCACATAGCCCAGCATCTCGACAAAGAATTTCTGGATGAAGGCGCTGCGAATTGCGCTTTCCTTGTTGCTCTTTCTGGCAATACTGCCGTCGCGGATGGTCTGCGCCCAGTCATGCAGTATCCGCTTGTGTTGCGCGGGCGTCGGCGCGGTCGGGCAACGCTTGGCGATGAGGCGCGGATTGAACAAGGGCTGGCGGAACAGCGCCATCACTTCCCCTTTGCGGCTTCTATCGCCTTCTGCAACACCATTTTGTCCATTGCATCCTTGTCCCGCACGGTCTGTTTTGTCAGCAGCAATCCTTCGAGAGACAAGGTACGCACGGGGATGCCGTCGAGGTCAACAATTTCGGCATAGCGTGAGAGTGTCTGGCTGGTTTCGCCGCAGGCGTTGAACAATAAATCCACGATAAATTCGTCCGCTACGCGGATCGTTTCGCCTTCATCGAACCATGCGGGGTCGATTTGCTCGCCCGCTCTTTCCGGCAACACCAGCAATGCCTTGATTACGCGCTTTCCCTGCTCGCTGGTCGGCGGCACGAGAATGTCGATGTCGGTCGTGGCACGATAGTAGCCATGCGCAAACAAGGCGTATCCGCCAATCAGGAAATAATCGACCTTGTTTTCGTTGAGCGATTGGATGACCGCTTTCAGGTCGGCTATCGTTGCCGGGCGGGCATACTTCTCTTCAGCCATGCCTGGTTTTCCGGACGGCGACCATCGAGTTGATCACGCACTCCATCATGTGCCGATCGGCCTCTTCATGGGATTTGTAGCGAAACACGCCGCGCGGAAAGCGGAAAGTGGACTGCATTTTTTGCATTTCGGTATTGAACAGCGCGCCCTCTTTCAGCAAAGCGCCATCCGCGTGAAAAGTGATGTCGCGTTCCTTGCGGTTACCGGCGATTCTCATCGTATTCCCCTGTTACGTTCAATTGTGCCGGCAGGTTACCCAGCGAACAGCTAAAGGTCAAATGCTGCACTTTACCCTTCCCGCATGAAGCAGGCAGGCTCATGACCGCGCCAGCGCCATCACCGGGTCGAGCCGCGCCGCGCGGCGTGCCGGCCACACGCTGAACAGGATGCCGGTGCCGAGCGCCGTGCCGAACGCCGCCAGCACGGCCCACCACGGCGCGGCGACAGGCAGCGCCGGATAGATTTGCGCAATCACCCGCGTGCCGATTTCGCCGAGCACCAGGCCCGCCACGCTGCCGATGCCGGACAGCAGGATCGCTTCGGCGAAGAACAGATTCCTGATCTGGCTTGCCGGTGCACCCAGCGCCTTGAGCAGGCCGATTTCCCTGATGCGCTGCGAAACGGCGATCAGCATCACGTTCATGATCAGGATACCGGCCACCGCCAGGCTGATCGCGGCGATGCCGGCCACCGCCAGCGTCAGCGCGCGCAGGATGCGGTCGAAAGTGGCCAGCACGGCATCCTGCGTGATGACCGTCACGTCGCGCTCGCCGTGCCGCTGCGCCAGGATCTGCTCGGCGTCTTGCTTGGCGCGCTCAATGGCATCGCGGCTTTTCGCTTCCACCAGGATACGGAACAGGCCGGAAGTGTTGAACAGTATATGCGCCGAGGCGACCGGCACGATGACGATCTCGTCGGTGTTGAAGCCCATCGATTCGCCCTGCATCGCCAGCACGCCGATCACGCGGAAACGCCGGTCTCCCAGCCGCACCCAGGCACCGATGGCATGCTGCTGGCCAAACAGTTCGCGCTTGAGCTTGGCGCCCAGCACGCACACCGATTCGCTGGAATACACATTCCCGGCAGGCAGGAACTGCCCTTGCCCCATGCTCATGTGGCGCACTTCCAGCAGATCGGCCGTCGAACCCAGCACGGCCACTTCGCGGTTGAGCGCATCTTTGGAAATCTGCGACGCGCCCACCGTCAGCGGCGCGATGCGCCCGATGGCGCGGCTGCGCAGCAGGGCTTGTGCGTCGTCCAGCGTGATCTCGCGCGGAATCTGCCCGAGCAGCATGCCCGGCCCAAATCCCGTCGTTTCGGTGCGGCCGGGAAATACGATCAGCAGGTTGGTGCCCAGCGAGGAAAACTGGTTGATGACATAGCGGCGCGCCCCCTCGCCCAAGCCGGTCAGCACCACCACCGCCGCCACGCCGATAGACATCGCCAGCATCATCAGCAAGGTGCGGGTGCGGCTGCCGCGCAGGCTGCCCAAGGCAAACTGCACGACATCGATCAGCCTCATCTTGGTAACAACCATTGGTGGAAAATATTGCGTTGCTTGGGCCCAAACAATCCACTTCCTCCACCATCCCCTCCCCCTTGCAGGGGGAGGGTTAGGGAGGGGGTAGAATCGCAGTTTTTCCGCAGTGCCAACCCCCATCCTGGCCTTTCCCCTGCAAGGGGGAAGGGACGGTTTTGCCCTAATGTTTTTGCCTCACTCATGACTCCGCCGATGACTTAATTCTCGCCGGTGATCCGGCCATCCACCATGCGCACCTGGCGCTTCGCACGCCCGCCGATGGCCGGGTCGTGGGTCACAACGATCAGCGTGACTTGCTGCGCGACGAGTTGTTCGAGCAGGTTCATCACCTCCTTGCCGGTGGCCTGGTCGAGATTGCCGGTCGGCTCGTCGGCCAGCAGCACGGCAGGGTGCATGCTGGTGGCGCGCGCGATCGCCACACGCTGGCGCTGCCCGCCGGAGAGTTGGTCGGGGCGATGATCGGCGCGATCCGCCAAGCCATAGTTTCCCAGCAACTGCGCCACGCGCGCCTTGCGTTCATCAGCGGGAATGCCCGCCAGGATCAGCGGCAGCTCGATGTTCATCGCGGCAGTCAGGCGCGGCACCAGATGGAACGCCTGGAACACGAAGCCGACTTTTTCGCTGCGCACTCTGGCCTGCTGCTCATCGGTCAAGTCGGTAACGTCCCCGCCGTCCAACCGGTAAGTGCCGGAAGTCGGGCGATCCAGCAGCCCGATCAGGTTGAGCAAGGTGGATTTTCCGGAGCCGGACGGCCCCATGATCGAAACATAATCACCCGCCGCGATATTCAGGTCGATGTCGCGCAACGCGGCGACCTGCTGATCGCCGACGGCGAAGATGCGGCGGACTTTTTCCAGTCGGATCATCTGACGGGTTTGGCGCCTTCCGGCTGCACGCGCACACCGGCCTTTACTCCGGCCTGGTCGAGCGACATCACGACGCGGTCGCCTTCGTTCAGCCCGGAGGTGATCTCGGTGTATTCCCAGTTGGCCAGGCCGGTCGCCACCGTGCGCTCCTCCAGCACGCCATCGCTTACCCTGTAGAGCAGCACGCGCTTGCCCTCCAGCAGGGTCTGCGTGGGGATGCGCAGCACTTTTTCATGGGAGGCATGCACGATCTCGACATCGGCACTGTAGCCGATCAGCAGGTTTTCGTCGTTGGGAGGCGAGACAAAGTCCACCTCCACCTCCACGGTACGCGCCTGCTTCTCCAGCTCCAGCACATACGGCGCGACGCGCTTGACCTTGCCGGTGAACGACTTGCCCTTGATGGCATCAAGCACGATGCGGCTCACCTGCCCCGCCTTGATATTGGCCGCATCCACCTCATCGATCGGCGCACTGACGAACATGCAGCGGTCATCGATCAGGTCGATCGCGGGCGGCGTCGGGATGCCGGGCGGCGAAGGTGTGGCGTATTCGCCCAGCTCGCCGCTGATGTCCGCGATAATCCCGTCGAACGGCGCGCGCAGCACCATGCGCCGCAAACCGGCATAAGCCACATCAATGCGCGAACGGCTTTGCGCGATCTCGCTGCGCGCCGCCGTGCAGGAAGCCTGTTTGGCTTTCGCGTCCGCTTCGGCGCGCTCCAACCCTTCCGGCGAAATGAAACCGCGCTCGCGCAACTGCCGCGCGCGCACCGCTTCCTTGCTGCTCATATCCGCGACGGTACATATTTCATCGACGCGCGTGTTTGCCGTTTTGAGCTGCTGCTCCGCGAGCCGCGCCTGCGCCTGCAAGTCGTCGTTCCACAACTCCAGCAATACTTGGTCAGCCTTGACCCGCTCGCCCTTCTTAACCAGCAGATGCGCGATCTGCCCACCTGCCGGCGGTGCCAGCTTGGCGCGGCGGCACGCCTTGACCGTTCCTGCACGGGTATTGCTCACCGTCGCCTCCACCGTCCCGCGCTCGACCTTGGCCAGCTGCACGCGAACCGGTTCGGGACGGGTGAAATACCAGGCCGCCATCGCCAGCAACAGCAGCACCACAAAATATGGGAGGTATTTCAAGAAGAAGTTTCGTTCATGCTGCCGAGAAAATGTCATGCAAATTCCCCAAGTGCTGGGTCAGCCATGCTGACAAGATAATCAAGGCATGCCCATCTACCTTGACTTAAAGATGGTGCTGGAGAGAGGAATCGAACCTCCGACCTACGCGTTACGAGTGCGTTGCTCTACCAACTGAGCTACTCCAGCGCAAACGGGGGCGATTATAAAGGACGCACTGCCACAAGGAAACATAAACGCAATTGAGCCACTGATGAACACGGATTAACACAGATGAAAAACAGCCTGCATCAGCTTTTTCATACCGTTCGGGTGGAATGCCACTCCTAGCAGCACAATATTCTATCCGTGCTTATCCGTGTAAATCCGTGGCTGGCTGTTTAAGGCTGCAGCGCCTTGGGCAGCGGAAACACGACGTTCTCCTGGATGCCTTGCAACTCGGTGACGCGGTCCGCGCCCATTTCACGCAGGCGCACAACCACGCCCTGCACCAGCAACTCTGGGGCGGATGCGCCTGCGCTGATACCGACACGCGTTTTTCCGGCAATCCACTCCGGCCGCAATTCGCCGGCATCATTCACCAGATAAGCCGGCACGCCGACATTCGCCGCGACTTCGCGCAGGCGGTTGGAATTGGAACTGTTCGGCGAACCCACCACAATCACCACATCGCATTGCCTGACCAGCAGCTTGACTGCATCCTGGCGATTCTGCGTGGCATAGCAGATGTCGTCTTTTTTCGGGCCGATGATGTTGGGGAAGCGCGCCTTGAGCGCGGCGATGATGCCGCTGGCATCGTCCACCGACAGCGTGGTTTGTGTAACAAAGGCTAGATTGCCTTCGTCACTCACCTTGAGATTGGCAACCTGCGCGGGCGATTCAACCAGGTACATGCCGCCCTCGCTCTGCCCCATCGTGCCCTCCACTTCCGGATGCCCGGCATGGCCGATCACGATGATTTCCTTGCCCTGCTTGCGCAGCCGCGCCACTTCGATGTGTATCTTGGTCACCAGCGGACAAGTCGCGTCGAACACCGTCAGCCCGCGTGCTTCGGCCTCGCGGCGCACCGACTGCGGCACGCCGTGCGCGCTGAACACCAGGATGCTGCCGGGCGGCACATCGGCCAGATCCTCGATGAACACCGCGCCTTTGCGGCGCAAATCGTCCACCACGAATTTGTTGTGCACCACCTCGTGGCGCACGTAAACCGGCGCGCCGTGCAATGCCAGCGCGCGCTCTACGATGGTGATGGCGCGATCCACGCCGGCGCAGAAGCCGCGCGGATTAGCCAGCAGCAGATCCATGCTTGCGCTCCTTGATGCTGTCCAGGATCAATAAAAACGCGCCGCAGGTGATCGCGGAATCGGCGATATTGAATGCCGGAAAATAATGTTCATCCCAGTGGAAATGCAGGAAATCCACCACATAGCCATAGGCGATGCGGTCGATCAGGTTGCCCAATGCACCGCCGAGGATCAGGCTCAGCGCCAGCGCGAACAGCGTTTGCGCGCCGTGCCTGCGCAACAGCCAGACGATCCACACCGATGCAACGACGGCGATGCTGCTAAACAGCCAGCGCTGCATTCCGCCCGCATCATGCAGGAAGCTGAACGCCGCGCCGGTGTTATGCGCCAGCACCAGATCGAACACGCCGAGGACACGGAGGCTTTCGCCAAAGACAAAGTGATTGGTGATCCACGCCTTGCTCAACTGGTCGAGCACGATCACCAGCGCGCTCAAGGAGAGCCATTTGGAGAGAGTAAATCTAACCCCCCTCAATCCCCCCTTATCAGGGGGGAAGCATATCCCCTCCCCTGACAAGGGGAGGCCGGGAGGGGTTTTACGCATACTTTCGCGCCTCGCCGCTGCCGAACAGGTTGCTCACGCAGCGGCCGCAAATAGTCGGGTGGCTGGCATCACTGCCCACGTCTTCACGGTAATGCCAGCAGCGTTCGCACTTGTCGTGCAAGCTTGCGGAAACATCGATGTGCTGTCCGGCTTCTGTCGCAGCGCGATGCACCGTGGCGCGCGAGGTGATGAACACGAAACGCAGGTCATCGCCGAGGCGCGCCAGCACATCATATTCCTCGCTTGCGGCATATACATCCACCTCGGCGGCCAGTGCTGAGCCGATCAGCCCGACGGTGCGCGCTTCTTCCAGTTGCTTGTTCACCTTGGCGCGCCAGGCTCCGATCTTCAGCCATGCGGCAATCGCTTCGCCATCCAGTTGCGCATCGGGCAAGCCATACCATTCTTCGGTAAAAATACTGCAATCATCCCTGCCGCCCAACACCTCCCATGCCTCCTCTGCCGTGAAGCTGAGTATCGGCGCCATCAGGCGCACCAGGCTGTGGGTGATGTGATACAGCGCATTCTGTGCGGAGCGGCGTGCTGCGGAATTTTCCCCGGCGGTGTACAGGCGGTCTTTCAGGATATCGAGATAGAATCCGCCCAAATCCTCGGAACAGAAAGTTTGCAATCTTTGTGCGATCAGGTGGAATTCATAGCGCGCGTAATCCTGGTTCACTTCGTCCTGCAACTGCTGCACCAGCGCCAGCGCATAACGGTCGATTTCCAGCCACTGCTCGACCGGCATGGCATACCGCCGCGGATCGAAATCCGAAATATTGGCCAGCAGGAAACGCAATGTGTTGCGGATGCGCCGGTAGCTCTCCACGACGCGCTTGAGGATTTCGTCGGAGATGGTCAGCTCGCCGGAGTAGTCGGTCAAGGCCGCCCATAAGCGCAAAATGTCGGCACCGAGCGTGTCGAGAACCTTCTGCGGTGCGATCACGTTGCCCTTGGACTTGCTCATCTTGTGGCCCTGCCCATCCACGACAAAACCATGCGTCAGCAGGGCCTTGAAAGGCGCGCGGCCGTTGATCGCACAACCGGTCAGCAAGCTGGACTGGAACCAGCCGCGATGCTGGTCGGAGCCTTCCAGGTACAGGTCTGCCAGATAACTAGCTGAGGCTGAGTGCAATTCTGCGCGGCGCTGCAATACGGACGCATGGGTGACGCCCGAATCGAACCACACATCCAGCGTGTCGCTGAGCTTCCGGTAATGTACCGCATCTTCGCCCAGCAAGTCCACCGAGTTCAGGTCGAACCACGCCTCGATACCGTCCTGCTCGACACGCTGCGCGACCTGCTCCAGCAATTCCGGCGTGCGCGGATGGAGCTGCCCGGTTTCGCGGTGCACGAAGAACGGCATCGGCACGCCCCAGTTGCGCTGGCGCGACACGCACCAGTCGGGACGGTTCCTGATCATCGCCTCGAGGCGAGCGCGCCCCCAGGCAGGAAAGAATTCGGTATGTTCAACGGCACGATTGGCGAGGTCGCGCAGGGTTGTGCCGTCATGCGTTGCCCGAGAACGGCCCTCCCGCACCAGCCTTTCGGCATCCGCCGCCATCGGATAGGCGGCGTTGTCCATGCCGATGAACCATTGCGGCGTGGAGCGAAAAATGATCGGCGTCTTGTGCCGCCAGCAGTGCGGGTAGCTGTGCTGCACTTTTTCCAGATGCAATAGATGGCCGCTGGCCTGCAATGCATCAATCACCACATCGTTGGCTTTCCACACGAACAGCCCCGCCAAAGCGGTTTCTCCCGCGGGGGGCGTGCTGGCGATGAACTTACCGTCGTCGCCGACCGGATTGTCGGTCGGCAGGTGATATCTCTGGCCGACGAAGTAATCATCCAAGCCGTGCGCCGGTGCAGTGTGCACCAGCCCGGTACCCGCTTCCAGCGTGACATGCTCGCCGCAAATGATCGGCACGGTGCGCTCGTGGAACGGGTGTTGCAGCGGCAACAGTTCCAGTGCCACACCTTTGCAATGCCCGGCCGTTTCACCGCTCAGTTGATAGCGTTGCAAACAGCTTTCCATCAGCTCCGCGACCAGCAGCAGATAACCCTTGCCGGTCCTCACCAAACGGTACTCATGATCGGGATGCACACTCACCGCCTGGTTGGCGGGCAATGTCCACGGGGTGGTGGTCCAGATCACTGCGTACACTCTGGCGTCGCCCGGCAGCGACACGCCGAATGCCTTTTCCAGCGCTGGCCTGTCCTTGACCTCGAATCCCACATCGATCGCGGGCGAAGTCTTGTCCTCGTATTCCACCTCCGCTTCGGCCAATGCCGACTGGCAATCCAGGCACCAGTTCACCGGCTTGCGCCCCTGGTACAGGTAGCCGCGCTCGTGGATGCTGCCCAACGCGCGCATGATGTCGGCCTCGGTCTTGAAGTCCATCGTCAGGTAGTAATGCTCCCAGTCGCCCAGCACGCCGAGACGGATGAAGTCTTTCTTCTGCCGCTCGATCTGTTCCTTTGCGTATTCGCGGCACAGCCCGCGAAACTGCGCGGGCGGAATCGCCTTGCCGTGTTTCTTCTCCACCTGCAACTCGATCGGCAGGCCGTGGCAGTCCCAGCCCGGCACATAGGGCGCGTCGAAACCCGCCAGCGTCTTGCTCTTGACGATGATGTCCTTGAGGATCTTGTTCACTGCATGGCCGATATGGATGTCGCCATTCGCATACGGCGGGCCGTCGTGAAGGATGAATTTCGGCTTGCCCTGCTTGGCCGCGCGGATTTTCCGGTAGCGTTGCTGCGCCTGCCAGCGCGCCACCATCTGTGGCTCGCGCTTGGCGAGGTCGCCGCGCATCGGGAACGGGGTATCGGGGAGATTCAGGGTGTTCTTGTAATCAGTCATTTTTTTTGAACCATTGCTTTGCATTCTGAACATCCAACGCGATTTGCCGCGTCAGCGCTTCCACATCGGGATATTTTTCCTCGTCGCGCAACTTATGCAGGAAATCCAGGCGCATGTGCCTGTTGTAAATCTCGTTTGAAAAATCGAACACGTGAACTTCCAGCACCGGCTTGCCGTCCTGTCTCACCGTCGGACGCACACCCAGGCTCGCCACGCCCTGCATTGGCGGCATGCCATCACCCTGCACGCGTACCACGAAAATGCCGGACAGCGGCGGGCAGTTATGTTTCAACTGGATATTGGCGGTCGGAAAGCCAAGCCGCTTGCCCAAGCCGTCGCCATGCTCCACGCGCCCGCTGATGCTGTAAGGCCGCCCCAGGTAGGACTGCGCCACGCGCATATTGCCGTTTGCTAGCGCGGCGCGCACCGCCGTGCTGGAAATGCGTACCCCATTATGCAGCACAGTGTGCACCGCCTGCACCGCAAAACCGTGTTGCAAGCCGATTTTTTCCATCAATGCGAAATCGCCGGCGCGCCCGTTGCCGAAGCGGAAATCGTCGCCGATCAGCACAAACCTGGCCGACAGTTTTTCATGCAGCGCGTGGATGAATCCCGCCGCGCTCATCTGCGCGAAGCGCGCATTGAAGCGGCACACATGCACGCGATCGATGCCCATCGAGCCGAACAGCTCCAGCTTCTCGCGCAGACTGGTCAGACGAGCCGGCGCCTGCTGCGGCGCGAAAAACTCACGCGGGTGCGGCTCAAAAATCACCACTGCCGCCGGCAATCCGCGCGCTTGCGCCGCCGCACGCAGTTCATCAAGCAACGCCTGATGGCCCAGATGCACGCCGTCGAAGTTGCCGATGGTGAGCGCAACAGGCTGTGTATCGGGAGAATAAAGGCCGCGTAGAATCAACATGGGCGCGGATTATACCTTACGAGGAAAAGCTCAGGATTGAGGATCGAGGATTAAGTAAATGTAGTATGCGAGGTTTTTACTCAATCCTCATACATCCATTCTCAGTCTTGGTTTAAGCTGTTCCACCCACCGTCAGTCCGTCGATGCGCACCGTAGGCTGCCCCACGCCGACCGGCACGCTCTGCCCTTCCTTGCCGCAGGTGCCGACGCCGGGATCGAGCGCCATGTCGTTGCCGATCATCGAGATGCGCGTCAGCACGTCGGGGCCGTTGCCGATCAGCGTCGCGCCTTTGACCGGATGAGTGATCCTGCCGTCTTCGATCAGGTAGGCTTCGGCGGTGGAGAACACGAATTTACCACTGGTGATATCCACCTGGCCGCCACCGAAATTCACCGCATACAGGCCGTGTTTGACCGAGGCGATGATTTCCTGCGGATCCTTGTCGCCATTGAGCATATAGGTATTGGTCATGCGCGGCATCGGCAGGTGCGCGTAGGATTCGCGGCGCGCGTTGCCGGTGACCGGCACGCCCATCAGCCGCGCATTCAGGCTGTCCTGCAAATAGCCCCTGAGGATGCCATTTTCGATCAGTGTGGTGCATTGCGCAGGATTGCCCTCGTCATCCATCTGCAACGAGCCGCGCCGCCTTGCCAGTGTGCCGTCATCCACCACGGTCACGCCTTGCGCCGCGACGCGCTCGCCGACGCGGCCGGAGAATGCCGAGCTGCCCTTGCGGTTGAAGTCGCCTTCCAGGCCGTGGCCGATCGCTTCATGCAGCAGGATGCCCGGCCAGCCGTTGCCCAGCACCACGGTCATGCTGCCTGCCGGGGCAGGTGCGGCATCCAGGTTGGTCACTGCCTGATGCACCGCCTGTGCGGCATATTTGCGCAGCATCTCGTCGTCGAAATAGCCGTAATCAAAGCGTCCGCCGCCGCCCGCCGAGCCCTGCTCGCGCTTGCCGTTGCTCTCGATGATGACTTGCAGCGACAGGCGCACCAGCGGGCGGATATCGGCATTCATCAGGCCGTCGCTGCGCGCCACCATCACCACTTCGTATTCGCCCGCCAGCCCGGCCATCACCTGCTTCACGCGCGGATCGAGCGCACGCGCATAGCCTTCGAGCCGCTCCAGCAACGCGACCTTGTCCGCATCCTTGAGGCTGGCGATCGGATCGTGCGGCAGATAGATCTCGCGCCTTGAGCCGTGATGAATAACAGGCACGCTCTGTGTGCCGCCCTGCTTGGCGATTGCGCGCGTCGCCTGCGCCGCGCTTTCCAGCGCGTTCAGGCTGATGTCGTCGGAATAGGCGAAGGCGGTTTTCTCGCCGCTCACCGCGCGCACGCCGACACCCTGATCGATGTTGAAACTGCCGGATTTGACGATGCCTTCTTCCAGCGACCAGCTCTCGGCACGGCTGTACTGGAAATACAGATCAGCGTAATCGAGGCGATGCGCCATCATGCTGGCGAACACCTGTTCGATGTGGCGCGTCTCGATGGAATGCGCAGCCAGCAGCGATTGCTGTGCAGTGGCGAAAAGCGTGTCGAAGGGCTGGTTCTGCTGTGAGATATTCATCATGGGTGGCTAAAATAAAACGCGATGCCCCAACGCAGGCAAACTGGCGCGCAGGCTATCCTGATAAGACGAATTTACTTCGGCGATCACCACACCCGAACCGCGCGGCAGCCTGTCCAGCACGCTGCCCCATGGGCCGACGACCATGCTGTTGCCGTGCGTCTCGCGCCCGCTGACGTGATAACCGCCTTGCGCGGCGGCGATCACATACGCCAGGTTTTCCACGGCGCGTGCGCGCACCAGCACTTCCCAGTGCATCTTGCCGGTGGTCTCGGTGAACGCGGAGGGCAACACGATGATGTCCACATCCTTCATCGCGCGGAACAGCTCGGGAAAGCGCAGGTCGTAGCAAACCGCCAGACCGATGCGCCCGAACGGACTATCCACCACCACGACCTGATTGCCCGGCTCGATGGTTTTGGCTTCGTCGTAACGCTCGTTGCCCAGCTCCAGATTGAACAGGTGGATCTTGTCGTAGCGCGCCACCTGCTCGCCCTGCTCATCGAATACCAGGCAGCTGTTCAGCACCTTGTCCGGCACGCTGGCCGCCAGCGGGATCGAGCCGCCCACCAGCCAGATCTTGTGCTGGCGCGCGGTTTCGCCGAGAAACGACTGGATCGGCCCCTGCCCCGGCTGCTCGCGCACCGCAATCTTGTCCTGCTCGGCCATGCCCATGATGGCGAAGAATTCCGGCAGCACCACCAGGCGCGCACCCTGTTCGGCGGCTTTGGCAATGAGGCGGCGCGCCTCATTCAAATTGCCCGTAACGTTCGGGCCGGAAGCCATCTGGATGGCGGCCACCTTGAATGCGTTGACTCGCGGGGCAGTTGTGGAATTTCCTTGCATCATGAATTGCTTTCTATTTACCCTGATTATTTTTCTTGACTGGCGTTTCGCCAACCTTGACCACCTTGGGATCGCTCCAGGTGCCGCTGACATTGTATTCAAACGATGCCAACTTATCGAGCGGATTGCCCAAAACCTTGTTGATGAGCAGCGAACCGATACCTGCCACCGGGCCGGCGGCAAAAGCGCCGAGCAACGATACGCTGTCGCCCAGCGTGGGGAGAATCTGCACGTGCAGATTCTGGGTTTCGTTGTTCAGGTTGACGCTGCCTTTCATGGTCACCTTGGCGGACGAACCATCGATGTGGAAATCCTGCGTATCGATCACGCCGTTTTTAATGGTCGCATTGCCATTGATATTGTCGAATTGGAAACCGTCGCTGAACACGTCGGTGAAATCCAGCGTGATGCGCTTGGGTAATGCCTGCAAGCTGAGAATGCCGAGCAATTTGCCGATGCCCGGATCCATTTTGAGGAACTGCCCCTTGCTGGTATCCAGCTTGAGCGAGCCATCCAGCGTGATATAGTTGAATTCGCCGGGGTTGCCGGTCCATAACAGATTCGCCGCCAGTTTTCCGCTGCCGCCCTTGACGGTATTGGGGTAACCGGAGCGCGTCAGGATTTTCCCGGCATCGCTGATTTGCAGCAGCAGGTTAACCTGGGTCTGCGCTTTGTTCTGCCCGCTGCGCCACACCCCGTCCCCGACCAGGCTGCCGTCCGGGTTGACGATGTTCAACCGGCGCAGCCGCCAATCATCGCCGTCGGGATGCCCCACCAGTTCCAGCCGCCCGACCTGTTTGCCTTCTACCTGCAAATTCTCGATGGAAATCTGCAACGCGGGCAGGCTGCCGGACGATACCGATAAAAGCTTGGCAGGCTGCGAGGGAGTGACTGTCGCACTGTCACCGCCGCTCCACAGCAGGTTCTGCAAGCGCGCCGTCAATTTACCTTCTCCGCGCGGCTGCCAATCCACCTCGCCATTCAGCGCGCTGCTGGACAACTGCGCGAGCAATCCGTCGCCGCGCTTGCCGGCATCGATCTTCAGGTTATCGATATGCATGCCGAACCCGCTCACCCTGCCGATCATGAGATCCGCGCCGGCGATCGGCAAGCCGCCATCCATGCCGCCAGACGCGCCGAACAGGTCGCCCCAGCCCTGCAAAGACAGCTCCGGCAAGCTGCCACTCAGCCATATGCCACCCCTGCTTCGCGGCTTCCCCCCGGCGGCTCCCGTACCCAGAAGCTGCTCTTGCAGCCTCCGGGTACCCGATCGCCCCCCCTGATTGCCGGAAATATTTTCTCCGCCGAAATTGATGGTGCCGCGCCTGATGACCATTGCACCGTTTTCATCGCGCCGCACCAATCGCGCGCTGAGCAGCTTGCCCAATTGCACGCTAATGACATCCTGCTCCTCGGCGACATTCTTTTTCTCCAAGCGCAACGGCATCGCTTCATTAGCGCGCTTGGCAAAGGGTTGCGGCAGATTGGAACCAAGGCCCTGCAGATTGGAATTGATAGTTAACTGCGCGGATTTTTTCTGCACGTCAATGTCGGCATCCCATCCCGCACCGCCGTATAAATAGTTTAGCAGCGGATGCGGATTGATCTTGCGCAATGCATCGAGGTTGCTGCGTCCCCGTACGGTAGCATGCACCACGCCGCCTGCGGCGGTCTGCACATTGATGCTGGTCGCTCCGCCCAGTATTTCCGCCGACACGCCTTGTGCCTGCATACCCGATTCGGTGAACGCCAACTCGCCGCGCGTGTTGCGCAACAACGGCACGCCTTCACCCAAATCAATATCGTTATCCTGCACGCGCAGGGCTCCCGACACTTTTACCGGTTTGTCACCCAGCAAAGGAATGCGCGCAGACAAATCCAGGTGCCCGTTACCATTGGCGCTCATGCCGTCGGTAAAGCCATCTATGTAGCCGCGTACCGGGCTTTGCTGGATGTATTGCAGAAAGGTATTGCTTGCGCCCGCCGCGTTACCCTTTATTTCCAGCGGCAGATCATCACTCAGCAAATCCGCTATGGTGACGGTGACATTCTGCAAATGCGCATCCAGGATAGTCGCAGTCGGCGACTTCACTTCCATCTTGTTGCCACGTATCCAGAATTCGCCCGAGATGTTTTCGATGTGCGGCCAATCCTTGTCGAATTCCATTGCGACATCCCGCGCATGCCCGCCGATTTCAAGCAATGTATCCTTAGTCCCGTCCACCGGGAAATCGCTCAGGTTACCCTTGATGCGCACGCGAAAATCCTCCGTATGCCCCGCCAGCATCGCGCCGTTCAGCCAATCGTTGCCCTCCTTGTCCAGCGCGAGCAGCGGGGTGTAGCGGGCGGCGCGCCTGACATCGCCGCGCGCCAGGCTGACCGTCAAGTCCAGCACGCCCAAGGTGCCGGCCTTGGTCTGATAACTGCCATACAAGTTGCCCGCCAGATCGTCGTTGGCGGCGGCAACATTATCGACTTTGATCAACAACTCCCCGCGTTTGCGCTGCCAACCAGCCTGGCCGGTCAAAGTGGCGAAAAATAATGGTTCACGCATCACCCCCGGCGCATCCACCGCCAGCTGGCGGGAATTGATATGCAACCTGCCGCCCGCATCGCTGCCATCCACGTCCACCGACAAACCCGAAAAGCCGGGCAGCATACCCACTTGGCGCAGCGCGAGGTTTTCGAACTGCCCCTTTATTTTGTAGTTCAGAATTTCGTGGCTATCCGATTTTCCAAATGTGCCCTGCCATTGCGCATTCAAATTGGACACCCTTCCCCTTGGCGCATAGGCATCCAGTTTGGCGCGCAGGCCGGCCTCCAGCGGCAGGAAATTGGCCAGGCCAGCGAGGCTTTCCAGTTGCAGCAGATTGGCGCGTATCTCGCTGGTAGCGGATTGCCCATTAGCGGCCTTTACGGTGCGGAAATAAAAATCCGTCGGTTGCAACTCGACGCCGTTTTGCAAGCGCATCGCCAAACGCCTGGTGGAAATCTCCATGCCGCCTGCCACTGCTTTCCATGCGGCACGGCCGCGCAAATCGAGTAATCTCATTTCCGGCACATCCTCGGCCAGCTTGGTCGCCACATCACGCAAGCCCAGATCGGCAGTGATCCCTGTCACCTTGCCGCCTTCGACATCCAGCCAGCCGCGCAACGCGCCGCGGCCCTGGCTGAATTCGCTGGGCAAATCCAGCCAGGGCCGCCAGGCCATCACATCGGTATAATCAAGCCGGGCATAAACCTGGCCACGCCAGGTACCCAAGTCGTCAAAACTTACCCCGTAAAAATCGCCGCGCACGTCCAGCGGGGTCGCCAGTCCGGCTGGCGGTACGGCGCGCAAGGCGAAGCGGTGATGGCTGAACAGGTTTTCGATGCGCAAATTGACCCGCTGCAGCACCAGCGGCGGTGCATCGCGCTGTTCATCCACCCAGACGATGAGCGCGTCGCGCGCCACCATGCGCGACTGGCGCAGCAACCAGTCGGCCAAATCGTTATCGCCGCCTTGCTTGGAGAGCACCACGCCGCCGATAAAAACTTTTCCTTGCACATCGCGGCGTATCAGCAATTCCGGCTGGTCGATTTCCAGGCTGGCCAGCCGCAGCTCTGCGGCGAACAGCGACATCCACGACACACTGCCATCAATGCGGGGCAGCACCAGCGCGGGTTGCCGCTGCTCGTTCAGGATATGCACATCGGCAAAGCTCAGGCGCGGCCGAAAGCCCAGCCAATCGCCTTCGATCTTGCCGATGGTGACCGGATTGCCGATTGCGCCTGCCAAGGAAGCGACGATCCGGTCGTGATACTGCTCGACATTCGGCAACAGCCAATAGCGCAACATGAGGATCGCCAGCGCCGTCAGCACAGCCATAACCGCCGACGCGGCGATGACAAGTCGCGTCAGCCAGTTAAAACTGTGCCAGAGCAGGCGGATGGGAAGAGAGTTCAACATGAATTTGGACGTTAGCCGTTAGTTGTTGGCAGGCAGGATGCAGTGGCGGAGGAACTGCATCCTGCGCGGGCTGTATTTGGAGGCACGAATTTATCGCGCATAACTCATTGTTCGTGCGGATAAATCAGCACCTCCCAACCCGCCAATCGTTTTTTTAAGGATAATCACAAAACAATTTGCATTTTAACTTGAAGCCCTGCCTATGAATACCGCAAACTTGCCGCCCTTCGATGGCCTGCTGCAAAAAACGCTGCATTGCAGCCGTTATGCAAGGCATGTGCTAAAAGCAGACAAATCGCTGCTGAATTGGTTGCAGGAAAATTACTTCACGCCGTGCGACCGTGCGGAAATGCAGGAGTTGCTGCGGCAATGCGGCCTCAGTCCTGACGACGAAACCGGATTGGCACGTGCCGTGCGCAAGTTACGCAAGCAGGTGATGGTCAAGCTGATCCTGCGCGACCTCAATAGGCTGGCCGGCTTGAATGAAGTGATGCAAGCCATGACCGCGCTGGCGGAAGTATGCATACAGCAGGCGCAGACCTGTTTGATGCAGGTCTTGCAGGCGCAATTCGGCACACCGCTAGGCGAAACCGGCGCAACGCCGCAGCCATTGCTGGTCATCGGCATGGGCAAACTGGGCGGCGGCGAACTGAATGTTTCATCCGACATCGATCTGATTTTCGTTTATCCGGAAGACGGCGAAACGGATGGGCCACGCAGGTTGAGCAACCATGAGTTCTTCACCAGGCTGGGACGCCGCCTGATCAGCCTGATCAACGAGCCGACCGGCGACGGCTATGTGTTCCGCGTGGACATGCGGCTGCGTCCCTATGGCGACAGCGGCCCGCTGGTGATGAGTTTCGCCGCGCTGGAGGAATACCTGGTCAGCCAGGGGCGCGAATGGGAACGCTACGCATGGATCAAGGCGCGCGTCATTTCCCCGGCGGATAGCCCGCAAACCGCCGAATTGATGCAGCTTGCGCAACCGTTCGTATTCCGCAAATACCTCGACTTCGGCGCAATCGACTCGATGCGCAAGCTGCACGCGCAGATCCGCCAGGAAGTGCAGCGCCGCGACCGGCTCAACAACATCAAGCTCGGCCCGGGCGGCATACGCGAGATCGAATTCACCGCGCAGGTATTCCAGTTGATACGCGGCGGGCGCGACGCCCAGTTGCGCATCCGCCCCACCCAGGGGGCGTTGCAGCAACTCGCAAAGAACGACCAGTTGCCCGTGCCAGTCGTCGCCGACCTGGATACGGCCTATGTGTTTTTGCGCAACCTTGAGCACCGCCTGCAATATCTGGATGACCAGCAAACCCAGGAGCTGCCCGAAAAAACCGAAGATCAGGAAATCATCGCCGATGCGATGGGCTACGCGGATTACGCCATGCTGCTGAACGACCTCAATCGCCATCGCGCGCTGGTCAACCGGCAATTCGAGCAGATTTTCGGCGCGCCGCAGGAAGAGCAAAGTGACGAGCAATTCTGGCATGAAGGGATTAGCGCCGAAGAATTGCACAGCCGTCTCAAAAATCTTGGTTACCGCACCGTAAACGACAGCGCGCAACGCCTGCTGCAACTGCAGGCCGGCAACCGCTACCGGCAATTGCCGGAACTCAGCAGGCAGCGTCTGGACAAGCTGGTCCCGCAATTCATCGGCCTGTGCGCGCAGCAAGCCAATCCGGATGAAACATTATCCAGGTTGCTTGCCCTGCTGGAAGGCATCAGCCGCCGCGCCTCCTATCTCGCCTTCCTGGCCGAGTACCCGCAGGCCATGCAGCAACTGGCCCGAATGGTCGCCGCCAGCAGTTGGGCGAGCGAGTATATGACCCAGCATCCGGCGCTGCTCGATGAACTGCTGGATGCGCGCGAGATGTACCAGCCGCCCCAATGGCAGCAGATTGACCGCAATTTGCAAAGCCGCCTGGATGACTGCGCCGGGGATGCCGAACGGCAGCTGGACGTGTTGCGCCTTGCCCAGCAGGAACAGACCTTCCAGTTGCTGGCGATGGACCTGCAAGGCCTGCTGCCGCTGGAAAAACTCAGCGACCACCTCTCCGACCTGGCCGATCTGCTGCTGCGCCATGTGCTGAGGCTGAGCTGGGCGTCTGCACGCAAGCGGCATCGCGACGAGCCGAGATTCGCCATCATCGCGTACGGCAAGCTGGGCGGCAAGGAACTGAGCTATGCCTCAGACCTCGACCTGATTTTTCTCTACGATGACGACCACCCCGATGCGCAGGAAAACTACGCGCGGCTGGGGCAGCGCATCAACACCATGCTGAGCAGCTACACCTCTTCCGGCCGTCTGTACGAAACCGACTTGCGCCTGCGCCCGAACGGCGCGAGCGGCTTGCTGGTCAGCACGGTCGAAGCGTTTGCCGAATACCAGCAGCAACAAGCCTGGATATGGGAGCACCAGGCCTTGACGCGCGCGCGCTTCAGCGCGGGTGATGCAGATGTTGGCGCCGCCTTTGAAAACATCCGCAAACAGGTGCTGTGCCAGCCACGCGACCTGGCTACATTACGCAAAGAGATTCTGGCGATGCGCCAGAAGATGCTCGACGGCCACCCCAATGACAGCGGCCTGTTCGACATCAAGCATGACCGGGGCGGCATGGTGGACATCGAATTCATGGTGCAATACCTGGTGCTCGCCTACGCCCATCAACACCCGCAACTGACTGCCAATATCGGCAACCTGGCGTTGCTCAAGCTGGCGTGCGAACTTGGCCTGATTCCCGCAAACCTCGCCGAACAGACCCGCACGCTGTACCGCACGTTGCGCCAGACGCAACACCGCATACGGCTTAACAGCCCGTCGCCGTGCCGCGTTGAACATGGGCAGATCGAAGTTACCGCGTGCAAGAAGTTGTGGGAAGTGCTTTTTGAAAATGTTTAAGCAGAAGGAGCAGAAGCTTCCAGCACTGCGCCTGGCAGCAGCATATTGGCCCGACGCGCGGAATCGTCGAGGCGCGCGGTGAGGCGATACATGACCATTTCGCCTTTGCCCTTCATGTGGATCGCGGCAGGAGGTTCGAAGGCATACTCATGCCGGATCCGGTTGTAGGTTGTTCTGTCCACCTGGATCACGCCCGGCGTCGCTTCGTCGGTCAGGCGGCTGGCGATATTTACCGTGTCACCCCATAAATCGTAGATGAAACGCTTGGTACCGATCACCCCGGCAACCACGGGGCCGGTAGCGATGCCGGTGTGTATGCCCAGCTTAAATCTGGACAGCTCGGGGTGGTTGGCCACAAGCTGGCGCATTTCCAGTGCCAGATCCGCGATATCGCTGGTGTAATCCGCCCTGCTGCGGTTCAGCCCGCCAACCACCATGTAGGCATCGCCAATCGTCTTGATTTTCTCCACACCGTATTTCTCGCTCAGCTCGTCGAAGCCGGAGAAAATGGTGTTGAGCAAAGTGACCATTTGTTCGGGAGAGAGTGACTCAGTCAGTTGCGTGAAATTCACCAAGTCGGCAAACATCACCGTCACATCCGCATAGCCGTCCGCAATCAGTCCCTGATGATTCTTCAGCCGTTGCGCAATGCTGCTTGGCAATATGTTGAGCAACACGCGCTCGGATTTCTTTTGCTCCTCGGCCAGCAATTGGTGCTGCTGGTCGAGCTGGTTCTTGATCTTGTCCATCTCCACGACAAAATAACGCACCAGAAAATAAATGATGGAGGACATCGCGACAAAATTGAGCGCGAAGAATACGCCGATGGTCTTCACCGGCATCCCGCTATCGCTTCCGGATCCGAGAAAGTAATCGAATGTCCCGGATACGACCGTCATCACGATATAAGCGACAAACCATGGGATGGATTCGCGCCAGCCCGACACGACCAGCGCGCCGATCGGAGCCAGCAATGCCCACAGCATCACCCCGCTCGATGTCACCGAACTGCCGATGCTCCATTGCATGACGAACGGCGCGAACAGAAACAGGCTCAACTGGGTAGAACGGAACGGTTCAAACCGTTTGGTTTTGAAATAATAGATCAGCGAGGCCACGGAAATCAGTTGATACCCCAACGGCACATTCGCCGAGAATCTCAGCCCCATCATCCAGTAAATAGCCAGCCACAGCACCACCGCCAGATTCATGAAAGCACAGGCGAAAACCAACAGGCTCTTGCGCAATTTTTCTTCTTGCGTATCCGTTACTTCTGCGTTTATTTCAGGAAGTTCGATCATCGGTGCAGTTGCCCTTTTGGCATGGCTTATCAAGGCATCGTCCAGCAAACACGGCAATCATACCCGAATTATCGGATAAAAATTAAGGCTGTTTATTGAACTGGCACGAATTATTTTTTCACTTACCCATTCGGGCATGGATAATTTAACTATGCTTCTTCATAAACCGGCCAGAAAACGCTAGAATTCGCGCTTTGCAACCGACTCATCAAAGGAACCCCATTATGTCGATGTCCGACCGCGACGGTTTTATCTGGTATGACGGCAAGCTTGTGCCGTGGCGCGATGCCACCACCCACGTGCTAACCCACACGCTGCATTACGGGATGGGCGTGTTTGAAGGCGTGCGCGCTTATCAGGCCGCCAATGGCACGGCCATCTTCCGTTTGCAGGAACACACCGACCGGCTGTTCAATTCCGCGCATATCTTCCAGATGAAGATGCCCTGGGACAAGGCGACCATACTGGAAGCACAGCGCGAAGTGGTGCGCGCCAACAAACTGGAATCCTGCTACATCCGCCCGATCGTGTTCTACGGCTCGGAAGCGATGGGCATCGCCGCAACGACGCTGTCCACCCATGTCGCGATCGCCGCCTGGCCGTGGGGGGCCTATCTCGGCGCGGAAGGCATGCAAAAAGGTATCCGCGTCAAGACTTCCAGCTTCACCCGCCATCACGTCAACGTGAACATGTGCCGCGCCAAGTCGGTGGCGACCTACACCAACTCGATAATGGCGCATCATGAAGCCGCCAACGACAACTACGACGAGGCCCTGTTGCTGGATGTGGACGGTTACGTTGCGGAAGGCGCCGGCGAGAACATCTTCATCGTCAAGAAAGGCAAACTGTACACGCCCGACCTGACCTCCTGCCTGGAAGGCATCACGCGCGATTCTGTCATCACGCTCGCCAAGGAAATGGGTATCGAGGTGATCGAGAAGCGCATCACCCGCGACGAGATCTATTGCGCCGAAGAAGCCTTCTTCACCGGCACGGCCGCCGAGGTGACCCCGATCCGCGAACTCGATCACCGCACCATCGGCTGCGGCTCGCGCGGCCCGGTCACCACCCGGCTGCAACAGGCCTTCTTCGATTGTGTGGCAGGCAAGCATCCGCAGCACACCGATTGGCTGGCCTACATCTAACAAGAGCTCGCACAGCGAGCCCGCGTCCCTCTCTCCCGCAAGCGGGAGATAACCAGCGACTTGGCTGGTGTTTTTGGCAGCCTAGTCGAGTGGCTAATTGGTTCATCAGAGTTAGGAGAAAGGGAAACGGGCATGGCGGGCATTTATTATCAGGGGCGGCATTTGCCATGCCCGTTTAACGGAGGAATATCGTGAGCAACGAAAACATCACCCAGCGCTACATCGAAGTGACCGCGCACGACCTGCCATTGACCTGCCCGATGCCGAATATGAGCCTGTGGAATGCCCACCCGAGAGTGATGATCCCGCTGAATCACGGCGGCGAAGCGCGTTGCCCGTATTGCGGCACGCTGTACAAGTTCAAGGGCGAACTGCCCAAGAGTCACCACTAGGCGGATGCGTTTTGCCTCACCATTACAAGACCTCACACAACGTAGCGAGCGAAGCTGAGACAAGGCGAAAAATTGCGGAAAACCGGAGTTTACAAATAAGTAAATGAGGATTTTGAGCAATTTTTTAACGCAGTATCAGCGAGCGCAGTAGTTGTGCGGAGGCCTTAACCTCATGTATAAAATCCTCGTCATCAGCCCCAGCTGGGTAGGCGACTGCATGTTGATGCAGCCGATGCTGATGCGCCTCGGGCAACGCCACCCCGATTGCCGCATCGATGTGTTCACCCCGCCATGGACCGCCGCGCTGTTGCGCGCCATGCCGGAGGTGCATGAGGTCATCGTCAACCCGTTCCCGCATGGCGCGCTGCAACTGGCGGCGCGCTACCGGCTCGGCAAACAGCTGCGCGCTGCGCGCTATGACCAGGCCATCGTGCTGCCCAACTCATGGAAATCTGCGCTCGTACCATTCTTTGCGTGCATCCCGCTGCGCACCGGCTTTACCGGCGAAGCGCGCCATGTTCTGCTCAACGATAAGCGCAAGCTCGATAAGACCATCCTGCCGCTAATGGTGGAACGTTTCGCGCAACTCGCTGAGGATGCGCAAGGCGAAATTCCGCGCCCCCTGGCGAACCCAAAACTGACGATTGGCGAAGCGCAGCGCAACGCTGCCCTGCACAAACTGAACCTGACGCTGAACAAACCCGTCGCGGTATTCTGCCCGGGCGCCGAATACGGCCCCGCCAAGCGCTGGCCGACAGCTTATTATGCGGACATCGCACAACGCCTGCAGCAACACGGCTATGCGGTATGGCTGATCGGCTCCAGCAAGGACAAACCTGTTGCCGGCGAAATCAACCGGCTCGCCGGCGTGCAATGCATCAACCTGTGCGGCAGTACCGACCTGGGCGATGCGCTCGCGCTGCTGGCAAGCGCGAAGCTGGTCATCAGCAACGACTCCGGCCTGATGCATCTGGCCGCCGCGCTGGACCGTCCAATGCTGGCATTGTTCGGCTCCAGCAGCCCGCAGTTCACCCCGCCGCTGTCCGCATGGGCACAGGTCATCAAGCTCGACATCGAGTGCAGCCCGTGCTTCGAGCGCGAATGCCCGCTCGGGCACTTCAACTGCATGACGCGACTGACCCCGGACATGGTCTGGGACAGGCTAACCCCTCTTCTTTAAAGTAAAGCGAATCATGTTAAAAAACCTGCCCCCTCACCCCAACCCTGATGAAACAACTAGCCATTCGACTAAGCCCGCAAGCGGGCAAGTCGCTGGCTATCTCCCGCAAGCGGGCGAGGGAGCAAACGAATCGCTGCGCGAATCTCTCCCTCCCGAAATCTTCAAGGCCTATGACATACGCGGCATCGTCGGCCAGACGCTGACAGCCGAAGCGGTGGAGGCCATCGGCCATGCCCTCGGCTCGGAAGCGGCGGCACGCGGACAGCACACAATTGCAATTGGCCGTGACGGAAGATTGTCCGGCCCAGAACTCATCACCGCCCTGGCACGCGGCATCCAAAAAAGCGGCATCGGTGTGATCGACGTGGGGCTCGTCGCCACGCCGATGGTGTATTTCGCCGCCTATCAATTACAGACCAACTGCGCGGTGATGCTCACCGGCAGCCACAATCCACCGGATTACAACGGCCTGAAAATGGTGCTGGCCGGAGAGACGCTGTCCGGCGAGACAATACAGAAACTGCGCTCGCGCATCGAGCAGAACGACCTCACACATGGCTCCGGCAGTTACACGCAACAAGACATCGGCGCGGACTACATCGCACGCATCGTTTCCGATATCAGGTTAGCGCGCCCGATGAAGATCACCGTGGACTGCGGCAATGGTGTGGCTGGTGCTTACGTGGCAAACCTGTACCGCCGCCTAGGCTGCCAGGTAGAGGAGATGTATTGCGAAGTGGATGGGCATTTCCCCAACCACCACCCAGACCCATCCGACCCGCACAACCTCGAAGACCTGATCGCCGCATTACGCGATAACGACAGCGAACTGGGCCTGGCGTTCGACGGCGACGGCGACCGGCTCGGCGTGGTCACCAAGGACGGCAGAATCATCTATCCGGATCGCCAGTTGATGCTGTTCGCCGCCGATGTGCTGAGCCGCAATCCGGGTGCAGAAATCATTTTCGACGTCAAGTCCACGCGCAACCTGTTCGATTGGATACGCTCGCACGGCGGCAAACCGACGTTATGGAAGACCGGCCATTCGCTGGTCAAAACTAAGATGCGCGAAACCGGCGCACTGCTGGCCGGAGAGATGAGTGGCCACATGTTCTTCAAGGAACGCTGGTACGGCTTTGATGATGGGCTATACAGCGGCGCACGCCTGCTGGAAATCCTGAGCAAGGTAGCGAACCCGAGCGCTACGCTGAACGCCCTGCCGGATGCGTTCTGCACCCCGGAACTGCACATCCGTACCGTAGAAGGCGAAAACCACGCGCTGATCGCACAATTGCAGCAAACCGCAAAGTTTGCCGATGCCAGGGAGATCATTACGCTGGATGGGCTGCGCGTGGAGTATGCCGACGGCTTCGGGCTGGCGCGCCCCAGCAACACCACGCCGGTGATCGTATTGCGTTTCGAGGCGGACAGCGAGGCTGCGCTGCAGCGCATCCAGGACGATTTCCGCGGGATATTCCGTCAGGCCGCGCCGCATTTACAGCTGCCGTTCTAAGAGCCCATTTCAGTACACGGTCAGGATTGGGCCGTTGCGCCCTTCCCCGTGGCGAACATCAGCTTGCGCTGGCGCGGTTGCATCCAGTAGGCCAACTGCTCGCGGAAAAGTCGGGTGAACTGCGCAAGATCAGCCGGCTTGGCCACGAAACTGTTCACCCCGACCTGATAACTCATCAGCACGTCAGCCTGCGTATATTCCGCCGAAAATGCCACGATCGGAATATCGCGCGTGGCGGCATGCATACGCAGTTTGCGCAGCACCGCCAAGCCATCCAGTTTCGGCAGCTTCAGATCTATCAGGATGATATGCGGCATTTGTTCTTTTTTTGCGATGCTGTCGTTCAGCCAATCCAGCACCGCATCGCCGCCACCCACCATGGTCAGATTGATCTCAGGGCAAGACTCGACAGCGGCGCGGCGCGCCAAATCCGTCGTCAGTAAATCGTCCTCGACCAGCAACACGCTATAACGGCCTGTGTTCACCTGTATCGCTCCTTACGGGCATCTCTAAAAATTCGTCACACCGGCGAAATCTGAATTTTTAGAGGTGCCTTACAACTTCTCCTTCACCCAGGCTGGAACGGAGGCCAACGCAACAACCAGATGCTCGGGTTGCGTGCCGCCCGCCATCGCCATGTCCGGTCTCCCACCGCCTTTGCCACCGACCTGTTGCGCGACCATGTTCACCAGTTCCCCGGCCTTGATTTTCGCAGTCAGACCGGAAGTCACACCGGCAATCAGATTTATCTTATCACCGTCCACTGCCGCTAGCACAATAGCGGCAGATTTGAGTTTATCCTTGAGGTTGTCGAGTGTTTCGCGCAACACCGTCGCGTCTGCACCCTCCAGCAACGCGGCCAGCACCTTGACGCCGTTGATCTCCAGCGCCTGATTAACGAGATCGTCGCCTTGCGCGCCGGCCAGTTTCGACTTCAGCCGCGCCAGTTCTTTTTCCAGGTTCTTCACGTTGTCGAGGATCTGCCCGATGCGCGCGGCCGCCTCCTGCGGCTGAGCCTTCACCGCATCCGCCACTTGGCGCAATTGCATCTCCTGCTGCTGCACCAACGCCAGCGCGCCCTCGCCGGTCACCGCTTCCACGCGCCGCACCCCCGCCGCGACGCCGCTCTCCGCGACGATCTTGAACAGGCCGATGTCGCCGGTGCGTTTCACATGCGTACCGCCGCACAGCTCGCGCGACGAGCCGATGTCCAGCACGCGCACCTCGTCGCCGTACTTCTCGCCGAACAGCATCATCGCGCCGGTCTTCTGCGCGTCCTCGATGGACATCACGCGCGCCTGGCACTCCGCGTTGGCGAGTATCTCGGCGTTCACGATGCTTTCCACCCTGAGGATTTCCGCATCGCTCAGCGGCTGGGTATGCACGAAATCGAAGCGCGTCTTGTCCGCATCCACCTGCGAGCCCTTCTGTTGCACATGGCTGCCGAGCACCTCGCGCAATGCCTTGTGCATCAAATGCGTCGCCGAATGGTTGCGCACCGTGCGGTTGCGCGCCGCGGTATCCACCCTGGCGGTGACGCCGTTGCCTACCGTCAGCTTGCCTGTCTTCACCACGCCGTGATGTCCGAACACGTTGGCCTGGATTTTTTGCGTATCCTCCACCGCAAAAATGCCGTGCATGCTGCGCAGTTCGCCGCAATCGCCGACCTGCCCGCCGGATTCGGCGTAGAACGGCGTGTCGTCAAGCACCGCAACACCCATCTCGCCCTCGTTCAGCGTATTCACCGGCACGCCGTCCTTATATAAAGCCAGCACATTACCCTTGCTTTCCAACAGGTCATAGCCATGGAACCGGGTGGCCGGCCCGTCGTATTCCAGGTTCGCCGCCATCTTGAATTTGCCCGCCGCGCGCGCCTGCTCCTTCTGCCGCGCCATCGCCGCGTCGAATGTTGCACTGTCCACGATCACGCCGTGCTCGCGGCACACGTCCTGCGTCAGGTCGAGCGGAAAACCATAGGTGTCGTGCAGCTTGAACGCGGTCTCGCCGTTGAAAATAGCCGTTTGTGGTGAGCTTGTCGAACCATGAGCGGCTTGCCCTTCGACAGGCTCAGGGCGAACGGATTTGAGGTCGGCCTCGAGTATCGCCATGCCATGCTCGATGGTGGCGAAGAAGCGTTCCTCTTCCTGCCTGAGTATCTCCATCACGCGCACCTGCGCGGCAGCCAATTCGGGATAAGCCGCACCCATTTCAGCAACCAGGTCCGGCACCATCTTGTGGAAGAACGCCGCACGCGCGCCCAGCTTGTAGCCGTGGCGGATGGCGCGGCGGATAATGCGGCGCAGCACATAGCCGCGCCCTTCGTTGCCGGGAATCACGCCGTCGGCGATCAGGAACGAGCAGGCGCGGATATGGTCGGCCAGCACTTTCAGCGAAGGCGAATCGGGGTCGGCGCAATTGGTTTCGCGTGCCGCCGCCTCGATCAGGTTGCGGAACAGGTCGATCTCGTAATTGGCATGCACATGCTGCAACACCGCCGAGATGCGCTCCAGCCCCATGCCGGTATCGACCGACGGCTTGGGCAACGGATGCATCACACCATGTTCGTCGCGGTTGAACTGCATGAACACGTTGTTCCAGATTTCGATGTAGCGGTCGCCGTCCTGCTCTGCGCTGCCTGGCGGGCCGCCCCAGATATCCGCGCCGTGGTCGTAAAAGATTTCGGTGCACGGACCGCACGGCCCGGTATCGCCCATCATCCAGAAATTGTCCGAAGCGTAGCGCACGCCCTTGTTGTCGCCGATACGGATCACCCGCCCGGCAGGCACACCAATCTCCTTCACCCAGATGTCGTAGGCCTCATCGTCCTCGGCATACACCGTCACCCACAATTTTTCACTGGGTAGTTTGTAAACTTCCGTCAGCAGCTCCCAAGCATATTTGATCGCGTCGCGCTTGAAGTAATCGCCGAAGCTGAAGTTGCCGAGCATCTCGAAAAAGGTGTGGTGGCGCGCGGTATAGCCGACGTTCTCCAGGTCGTTATGCTTGCCGCCGGCGCGCACGCATTTCTGTGACGACGCGGCGCGGGTATAGGGACGCTTATCGAAACCGAGGAACACATCCTTGAACTGGTTCATCCCCGCGTTGGTGAACAACAGCGTCGGGTCTTCGTGCGGCACCAGCGAACTGGACGGCACCACCGTATGCCCTTTCGAGGCGAAGTAATCCAGAAATTTCTGGCGGATCTCACTGCTTTTCATTCTCACATTCCCAAAAACAAAACAACTAGTTTTCTTCCGCCAGCCGCAACACCTGAAAAATCACATCAAACCCGAACCCGCGCGATTGTAGGAAGCGCACTTGCCGGGCTTTTTCATTGGCATCCTGTGGCAGTGCGCCAAATTTTCTCTGCCACACACTGCGCGCGACTTCCAACTCGCCTTCCTTCAATGTGGGCAATGCGGCACTGACCAATTCTTCTGAGATGCCCTTTTGGCGCAGATCATGGGCAATACGCTGAGTGCCGAAACGGCTGCGCTTGGCATGCAGCACCTGCGTGGCGGCGCGGGCATCGGACAGCCAGCCACGTGCCGTCAGATCATCCAGCAGCGCGTCCAGGTTTTCCGGTTGCGGCTGGCCGTGCTCGCCATCCGCCCCGGCATGGGTCAGCAGTTTGCCACGCAGCTCGGCGCGGCTGTATTCGCGGCGCGCCAGGTATTGCAGGGCGCGCGCGCGCAGGCTCAACTCAGGCTTTTTCCTCACCACCGGATTTGGCGCCAGCCTTCGCGCCCGCCTTTGTGGCCGCTTTTTCGCCCGCCTCGAGCAGCGCTACGCCCAATGCCCCGCGCACCTTGTTTTCGATCTCGAAGGCGACCTCCGGATGCTCGCGCAAATATTCGCGCGCATTATCCTTACCCTGGCCGATCTTTTCGCCCTTGTAGGCGTACCAAGCGCCGGATTTCTCGACCAGTTTTTGCTGCACACCCAGTTCGATGATCTCGCCTTCGCGCGAGATGCCTTCGCCATACAGGATGTCGAACAACGCCTCGCGGAATGGCGGCGCCACCTTGTTCTTCACCACCTTGACGCGCGTCTCGTTGCCGATCACTTCATCGCCCTTCTTGATCGCGCCGATGCGGCGGATATCGAGGCGCACCGAGGCATAGAACTTGAGCGCGTTGCCGCCGGTGGTGGTTTCCGGGTTGCCGAACATCACGCCGATCTTCATGCGGATCTGGTTGATGAAGATCACCAGCGTGTTGGAGCGCTTGATGTTGGCAGTCAGCTTGCGCAATGCTTGCGACATCAGGCGCGCATGCAGCCCCATCTGTGCGTCGCCCATCTCGCCTTCGATCTCCGCCTTGGGCGTCAGCGCGGCGACCGAGTCGATCACCACCACGTCCACCGATGAAGAGCGCACCAGCATGTCGGCGATCTCCAGTGCCTGCTCGCCGTTGTCCGGTTGCGAGATCAGCAGGTCTTCCACCTTCACGCCGAGCTTCTGCGCGTACTGCGGGTCGAGCGCGTGCTCCGCGTCGATGAACGCCGCCGTCCCGCCGAGTTTCTGCATCTCGGCGATGACCTGCAGGGTCAGTGTGGTCTTGCCGGAGGATTCCGGCCCGTAGATCTCCACCACGCGTCCGCGCGGCAGGCCGCCCACGCCGAGCGCGATGTCCAGCCCCAGTGAGCCGGTGGATACGACCTGGATATCGCGCGCCACCTCATGCTCGCCGAGGCGCATGATCGAGCCCTTGCCGAACTGCTTCTCGATCTGGCTCAGTGCCGCCGCGAGCGCCTTGCTTTTATTGTCATCCATCGTTTTCTCCTCAAGAAATAGTGCGCGGATTATGGCACACCCTATGAAAAATCAAGCCAACTCCGTTCGCCGCCCGAGCAGATCGAGCACGCCCTGCAAGGCGATATGTACGGATTGTGCGCGCACTTCGGCGCGGTTTCCATTGATCTGATGGCGTTGCACATAAGCCGCGCCATGTTTAATCCCCCACGCAAACCATACCGTGCCGACTGGCTTGTCCGGCGTACCGCCCTCCGGCCCGGCAATGCCGCTTACCGCCAATGCCACTTGCGCCGCGCTGTTAGCCAGCGCGCCCGCCACCATCTCGCGCACCACCGCCTCGCTTACCGCACCATACTGATCAAGCGTCGCTTCGCTCACACCCAGCATCTGTTGCTTGGCAAGATTGGAATAAGTGATGAAGCCGCGCTCGAACCACGCCGAGCTGCCCGCGACGTCGGTGATGGCATATGCCACACCGCCGCTGGTGCAGGATTCCGCCGTCGCCAGCTTCAGCCCGTGCGCCTTGAGCAATCCACCGACTTGCGCGGCAAGAATGTCCATCAGTTCTCGCCAGAAAGGCAATTTAGCCACGGATTAACACGGATACCCACGGATAGAACCATGGTTTTATCTGTGTTAATCCGTGTATATCCGTGGCTAGTAATCACTATTGAATTCAACCCAAACCCCGCGCCAAGTCAGCCTGAATATCGACCACCGCCTCCAGCCCGACCGCGATGCGGATCAGGCCATCCGTGATGCCTGCCGCGGCGCGCGCCTCCGGTGCAATGCGCCCGTGGGTGGTGCTGGCCGGATGGGTGATGGTGGTCTTGGTGTCGCCCAGGTTGGCGGTGATGGAAATCAGCCGCGTGTTGTCGATCACGCACCACGCGGCCTCCTTGCCGCCCTTGACCTCGAAGGACACGATGCCGCCGCCGCTTTTCTGTTGTTTCATCGCCAATTGATGTTGAGGGTGCGACGGCAGGCCCGGATAAAACACCCGCGCCACATTGGGCTGCGCTTCCAGCCAGCGCGCCAGCTCCAGCGAATTAGCGCTGTGCGCATCCATGCGCAGCTTGAGCGTCTCCATCCCCTTCAGCAATACCCACGCGTTGAATGCGCTCAGCGTCGGCCCGGCGGTGCGCAGGAAACCGTACACGCCTTCCATGTTCTTCCGGCTGCCCAGCACCGCGCCGCCCAGCACGCGCCCCTGACCGTCGATGTACTTGGTCGCGGACTGGATCACGATATCCGCGCCCAGTTCCAGCGGGCGCTGCAAGATCGGCGTGCAGAAGCAGTTGTCCACCGCCAGCAGCGCACCACAGCCCTTTGCCACCGCGGCGATCGCGGCGATGTCGGAAATCTCGGTGAGCGGATTGGACGGCGTTTCCAGGAAGAACAGCCGGGTATTCGGACGCACCGCCGCCCGCCACTCGGACACATCGGTCGCGGAAACGTAAGTCGTCTCCACGCCGAATTTTTTGATGACGTTGTTGAACAGGTTGACCGTCGCACCGAACAGGCTTTGCGAGGCGACGATGTGGTCGCCCGACTTCAGCAAACCCATCACGCACGCCAGGATCGCCGACATGCCCGATGCCGTGGCGACACATTGCTCTGCGCCTTCCAGTGCGGCGAGGCGCTCCTCGAACATCGTCACGGTCGGATTGGTGAAGCGCGAATAAATGTTGCCCGGCTGCTCGCCGATGAAACGCGCGGCGGCCTGCGCGGCACTGTCGAACACGAAGCTGGAAGTCAGGAACAACGCCTCGCTGTTTTCGCCAAACTGGCTTCGCACCGCGCCTGCACGCACCGCCAGGGTTTCCGGCTGATAATTCTGTTCGCTCATCTTGCCCTCATAAATTCTCTGGTGCAAACCAGACCAATCACTAACCCAATACACGGGCTATCCATTTGCCCTCCGAAAAGCTGCCTTAAAAATTCGCGAGGAGGGATGGATGCAAGGCGCACGGAACGCAGAAACCGGAATGTACAAAAGGTACATGAGGATTTCGAGTACCGCGCAACGCCGCAGACGCCCTCCGCAGCAATTTTTAAGGCAGCTTTCACATCGAACTCAGGCTCATCACCAGATCCAGCTCCATCTGGTCTTCATCCATCGGTTGATCGGCTTTCCCACCACCGCGCCGTGCTTCAATCACATCCAGATACTGCGGCGTAATATCGCCGGTGATGTAGTTGCCGTCGAAACAGGAGGCGTCAAAACCCGTAATGCCCGGATTGATCTTGCGCACCGCCGCCTTGAGGTCGTCCAGATCCTGATAGATCAGCCGGTCCGCGCTGATCTCACGGCAGATTTCCTCATCGCTGCGCCCGGTGGCGATCAGTTCCGCGCGGCTTGGCATGTCGATGCCATACACATTCGGGAAACAAACCGGCGGCGCGGCAGAGGCAAAGTACACCTTGCGCGCGCCGGCATCGCGCGCCATCTGCACGATCTCGCGGCTGGTTGTGCCGCGCACGATGGAGTCGTCCACCAGCAGCACGTTCTTGCCCTTGAATTCCATGCCGATGGCGTTCAGTTTTTGCCGCACCGATTTCTTGCGCATCGCCTGCCCGGGCATGATGAAGGTGCGCCCGATGTAGCGGTTCTTCACAAAGCCTTCGCGGAACGGAATGCCGAGGCGGTTTGCCAGTTGCAGCGCGCTGGGGCGGCTGGAATCTGGAATCGGGATGACCACGTCGATGTCCACCCCGTCCCATTCGCGCCTGAGTTTGTCGGCGAGATATTCGCCCATGCAGAGGCGCGTTTCATAGACCGACACCCCGTCTATCACCGAATCGGGGCGCGCCAGATAGACATACTCGAAGATGCACGGATTCAGGCTGGATTTATCGCTGCATTGCCGGCTGTGCAGGTTGCCGTCGAAATCGATGAATATCGCCTCGCCGGGTGCGACATCGCGCAGGAATTTGAAGCCCAGCGTATCCAGCGCCACGCTTTCCGAAGCGACCAGATACTCCGGCACCTGTTCGGCTTCGTGCACACCTACCACCAGCGGGCGGATGCCGTAACTATCGCGGAACGCCAGCAAGCCATAACCGGCGATCATCGCCACCACGGCGTATGCGCCGCGGCAACGCTGATGCACACCGGACACTGCCGCAAAAATGGTCGGCACATCCAGGCGCAGCCCTTTTGATTTGGCCTGCAATTCGTGCGCCAACACATTCAGTAAGACTTCCGAATCGGAATTGGTATTGACGTGGCGCAAGTCATCTACAAACAGCTGTTTTTTCAATTCATCGGCATTGGTCAAATTGCCATTGTGTCCGAGCACGATACCGAACGGCGAATTCACATAGAACGGCTGCGCCTCGTTGTGATCCACTGCGGAACCGGCAGTGGGATAGCGCACATGCGCGATGCCCGCATTGCCCGACAATGCGCGCATGTTGCGCGTGCGAAACACGTCGCGCACCAGCCCGTTACCCTTGTGCAGGTGAAAAGTGTGCCCGTCCAGCGTGGCGATACCTGCAGCATCCTGCCCGCGATGCTGCAAGACCTGCAAGCCGTCATACAGCAACTGATTGGCCGGTGTTTGTGAGACCACTCCGAGAATGCCGCACATGATTTTTATCCCAAAAATTAACTGCGAGTTCCGTAACGGATGCGCCGCGCGATGTTGTCCGGCAACCATGCCTTAGTCAGCAAGGCAACGTTTTCAGCCGTTCTGCTTGTCTGCGCGGCGCGCCAGAACGGCTGTTCCGGAATATGCGTCAGCCCGGCCAGCCACACCAGCACGAGTATCACCAGCACGCCGCGCAACACGCCGAACAATCCGCCCAGCACCCTGTCCAGCCAGCCCAGCCCGACTGCCTTTACCAGCCTGGAGAGCAGCCAAGCCAGCATGCCCCACACGATCAATGCGGTGACAAACACCGCGGCATATGCCAGCGCGATCCGTACCGTTTCCTGCGTCCCCGGCATCATCGGCGCGACGCTGCCGGCAAACAATTTGCTCAGCACGAACGCAACCGGCCAGCCCATCAGCGACAGCACTTCGTAAACCAGGCCGCGCCACAAACCAAACAACAATGAAACCAGCAATATCGCTATGACGGCAAAATCAAATCCGGTCATTTGGCGCTAGTCACTACCGGGTGCAGCCCATGCTTTTCCAGCAGTTGGCGCGCCTTCTCGGCTTTTTCACGCTCCGCATACGGCCCCACACGCACACGAATCTTGTCGCCAGCTTTTTCGGTGTAGGCCTTGAAGCCCAGCTTCTTCAGCCGGTTCGCTTCCCGCTTTGCGGTATCGGGATTGGCATAAGCGCCGACCTGCGCGACAAAACTTTCGCCGCTGGCCGACTTGCCCATATTTTTGGATTCAGGGCTCTTCGATTCCGCAGCCTTTGCTTCCGGCTGTTTATTGGCGGCGGGCTGTATCTTGCCCTGCGCTTCGGTTTTGGGATTGCTTGCGGCAGCCGATTGCTTATTTGGCGCCACAACCGGTTTTACACTATTAGCCTGCACCACAGCAGGGGCGGAAACAACGGAAGCGGCAAGCGGAGCCGAAGCAGCCTCGAATGCGGAAGCGGCAAACGGCGAAACTCCCGCCACTTCGGAAACCGCCACACCCGGAACAAACTCGCCGGCCTTGTCGGGAGCCGGGATGCGCAGCTCGATGTCCTGCCCAGTAGGCTTGGGCTCACTGTCCAGCACCATCGGCAGGATCACCACCACCGCCAACGTGAGCGCGATTGCCCCGATCAGGCGGCGGCGTGCCTTGCGCCTCAGGTTCAGCTCATCGTCTGTCAGTTGTTTTGCCATTCTTTGTGGAGCCCTTAGCAAGCCTCAAAATTTTAGTCCTTTTTCGGCCATCACTTCCGC
>DASTNS010000029.1:0-71074 GCA_035720625.1 Gallionella sp. | reverse complement strand
CCTACCGGAGCGGCGAATTGAGCGCGGCGGCAAAAGCTCTGCGCCTGCAACTGCACCAGACCATTGCCAAGGTGGACGACGACATGGGGCGGCGCAAGACCTTCAACACCGCCATCGCGGCGAATATGGAACTGCTCAACGCGCTGGCAAAGTTTGACGAGCAGACTCCAACCGCGCGCAGTGTGGCGCAAGAGGTGCTGGAAGCTATCGCGCTGATGTTAAACCCCATCGTACCGCACCTGAGCCGCGCGCTGTGGGCAGAGCTGCGCCCTGGCAGCGACGTGCTGGATCAGCCTTTCCCGAAGGCCGATCCAAGCGCGTTGGTGCAGGACGAAATCGAAATCGTGATCCAGGTGAACGGCAAATTGCGCGGCAACCTGACAGTTGCAAAAACAGCTGATAAAGCGACACTGGAACAGTTGGCGCTCGCTCACCCTGCCGTCGAGAAACAATTGGCGGGCGCCGTGCCGAAGAAGATCGTGGTCGTGCCGGGCCGTTTGATTAACATTGTTGTGTAGGGGCGGATCCCATACCCGTGCTTTGGATAGGTGAAGCACCCGCCCTTTGGATATGCATTAATGGGAAGGTTTTAAACCTCCCCTTACGGTTCATCCCCACCTGCTTTGGGAGAAATTGTGCGTCTACTTATATTATTGTTAATGTCTTTGCTGCTGACTGCCTGCGGCTTCCATCTGCGCGGACAGGCGGGTATGCCGTTCAGTACGTTATATCTGGATGCGGCCAATCCCGGTACGCCTTTCATCGCCGACCTGCGCCGCAACCTGGAAGCTAACCAGGTGAAACTGGTAAACACTGCCGAACAGGCCGATGTGGTGCTCAACATCGTCAGCGAGATTCCCGAAAAGCAAATCCTCACGCTGGGCGGCAGCGGGCGCGTGAACGAATTCCAGTTGCGCTACCGCATTTCCCTGCGCGCTTATGACCTCAAGCAGCAGGACTGGATACCTGCCGAGGAAATCATGCTGCGCCGCGATTACATTTATGACGATACCAAGATCCTCGCCAAGGAGGCCGAAGAGGCCTTGCTCTACCAAAGTATGCGCTCCGACATGGTGCAGCAGATCGTGCGCCGTTTGAGCCGCGCCAAGCCGCAGCCGCAATAGTCCAGAAATTCCCATGCCGATAACCAGCGATGAACTCCCGCGCCACCTGGCCTCCGGCCTCAAGCCGCTGTATGTGGTGTATGGCGACGCGCTGCTGCTGGCAGTCGAGGCGGCGGACAGCATCCGGGCGGCGGCGCGCGCGGCCGGCTACAGCGAGCGCGAGACTTTTATTGCCGAACAGCATTTCAAATGGGGCGAGTTGCGCAACAGTGCGCAAAGCCTGTCGCTGTTCGCCGAACGCAAGGTCATCGACCTGCGCATCCCGTCCGGCAAGCCCGGCACGGAAGGTGGGCAGGCGTTGCAGGACTACGTTGCCAACCTGAACTCGGACGTGCTGACGCTGATTTCCCTGCCCAAGCTGGACTGGGCTGCGCAGAAAAGCCAGTGGTTCGGCGCATTGGAGCGGCACGGCGTGATGGTTTCCGCCGACGATATCCAGCGCAATGCGCTGCCGCGCTGGATCGCCGCTCGCCTGAAACGGCAGGAGCAGGCCGCCGATGAACCCACGCTGGAATTTCTCGCCGACCGCTGCGAAGGCAACCTGCTCGCGGCGTTCCAGGAGATCCAGAAGCTCGCGCTGCTGTTCCCGGCCGGCCAACTGTCTTTCGAGCAGGTCAAGGATGCGGTGATGGACGTGGCGCGCTACGATATTTTCAAGCTCTCCGAAGCCATGCTGAGCGGCAACGCGGCACGTTTCGCGCGCATCCTCGACGGGCTGCGCGCCGAGGGAACCGCCACCGTGCTGGTGCTGTGGGCGGTCAGCGAGGACATCCGCACGCTGGGCAAAGTGCTGCAAGCGGTGCAACGCGGCGCCAACCTCGGCAACGCCCTGCGCGACATGCGGGTGCGCAGAGACAGGCAGGGATTGATTGAGCATGCGGCGCGGCACCTGAAGTTTCCGCATATCGAACGCGCCCTGCAGCAGGCCGCACGGCTGGACAAGACCATCAAAGGCCTGCGCCAGGGCGACGTGTGGGATGAATTGCTGCAACTGGGATTGCGCTTCGCCAAATGAGCGATATTTTATTAGTGATTACCAACCTGCCAGATGCGCAAGCTGCCGGGCAACTGGCGCGGCGGCTTATCGAGGAGCGGGTTGCGGCCTGCGTGAACCAGCTCGCGCCCTGCACCTCGACTTACCGCTGGCAAGGCAGCATCGAAACCGCTACCGAAGTGCCGCTGCTGATCAAGACCACACGTGCCGCCTACCCGCGCCTTGAGCAACTGGTTCGCGCGGCGCATCCCTTCGAACTTCCAGAAATCATTGCTGTCCCTGTAACAACCGGTTTGCCTGCCTACTTGGACTGGGTAAGCCATGAAACCAACGCTCTCAAGGAATAACCCATGCGTTTTGTACTGCTGCTGTTATGTTTTATGGGTCCTGCCGCAAATGCGGGAGGCCTGCTTGACCGCCTGCCCGGCTTGGGCGGCAGCAAGCAGCCCAATTTTCTCCCGCCGGATCAGGCTTTCGGCCTGCAAGTCGCGGTGCGCGACGCGCGTACCCTGCAAGCCAGCTTCAACGTGACGCCGGGCTACTATTTATACCGCGACAAAATCAAGTTTGAGACCAAAGACGGCACTATCAAAATCCTGTCGGTGAATTTGCCAAGAGGCGAAATGAAACAGGATCCCTCTTTCGGCAACACCGAAGTGTTTCATCGCTCAATCCAGGCCGAGATCATGCTGGATCGCCCGCATGACGCCGCTACCGGCATTGCATTGAACGCCACTTATATGGGTTGTAGCGAGGAGGGATTATGCTATCCGCCCATCAAGAAGGCGATACAGCTTGTCCTGCCGGATGCCAAAACCGGCCTGCGCGCACCGCCCGCCCCAGTGATGACCGAAACGCCGCCGCCCCCGGCTATCAAACCCCTGCCGGCCGCCGCACCTGCTTCGGTAGGCTTGCCGGGCAATGAAAACGCCCGGATCGCGCAACTCTTCAAGGACGGTAGCTTCTGGCTGATTGTTTCCTTTTTCTTCGGCGCAGGGCTGCTGCTCGCCCTGACCCCCTGCGTGTTCCCGATGATTCCTATCCTGTCCGGCATCATCGTCGGGCGCGGCCACAAGATCACCAGGATGCACGCCTTCATCCTGTCGCTGGCTTATGTGCTGGGCATGGCGATCACTTACGCCGCCGCCGGTGTGGCAGCGGGATTCTCCGGCAGCCTGATTTCCAACGCGCTGCAAACGCCTTGGGTACTCGGCAGTTTCTCCGCACTATTCGTGCTGCTGTCGCTGTCCATGTTCGGCTTATATGAACTACAACTGCCCAGTTCCTGGCAAAGCAAGCTGGTCGATACCAGCAACCACCTGCACGGCGGACACCTGTCCGGCGTGTTCGCAATGGGTGCGTTATCCGCCGTCATCATGGGGCCGTGCGTGGCCGCGCCGCTGGCCGGCGCGCTGCTCTATATCGGCCAGACGCACGATGCCGTGCTGGGTGGGGTCGCCCTGTTCGCACTGGCACTCGGCATGGGTGCGCCGCTGCTGCTGATCGGCACCTCGGCAGGCGTATTGCTGCCCAAGGCCGGCGCGTGGATGGAATCGGTAAAGCAATTCTTTGGCGTGATGCTACTGGCCCTGGCGATCTGGATCGTCCAGCCGCTGCTGCCCGTCAGCGTGCAAATGCTGCTGTGGGCGGCGCTGCTGGTCTTCTCCGGGATTTACCTGCGCGCACTGGACACCCTGCCGCATAATGCCAGCGGCTGGTACAGGTTGTTCAAGGGCGTCGGCCTGATCGCCATGCTGCTCGGCGTAGCTTATCTGATCGGCGCATTGTCCGGCGCACGCGACCTGCTGCGCCCGCTGGATGCGGTTTGCAAAACCTGCCAGGCAGAACCTGCTGCCACCTTACAGTTTTCCCGCGTCAAAGATATTGCAGAGATCGACCGGCGCATCGCCCAAGCACGCGGGCAGGCGGTAATGCTGGATTTCTACGCCGACTGGTGCGTCTCCTGCAAGGAAATGGAGCGCTTCACCTTTGCCGATGCCACCGTGCAGGCCAGGCTTAAACCGGTATTGCTGCTGCAGGCGGACGTCACCGCCAACAGCGAAGCCGACCAGGCCATGCTCAAACGCTATGGCCTGTACGGCCCGCCCGCCATCCTGTTTTTCGACGCGCAAGGCAGTGAATTGAATGGTTTTCGTGTGACGGGATATCAGGATGCCGCACGGTTCCTACAATCGCTGCAAGTTGCTGGAATTTAAGCTTTTTTGTTTATCTTCGTCAAAATACTAGACAATTAGTCCCAATTTACGGCAAACTGCGCGCATGAAAAATATTCTTGTGTTGCATGGACCCAACCTGAACCTGCTCGGCAGCCGTGAGCCGGAAGTGTATGGACATGTCACGTTAGACGAAATTAATACACGTTTAATGACATTAGCCGGCACGAAGGGTGCTAACCTGTTTTGTTTCCAGAGCAATTCCGAAGCTGCGCTGGTGGAGCGTGTACAGCAGGCGAGTGCCGACGGCACACAGTTCATCGTCATCAACCCGGCGGCATTCACCCATACCAGCGTGGCCTTGCGCGACGCGCTGGCGGCGGTGGGCATTCCATTCATCGAAGTACATCTTTCCAATGTGTTCGCGCGGGAATCGTTCCGCAAAGAATCATTTTTCTCCGATCTCGCCATTGGTGTAATCAGCGGCTTGGGCGCGGCAGGTTATGAATTTGCAGTGCAGTATGCGTTAAATAACAAAAAATAGAGTTTCAAGGAGGGCATCATGGATTTACGCAAGCTCAAGACACTGATTGAGCTGGTGGAAGGTTCCGGCATTGCCGAACTGGAAATCAGCGAAGGCGAAGAACGCGTGCGCATCACACGCACCGTCGTCGCCGCGCCGCAACAAGTATATACACCGGCTCCGCAACCCGTTGCCGCACCTGCCGCACCGCAACCCGCCGCTCCGGCAGCGGAACCCGCCAAACCCGCCGCACCCGATGGCCATGTGGTGAAATCGCCGATGGTCGGCACCTTCTACCGCTCCGCCTCACCGGGTTCCAAGCCCTTCGTGGACGTCGGCCAAAGCGTGAACAGCGGCGATACCCTGTGCATCATCGAGGCGATGAAACTGCTCAACGAAATCGACGCGGACCAGGCCGGGGTCATCAAGGCCATTCTGGTCGAGAATGGCCAGCCGGTAGAGTTCGGCCAGCCTTTGTTCGTCATCGGCTAGCAATACTTAATCTCAATCGCTACCCGAATTTGATCGGATGCCTCTAGAAGTTCGCTTTTGTGGGAGGAAGCGCAAGGAGCCGCACAGCGAACAACGAGGCATATCGAATAGATAGACGAGGAGTGAGCGGGCACGCAACGCCGCGATTCGCCTACAAAACGGATTTATAGAGGTATCCCAACATGTTTGAAAAGATATTGATCGCGAATCGTGGTGAAATAGCGTTGCGCATCCAGCGCGCCTGCCGCGAACTGGGCATTAAAACCGTCGTGGTGCATTCCGAGGCGGACGCCGACGCCAAGTACGTGAAGCTGGCCGACGAATCGGTGTGCATTGGCCCGGCGCCTTCCTCGCAAAGCTACCTGAACATCCCCGCCATCATCAGCGCTGCGGAAGTCACCGATGCGCAGGCTATCCATCCCGGCTACGGTTTCCTGTCGGAAAACGCCGACTTTTCCGAGCGTGTCGAAAAATGTGGCTTCGTGTTCATCGGCCCGCGCGCCGAAACTATCCGCCTGATGGGCGACAAAGTGAGCGCCAAGAACGCGATGAAGAAAGCCGGGGTGCCATGCGTGCCAGGCGTGGACGGCGCGTTGCCCGACAACCCCGCCGAGATCATCAAGATCGCGCGCAGCATCGGCTACCCGGTCATCATCAAGGCATCCGGCGGCGGCGGCGGACGCGGCATGCGTGTGGTGCATACCGAAGCGGCGCTACTGAATGCGGTGACCATGACCAAGACCGAGGCGCAAGCCGCTTTCAACAATCCCATGGTGTACATGGAAAAATTTCTGGAGAACCCGCGCCACATCGAATTCCAGGTGCTGGCCGACCAGCACGGCAATGCGGTTTATCTGGGCGAGCGCGACTGTTCGATGCAGCGCCGCCACCAGAAGATCATCGAGGAAGCGCCCGCCCCGTCGCTCAATCTGCGCCTGCGCAACAAGATCGGCGAACGCTGCGCGGAGGCCTGCCGCAAAATCGGCTACCGCGGCGCGGGGACGTTCGAATTTCTGTACGAAGACGGCGAATTTTTCTTCATCGAAATGAATACCCGTGTGCAGGTGGAGCATCCTGTCACCGAGATGATTACCGGCATCGACATCGTGCAGCAGCAAATCCACATCGCCGCCGGGGAAAAGCTGCCGTTCAGGCAGCGCGACATCCAGTTCAGGGGGCATGCGATCGAATGCCGCATCAATGCCGAACATCCTTATAAATTCACCCCTTCACCTGGGCGCATCACCTCGTATCATGCCCCGGGCGGCCCCGGCATCCGCGTGGACTCGCATGTCTACAACAACTACTTCGTGCCGCCGCATTACGATTCGATGATCGGCAAGATCATCGCCTACGGCGACACGCGCGATCAGGCCATGGCAAGGATGCGCACCGCCTTGTCCGAGATGTGGGTGGAAGGCATCGACACCAATATCGCGCTGCATCGCGAGCTGTTGCAAGACGCCGCCTTCATGCGCGGCGCCACCAGCATTCACTATCTGGAAGAGCGGCTGGCCGAACGCGCCAAGGACAAGTAATTCCATTTTTCAGTCGATAGTGAATATTGTAGGGGCGTGATTTATCGCGCCCCTACCGAGTTATTTGACCTTTGAAATGGAATTGGAATAAATGCCGTGGCTGACTCTCACCGTTGACACCGACGCGCAACACGCCGAAGCCCTGAGCGAAGCGCTGCTGGAATTCGGCGCGCTGTCGGTGGATCTGCTGGATGCCGATGCCGGCACGCCCGACGAGCAGGCGATCTTCGGCGAACCCGGCGAACCGCCGCCCGGCGTGTGGCAGCACAACCGCGTCAGCGCCTTGTTCGACGACGATCGCGATGTCCCGGCTATCCTGCGCGAAGCCGCCAGCCGCATCGGCCTCGAACAACTCCCCGAACACCGCATTGAGACCTTGGCCGACCACGACTGGGTGCGCCTCACCCAATCGCAGTTCGATCCGATCCGGATCTCGGCGCGGCTGTGGATCGTGCCGACCTGGCATACCCCCATCGACCCCAACGCGGTCAACATCGTGCTCGACCCCGGCCTGGCGTTCGGCACCGGCAGCCACCCCACTACGCGGCTGTGCCTGCGCTGGCTGGACGACAACCTCAAGGGCGGCGAAAGTGTGCTGGATTATGGCTGCGGTTCCGGCATTCTCGCCATCGCCGCGCTCAAGCTGGGGGCTGCACGCGCCGTCGGTGTTGATGTAGACTCGCAGGCGGTGACCGCCAGCCGCGACAATGCCATTGCGAACCATGTCGACAACGCGCAGTTTTGCCAGCCCGACAATGCATCGCAAGGCAGTTATGATCTGGTGGTGGCGAATATTTTGACCAACCCGCTGCGCATGCTCGCCCCGTTGCTGGCGAATGCGACGCGGCAAGGCGGGCAAATCGTGCTGTCCGGCATCCTTGAGGAACAGGCGCAAGACGTGATGAATATCTACCGGCAATGGTTCGACCTGAACGCCCCGATTTTCGAGGAGGGCTGGTCATGCCTGTCGGGACGGAAACGCTAATGACGAGCGGAACGACACTCTGCCCGCACTGCAACACGCGCTTCAAGATTGCCGGGACGCAACTGGAAGCGCATCACGGCATGGTGCGCTGCGGGCACTGCCTGCAGGCCTTCAATGCGCACCCCGGTTTCATCCCGGACCAGCCCAACCCGCAACTTAAATTGCCGATACTGGATGAGCCGGCCGCGCCAGCCGTTGAGGAAGCTGTATCTACCGGGTTGGCCGAAGTAATTCCGCCCACAGACGAGGCGGCGGCAGAAGAAACCGAACCACCTGAGATCCCGCACGACGGCCTGCTGGATTTCAGCCTGCCTGCCGCCGCCGCTAAACCCGATGCGCTGACGCTGGCCGAGCAAGTCGCCATCGTGCCGGACGAAGATGAAGGCAACCATCCATCCCCGCCCGAATACCGCAGATGGCCTTGGGCGGTTGCCGCGTTTCTGTTGCTGCTGGCGCTGTTCGTGCAAGCGGCCTACTTCTTCCGCGTTGACCTCGCCGCGCGCCTGCCCGGCCTGAAACCTGCATTGACCGGCTACTGCAAGCTACTGGGATGCAGCGTGCCGCTGCCGCAAAGAACCAACCTGATGAGCATCGAATCCTCCGACCTCGAAGCCGACCCCGCGCATGAAAACCAGATCACCCTGAACGCCCTGCTGCGCAACCGCGCGTCATACCCGCAGGCCTTCCCCAATCTGGAACTCACACTCAACGATACCCAGGACAAGCCGCTGGCGCGCCGCATCTTCAAGCCTAAGGATTATCTGCCGCCACTGGAAAACGAACAAACCGGCCTGCTGCCCAATCACGAACTCAGCGTCAAACTGTACCTCAACACCACCGACCTCAGACCATCAGGATACCGGCTGGCGCTGATTTATCCTCAGCAATAATCAGGCATCACGTTTGCCGATCCGCGGCTCTTTTCCCGCCAGCAGGTTGCGGATGTTTTTCTTGTGCCGCCAGACCAGCAGCGCCAACAAGATGCCGGTTGCCAGCGCCCACTCACGCGGCAGGCCAAGCACCAGCGCGTAGATCGGTACGCCGGCGGCAGCGGTCAACGCGGCCAGCGACGAGAAGCGGAACAGCACTGCCATCAACAGCCAGGTCGCCAGCGCGCCCAACCCCAGCCAGACATTCAGTGCCAGCAGCACGCCCAGCGCCGTCGCCACCCCCTTGCCGCCCTGGAAGCGCAGAAACACCGGAAACACGTGTCCGAGGAACACCGCAAGCGCCACGAGCGCGACCGTCACCTGGTAATTCCCATCTTGCGGCGCGAACTGGATCGCCGCAAACACCGCCACCCAGCCCTTGGCCGCATCGCCCAGCAGCGTCAGCACCGCAGCAGCCTTTTTGCCGCTGCGCAGCACATTGGTCGCGCCCGGATTGCCGGAACCGTAGCTGCGCGGATCGGGCAGGCCGAACGCCTTGCTCATCAATACCGCAAACGAAATAGAGCCCAACAGGTAGGCGGCAATCACAAAAACTATGGTCAACATCAGGAATGCCTTAGAATCAAATAGGCGCGGATTTTACGCGAAACGTCACTTAGCCACCAATTAGCAAAATCATGGACATCATCTTCCTGCGCGAACTCAAGGTCACCACGTTGATCGGCATCTACGAATGGGAAAAGCGCGTACCGCAGATCCTGCAACTCGACCTCGACATCGCGCTGCCCGACAACCGCGCCTGCCAGACCGACGACATCAAGGATGCGCTGGATTACGCGGAAGTCGCGCAGCACCTCCAGACCGTTCTGAGCGACGGACATTTCTCGCTGCTGGAATCACTGGCCGAACACATCGCGCAAATCATCCTCAAGGACTTCAACGCCCCGTGGGTCAAGGTCAGCGTCGCCAAACTGCAGGCGATACGCAACTGCAAGATGGTGGGGATCAGTATTGAGCGGGGGCAGGTTAAGTAGCTGGGAGTAGCACGTAGGTTGGGTTAGCGGCTTTTTCGCGTTAACCAATGACTTGGCTGGCGTATTTTGACAGCCTAGTCAGATGGCTATGCAAAGCTACCCAACATCAAATGCAAAACCAAGATCAACACCGCCGGGGGTAGGCCAGCGGTGTTGGCTTACTCCCTCTCCCCAACCCTCTCCCACAAGGGGATAGGGAGTGTTGCTACCCCCTCGGATGATGCTGCGCATGCAACTGCTTCAACCGCTCCCTCGCCACATGCGTGTAAATCTGCGTCGTGGAAATATCCGCATGACCCAATAACATCTGCACTACGCGCAAGTCTGCGCCGTGGTTCAGCAGATGTGTGGCGAAGGCGTGGCGCAGCGTGTGCGGCGACAGTGGCTTGTTCAGCCCGCCGTGCTTGGCGTGCTTCTTGATCAGGTACCAGAACATCTGCCGCGTCATGCCTTCGCCGCGTGCGGTGACGAACAGCGCGTCGCTGACCTGTTTTCCTAACAACACACCCCGTCCATCCGCCAGATAGCGGCGCAGCCAGTCCAGCGCTTCTTCGCCGAGCGGCACCAGCCGTTCCTTGCTGCCCTTGCCCATCACGCGCACCACACCCATATCCATACTCACCTGCGTGGTGCGCAATGTCACCAACTCCGACACGCGCAGGCCGGTGGCGTACAGCACTTCGAACATGGTGCGGTCGCGCATGCCCAATGGTGTCTGGGTATCCGGCGCGTTGAGTAGTTGTTCGACATCCTGTTCGGTGAGGCTTTTGGGCAGATTGCGCGGCAGCTTGGGCGTGTCGATTTGCAGCGTGGGATCGGTGGCGATCTTGCCTTGCCTGAGCAGGTAGCGGAACAGCCGCTTGAGGCTGGAGATGTTGCGCCCGGTGCTGCTCGGCTTGGCTTTTTGCGCGGTAACCAGATGGGCGAGATAACCCTGTATATCGGCGTGTGTGGTTTGCAGGATGGATGCGTTGTGCTGCTTTTCCAGCCACGCGGCGAATTTGGCCAAGTCGCGCCGGTAGCTGTCCAGCGTGTTGCGCGACAGGCCGTCTTCCAGCCACAGATTGTCGCAGAACTCATCGAGGAGATCGGTGTTGTCCACCCCCTCTCCCCTACCCCTCTCCGTGCGTGGTTGTTGCCGATTTATCGGCTTTACAACCACGGCCTACTCCTTGCGGGTGCGCAAGGGGAGAGGGGATGGCGTGTTCGTGCGCCAGCAACCAGTGCTTGATGTCCAGATGAGCGCCGCTCGTGTGACGGGCAAAGCCGCCCAGGCCGGCCTTGCCCACCACGCGATGGCAGGGAACGATGACGGGGATCGGGTTTGCACCGCAGGCTTGGCCGACGGCCTGCGCGCAGGATTTCAGCTCGGAGGCCAGCTCGCCGTAGCTGCGCGTCTGTCCGCGCGGGATGGCCAGCATGGCCTGCCAGACTTTTTGCTGGTGCGGAGTGCCGTTCAATTCGAGCGGCACGGAAAATTGCGCGTCCGGATTTTCCAGATAGCGCAGCAACTGTTCGCACACGGTCTTGGTGAATGAAGTAGCCGCGGTCTGCGGCTTCTCGCCTGCCGGCAGGAAGTCGATACCGGTCAGTGCATCGCCGGTGCAGCGTATGCCGAGCACGCCGAACGGCACTTTTAGTTTCGCCTGATAGTTCATGCCGCGATGATAGCGCACAAATAAAAAACGGGAGCAGAAGCTCCCGTTTTTGTCATGCCGAAAAACCTGCGGGCAATCAGTCGCGCACCACCAGTTTTTAGTTCCGGAATAACGCCTGCTGGCGCAGGCATTAGCCTTCTCTGAAAACTCACCTTGCAGCGAGTTTTTCCTTGATGCGTGCCGACTTGCCGGAGCGGTCGCGCAGGAAGTAGAGCTTGGCGCGGCGCACCGCACCGCGACGCTTCACTTCGATGCTGGCGATGGAGGGCGAGTAAGTCTGGAAGGTGCGTTCCACGCCTTCGCCGGCGGATATCTTGCGCACGATAAAGGCGGAATTCAGGCCGCGGTTGCGCTTGGCGACCACGATACCTTCGAAAGCCTGAACGCGCTTGCGTTCGCCTTCGACCACGTTCACGCTGACCACGACGGTATCGCCGGGCGCGAAATCCGGGACGGTTTTGCCCAGACGGGCAATTTCTTCTTTTTCCAATGTTTCGATCAAGTTCACTTTGCTACTCCTTGGTTATCGGGTCTTGTTCCTTCTGGAACTGAGCCAGAAGACCAGACTCCTCTTTTGTCAAATCACGCCTAGCCAATAGATCCGGCCTGCGCAACCACGTTCTGCCCAACGACTGCTGAAGCCGCCAACGCTGTATCTCCGCATGATTGCCGGACAGCAGCACCGGGGGCACGGCTTCACCATCAAACACTTCCGGGCGGGTGTAGTGCGGGCAATCCAGCAGGCCCTGCACGAACGAGTCCTGCTCGGCCGATTCGGCATCGCCCAACACACCGGGCAGTTGCCGCACCAGACTGTCCATCAGCACCATCGCCGCCAACTCGCCACCGGACAACACATAGTCGCCGATGGAAATCTCTGCATCCACATACCGGCGGATCAAACGCTCGTCCACGCCTTCATAACGTCCTGCCAGCAGGATCAATCCTTCTTCCGGCTGCGCCACCAGTTCCTTGACCACCGCATGGGTCAGCAACCTGCCCTGCGGCGACAGATACACCACGCGGCTCTTCTTCACCCCGCCTGTTGCCTGTCGCTGTCTGGCCGCATTGATCGCGCCCGCCAGCGGCTCCGCCAGCATCACCATCCCGGGGCCGCCGCCATAGGGGCGGTCGTCGATGGTGCGGTAATTATCCGTGGTGAAATCACGCGGATTCCACGTCTTTAATACATAGCTTCCCTGTTCTGCCGCGCGCCGCGTGATGCCGTATTGCGTCAGCGCATCGAACATTTGCGGAAATAACGTGATGACATCAAATATCATCTACGGCTAGCCTTTTCAGTAATCCGCCGACCAATCCACATGGATGGTCTTGTTTTTCAGATCCACCTGCTTGATGGCCGAAGCCACAAACGGGATCAGAATTTCGCCGCTGTCACCCTGCACGCTCAGCACGTCGTTCGCGCCGGTTTCCAGCAGGTTTGTTACCGTTCCCAATGGCACACCCGCTTCATTCACCACCGCGAACCCAATCAGGTCCGACCAGTAGTATTCGCCTTCGCCCTGCTCCGGCAAACTGCTGCGCGGCACGGCGATCAGCAAGCCCTTCAGCTTCTCGGCTGCAGTGCGGTCCGGGCAATCCGGCAATTGCGCAACCAGCGTCTTGCCATGCACGTCGCACTGACCGACTTTCACCTCGCGCCACGGGCCATGCTCATGGCCTATCCACCATGTCCGGTAATCCAGCAGGCTATCGAGGTATTCGGTGAATGGCTGGATTTTGACCGGACCGCGAATGCCGTGTGCGGATGCAATACGCCCCATGATCACCATGGGACTCGATTCATCAGACTGCCGTGGCACTCTTTAAATCAAGCTGCCGCAGCTCCGGCGCGCTTGACCAGCTTGGCAACGGCTTCGCTCAATTGCGCGCCCTTGCTTTGCCAATGAGATACGCGCGCCAAGTCCAGGCGCAACGCTTCTTGATTTTCTGTTGCGACCGAATTGTAGAAACCGACGCGCTCGATGAAACGGCCGTCGCGGCGGTTGCGCGAATCCGCTACCACCACATTGTAAAACGGACGGTTCTTGGAACCGCCACGGGAAAGACGAATAATGACCATATAAAACCTATTTAAGTTATTAGCCCAGCAAAAGGGCGCGAATTCTACGACATTTGAGGCACTTCTTGCAACCCAAAGAAAATCAACGGCTTTATCTATGCAATAGTACTTCCAGGACGAATTTCGTACCTAGGTAAGCCAGCAGCAAAAATACGAAGCCGCTCACCGTCCAACGCACCGCGGTACGGCCCCGCCAGCCATAGAAATAATGCCCCCACAGCAGCACGGCGAATACTCCCCAGGACACAAAGCCGAATAGCACCTTGTGATTGAACTGCCACGCCTTGCCGAAAATCTCCTCGGAAAACACCACGCCGGATACCAGTGTCAGCGTCAGCAGTGCGAAGCCGATGCCGATCATGCGGAACAGCAGGGTTTCCATGGTCAGCAGCGGTGGCAGGCTTTGCAGGATGCGCGGCAAGGTCGCGTGATGCAGGCGTTTTTCCACCTGCGAGATCAGCACCGCGTGCAGCATGGCGATGGTAAACAGGCTGTAGGCCAGCATCGCGGCGGTGAGGTGCGCCTTGAAGGCAAACAGGCCGGTATTTTCCAGTTGGTGCGCCGACGGAAAAAGTTCCGGCAGCAACACGGCCACTGCCGCCAGAGGCAACACCAGCGCCTGCAACCCGCCGATGGGGTAGAAAAAACGCGCCAGCCAATACACCAGCAAGGTCAACAAGAAGATCAGCGACAGCGCGTTCAGTAGACTCAGGTTGAATCCGCCATTGGCAAACACATCCTGGGTGAGCAGGTAACCGTGCAAAACCAGCGGGATCAACACCAGATGCCCCACCGCCCCGCGGCTCATCACATCCCCCTCGCCGCGCGCCTGCGCCCGCCAGAAATAGGCGGCCAGCACGCCATAGGCGGCAGAAGCGATCAGGGAAAGGAGAATGTTAGGCATTTTTGTCAGGATGTTTTAGACTTCGCGGATTCTACACCATACGCAATAACATACCCATATGCTGGACAATCTGACGCAACGCCTTTCCGGCGTCATAAAAACACTGCGCGGTCAGGCGCGCCTCACCGAAAGCAACATCCAGGACACCCTGCGCGAAGTGCGCATGGCGCTGCTCGAAGCCGACGTTGCACTGCCGGTCGTCAAGGAATTCATCGCCCAGGTCAAGCAGGCTGCGCTCGGGCAGGAAGTCATCGGCAACCTGAATCCGGGCCAGGCCCTGATCGGCGTGGTGCACCGCGAGCTCACCAAACTGATGGGCGAGCACAACGATGCGATCAACCTCGCCATCACTCCGCCCGCCGTGATCCTGATGGCCGGCTTGCAGGGCGCGGGCAAGACCACCACCAGCGGCAAGCTTGCCAAACTGCTGCGCGACCAGCAGAAGAAGAAGGTGCTGCTGGTCAGTTGCGACGTGTATCGCCCAGCGGCGATCGAGCAATTGCGCATGCTGGCGCAGCAACTGGAAATCGACTTCTTCGCCTCGGACCTCAGCCAGAAACCGCAAGACATTGCGCTGGCCGCGCTGGACTATGCGAAGCGGCATTATCACGACGTACTGATCGTCGACACCGCCGGTCGCTTGGCCATCGATGCCGCGATGATGGAAGAGATCCAGCAACTGCACGCCGCGCTCAAGCCGATCGAGACCCTGTTCGTGGTCGATGCGATGACCGGGCAGGACGCGGTCAATACCGCCAAGGCGTTCGGCGATGCGCTGTCGCTGACCGGCGTGATCCTCACCAAGCTGGACGGCGATGCGCGCGGCGGCGCCGCGCTGTCGGTGCGCCACATCACCGGCAAGCCGATCAAGTTCGTCGGCGTGAGCGAGAAACCCAGCGGCCTCGAAGCCTTCCATCCCGAACGCATGGCCTCGCGCGTGCTCGGCATGGGCGATGTACTGTCGTTGATCGAAGAGGCGCAACGCGGAGTCGATCATGCCGAAGCCGAAAAGCTCGCCAAAAAAGTTAAAAGCGGACAAGGCTTTGACCTCAACGATTTCAAGATGCAGATTGTGCAGATGCGCAAGATGGGCGGCATGGCGGCACTGATGGATAAGCTGCCCGCGCAACTCAGCCAGGCAGCGGCCGGCTCCCAGATGGACGACAAGCAGATCAGCCGCATCGAAGGCATCATCAATTCCATGACACCACTGGAACGCAGCAAACCGGAACTCATCAAGGCCTCGCGCAAACGGCGTATCGCCGCCGGAGCAGGCGTGCAGGTGATGCATATCAACCAGTTGCTCAACCAGTTCGAACAGACCCAGAAGATGATGAAAATGTTCGGCAAGGGCGGCGGCATGGCCAAGCTGATGCGCGGCATGGCGGGGAAGCTGCCAAGAATGGGCCGCTAACCAACCAAATCAGCATTTGGCCACGGATTAACACGGATGAAACACGGATAAGCCCCGCACTTATCCGTGACTATTCGTGTTAATCCGTGGCTAGTATTGCCTTTTCTCACCCATCAAAATCACTTAACCATGACGATCAAAGCCATCATATTCGACGTGGACGGCACGCTCGCCGATACCGAGGACGGGCACCGCCAGTCGTTCAACAAGGCCTTCGCCGAAAACGGGCTCGACTGGGACTGGGATGTCGCGTTATACGACCGGTTGCTCAAGGTAACCGGCGGCAAGGAGCGCATCAAATACTTCGTGGAAAGTTTTCTGACCGGCTTTGCCAAGCCCGAAGATTTCGAAGAGTTCGTCAGGCATCTGCACAAGGTAAAGACCGCGCACTACAACACCATGCTGCGCGAAGGCCATATCCCGTTGCGCCCCGGCATCAGGCAGCTCCTGACCGATGCGCGCAACGGCGGCATCCGTCTCGCCATCGCCACCACCACCTCGCCGGAAAATGTCGCCTCGCTGTTGCAACAAGGACTGGGCGCGGACGGCGAGAGCTGGTTCGAAGTGATCGGCTGCGGCGACATCGTGCCGCACAAGAAACCCGCGCCGGATATCTATTTATGGGTACTGGAAAAATTGGGGCTGCCCGCCGCCGACTGCATTGCGCTGGAAGATTCCGAAAACGGCCTGCGCTCGAGCCTTGCGGCAGGCATCAAGACTTTCGTCATCCTCAACCGCTACACGCGCAACCAGGATTTCTCAGGCACTGCGGCGGTATTTGATGATCTGGCCGATCTGGACACCTTCTACCGGACAACCGGATTACCGCTTCCCAAACTACAGATTTCTGTTTAGCATTTGGTCACCGTGGGGGTGTAGCTCAGTTGGGAGAGCGTCTGGTTCGCAATCAGAAGGTCGTCAGTTCGATCCTGATCACCTCCACCACCCATCACTTCATACTGAAATAGGCTCTGTATCGGATAGAATGCGCGTTTTGCATTTTTGAACTTAATTGAAGGGTCACATCATGTACCAAATCGCCCCGAGCATTCTTTCCGCAAACTTTGCCAGACTAGGGGAGGAAGTTGATAACGTTCTCGCCTCCGGCGCCGACATCGTTCACTTCGACGTGATGGACAACCATTACGTGCCGAATCTGACCATCGGCCCGCTGGTATGCGAGGCGCTGCGCAAGCACGGCGTGACCGCGCCGATCGACGTGCATCTGATGGTCAAGCCGGTGGATCGCATCATTCCCGATTTCGCCAAGGCCGGCGCGACTTACATCACCTTCCACCCGGAAGCCTCCGAGCACATTGACCGCACCATCGGGCTGATCAAGGAAAGCGGTTGCAAGGCCGGGCTGGTGTTCAATCCTGCCACGCCGCTGGATGTGCTGGAATACACGCTGCCGAAACTGGACATGGTATTGCTGATGTCGGTGAACCCCGGCTTCGGCGGCCAGAAATTCATCCCTCATGTGCTGGACAAGGCGCGCAAGGTGCGCAAGATGATCGACGCCTCCGGGCGCGATATCCGTCTGGAGATCGACGGCGGCGTGGGCCCGGCGAACATCCGCGAAGTGGCTGAAGCCGGCGTAGACACTTTCGTCGCCGGTTCCGCAGTATTTGGCGCCGGCAAGGATAGCGACCCGCACCGCTATGACAGCGTGATCGCCGCGTTGCGTGCCGAACTCGCCAAAGTGAAGAAATAATGCAGCCGGTGCATTTCCCGATCAGCATTTCAGCCATCGTCATCGATCTCGACGGCACGCTGCTGCACTCTGCGCCGCAACTGGCGGAAGCGGCCAACCGCATGCTGTGCGAAATGGACTACGCGCCGGTACCGCAGGAATTGCTGGCCAGCTACATCGGCAACGGTGTCGGCTGGCTGGTGAAACGCGCGCTAACCGGCGAGATGCATGCCACGCCCGATGCCGCGCTGTATGAACATGCCCTGCCGATTTTCGAAAAGCATTACACCAAATTGTTGCTGGGCAGCAAGCCGTATGATGGCGCGATCGAAGGCTTGGAAACCATGCGTGCAGCTGGTTTCCGCATGGGCTGCATCACCAACAAGGCGGCGCGCTTCACCGGGCCGCTGCTGGAAGGCGCCGGCCTGGCGAAGTATTTCGAGATCGTCGTATCCGGCGACACGCTGCCGGAGAAGAAACCGCATCCGCTGCCGCTGCTGCATGTGGCCGAATTCTTCGGCGTACCGATCGAGCAACTGCTGATGATCGGCGACTCGCTGAACGACACCCTCGCGGCGCGCGCCGCCGGTTGCCCGGTGTTCTGCGTGCCTTACGGTTACAATCACGGCGAGCCGGCGGAAACCTTGGACACGGACGCGGTGATTGCCGATTTATCCGCCGCCTTGCCGCTCATCAAGCGCGTTTGAACATGAAATTGAATAGCCTCCTCCGTTTTTCGAAAATCGCCGCCTGGCGATGGCGTTTGTAGATCGGGATTCATCCCGACACAATAACTGCCGTCGGGTTAAAACCCGACCTACAAAACCACGGAGGTTTTTATGCTGCGCCCCATCACCGAACAAGAATTCAATACGCTTGCACAGCAAGGCTACAACCGCATCCCGCTGGTCAGCGAGACCTTTGCCGACCTGGACACGCCGCTGTCGCTTTACCTCAAGCTCGCCAACAAACCGTATTCCTACCTGCTGGAATCGGTGCAGGGCGGCGAGCGCTTCGGGCGTTATTCCTTCATCGGCCTGCCCGCCGAGACGCGCATCACGGTGCGCGGCAAACAAGTCACGCTGACGCACCAAAATAGCGAGATCACCCACGAAGTCGATAATCCGCTGGATTTCATCCGCGAATACCAGACGCGTTTCAAGGTTGCCGCGCTGCCCGATCTACCGCGCTTCTGCGGCGGGCTGGCGGGCTATTTCGGCTACGACACGATCCGCTACATCGAGCCGCGCCTCGCCAGGACAAACAAGCCGGATACGCCGGAAAAACCAGACACAATAGCCACGCCCGACATCTTGTTGATGCTCACCGAGCAACTGGCGGTGGTGGACAACCTCACCGGCAAACTCACCTTCATCGTCTATGCCAATCCGGAACAGGCCGATGCTTATGCGCTGGCCAAGCAACGCCTGCATGAGCTGACCACGCGCCTGCGCCAGCCGGTGGACATCCCGCACGCGCCACCGATGCACGGTGGCGAAGCACACTCGGAATTCGGCGAAGCCGCATTCAAGCAGGCAGTGGTTAAAGCCAAGCAGTACATCTTCGACGGCGACATCATGCAGGTAGTGCTCGCGCAGCGCATGGCGCAGCCCTTCCCCGCCGCACCGCTGTCGCTGTACCGCGCGCTGCGCAGCGTCAATCCCTCGCCGTACATGTTCTATTACGACATGGGCGATCATCACGTGGTCGGCGCGTCGCCGGAAATATTGGTGCGGCTGGAGCATGACACCGTCACAGTGCGGCCGATCGCCGGGACGCGCCCGCGCGGCAAGACACAGCAGCAGGACGCCGAGCTTGCGCGGGAGTTACTGGCCGATCCGAAGGAGCTGGCCGAACACCTGATGCTGATCGACCTCGGGCGCAACGACATCGGTCGTGTTGCACAAAACGGTACGGTGAAGCTCACCGAGAAGATGATCATCGAACGCTACTCACACGTGATGCACATCGTCTCCAATGTCGAGGCCACGCTCAAGCCGGGGCTCTCCGCAATGGACGTGCTCAAGGCCACCTTCCCGGCCGGCACGGTCAGCGGTGCGCCCAAGGTGCGCGCGATGGAGATCATCGACGAACTGGAACCGAGCAAGCGCGGCATCTATGCCGGGGCGGTCGGCTACCTCGGCTTCAACGGCGACATGGACCTGGCCATCGCATTGCGCACCGCCGTGGTGAAGGACGGCATGCTGTACGTGCAGGCGGGCGCGGGCATCGTCGCCGATTCGGTGCCGGACAACGAATGGACCGAGACGCAGAACAAGGCGCGCGCCGTGCTGCGTGCGGCAGAGATGGTGCTGGCGGGACTGGACGCGCAAGCAGATCTCTAGCTTGCGTAGGGCGCAATCATTATTGCGCCGAATGAAACATCCGGTGCAATGCGCTACGCTTATTGCACCCTACAAAAATAATTTATGCTGCGTCTAACCGAAATCAAACTGCCGCTGGCTCATGCCGAAGGCGAGATCAAAGCCGCGATTCTAAAGCGGCTGGGTATCGCCGACGATGAGCTGATCAGCCACGTCGTGTTCAAGCGCGGCGTGGACGCGCGCAAGAAGAGCCACGTCCTGTTCATCTACACACTGGACGTCGAGTTGCGCAACGAGGCGGCAATTCTCGAACGATTTAAAAACGACCCACATATCAAACCCGCGCCGGATACCACTTATCACTTTGTGACCCACGCTCCTTCGGGTTTCATTTCAAAGGTGAAACAAGGCGGCGACGAGCAAACGACGCAGAAAACGAATGTTTCAGCGTACGCTAACTTCGCTTGCGAAGTTAAGCCCGAAAGGGCGGCGGCAGCTACAGTACATTCAGCACGGCAAGGAGTGAGCGAGGAAGCCAACGCTGTTCCGTCGATGAAATGGAAGCCGAAGAGGCCGGTGGTGATCGGCATGGGGCCGGCCGGTCTGTTCGCCGGTCTGCTCCTTGCGCAGATGGGCTTCCGCCCGCTGATCCTGGAGCGCGGCAAGGCGGTGCGCGAAAGAACCAAGGACACCTTCGGCCTGTGGCGGCAGGGGGTGCTCAACCCGGAATCCAACGTGCAATTCGGCGAGGGCGGTGCGGGCACGTTCTCCGACGGCAAGCTGCACAGCCAGATCAAGGATCCCCGGCACCTCGGCAGAAAAGTGCTGGAGGAATTCGTCAAGGCGGGTGCGCCGGAGGAAATCCTGTACGTCGGCAAACCGCATATCGGCACGTTTCGTTTGGTGAGCATGGTGGAAAAGATGCGCGAGACCATCCGGTCGCTGGGCGGCGAGATCCGCTTCCAGAGCCGCGTGGACGACATCGAAATCGAGAACGAAAAAGTGTGCGGCGTCGTGCTCGCCGGCGGCGAGCGCATCGCCACCAATCACCTGGTGCTCGCGGTCGGGCACAGCGCGCGCGACACCTTCGCGATGCTGCACAAGCGCGGCGTGTATCTCGAGGCCAAGCCGTTCTCGATCGGTTTCCGTATCGAGCACCCGCAGTCGCTGATCGACCGCGCGCGCTACGGCGACAATGCGGGCAATCCGCTACTGGGCGCGGCGGATTACAAGCTGGTGCATCACGCGAGCAACGGACGCTCGGTGTACAGCTTCTGCATGTGTCCCGGCGGCACGGTGGTCGCCGCCACCTCGGAGCCGGGGGGGGTGGTCACCAACGGCATGAGCCAGTATTCGCGCAACGAGCGCAACGCCAACAGCGGCATCGTGGTCGGCATTACACCCGAGGATTATCCCGCCGATTCAAGCGATCCAGACAGCCCGCTCGCCGGCATGGAATTCCAGCGCCGCTGGGAGTCGCGCGCATATGAGCTGGGCGGCGGAAATTACTGCGCACCCGGCCAACTGGTCGGCGATTTTCTGGCAGGCAGGCCTTCCATTAAATTCGGATCGGTGCAGCCGTCCTATGCGCCGGGCGTGCATTTATGCGACTTGAGCACCGCGCTGCCGGACTATGCGATTGCCGCGATCCGCGAAGCATTGCCTGCCTTCGCAAAACAGATCAGGGGATTCGACCTGCCCGATGCGGTGCTGACCGGCGTGGAGACACGCACCTCGTCGCCGATCCGCATCAAGCGCCATGACGGCGATTTGCAAAGTATCAATACCCGAGGCTTGTATCCCGCCGGCGAAGGCGCGGGCTACGCGGGCGGCATCCTGTCCGCGGCAGTGGACGGCATCCGGGTTGCCGAAGCGGTAGCATTGAGTATGATGCGCCGATGATTTTCCCTGTGCATCATCCATTTGAACGAGTCGAATTGTCCGACACGATATGACCAAGGATTCCGATGTTGCATCTGGCAACTTGAGCGTAGAAGATTTGGCACTTCCGCCCAATGATTTTCTGCAGGATGAACCGGAAGGTGCGGCGTTTTGCAAGGCTTTCCAAGCCTCGGGAATCGCAGAATTCGACTGCCGTTATCTGGCAATTTTCAGAAACGGGCAATGGATTGCCACGGTTCCTTATTTCCTGCACACATTCAGCGCCAACACCATGCTGCCGGACGGAGTGCTGAAAAAATGCCTGGCCCGGGTGAAATTCGGGATTGCCTGTGTCGGACATCCGTCTGCGGATTTCGGCATGATGGACGGTGAAGTGTCGGAAGACGTCTTGTCACTGGTCAATGCTGTCCTGCGAAAAAAAATGCCGCTGGTCGCTTACAAGGGTTTCGCCGCCGACTTGCCCTTGCCGGGATTTACCCGGGCCAACGGCCTGCCGGTGTCGGTGCTGACGATTGCAGGAGATTACTATTCAGGGCTATCCGCGCGACGGCTTGACGATTTCAGGCGCAAGCTCAAAAAGGCTGAGCCGTTGAGGTTTGAGGAATGCGATGCCCTGCCGGAGCACCTGTTGGCGCAAGTATTCCGGCTTTACCTCAACACTTATGAGCAATCGCCGATCAGGTTCGAAAGGCTCACTCTGGACTATTTCCGGAAAACCGCCGGCATCAGCAAATTCATCCTGTGCTTCGAGGGTGAAATACTGATCGGTTTTGCGCAACTCATTGGCAAGCAGCGGAAAATGGTCGGCAAATACATGGGGATGGATTACGAATGCAATCGCTGCTATGGCCTGTATTTCCTGTTGTGCCTGAAGGCAATCGAGGCTTGCGCGCGCGAAGGGTACACGCAGCTTGACCTGGGCGTGACTTCGTACCATTTCAAACATTTGCTCGGAAGCCAATTGATTGAAACCAGCATCTACTACAGGCACAACAATCCGCTGGCCAATTGGCTGCTCGACAAATTGAAATTCCTGCTTGAACCCTCGACAGAGGACTTGCAATAAATATTGCGGTGCCGTGCAAGGGGCTTACATGGAAAGTCATTTCAGGGGAAAATTGCCGCGCCGCACAGATGCGGCAGGCAAGCAGGATTTTCAGGCGCAACAACGTATGGCGATGAAACTTTGGGCTTTCAGAGGTGCCCTGGATACTTCTGACGAAACGGACTTTGTATGCTGTTAATGATCGACAATTACGATTCCTTCACCTACAACCTGGTGCAGTATTTTGCCGAACTCGGCGCGGATGTAGTGGTGCGCCGCAACGATGAAGTCACGGTTGCACAAATCGAAGAAATGAACCCGCAGCATATCGTGGTGTCGCCCGGCCCATGCACGCCGAACGAGGCAGGCGTATCGGTTGAAGCAATCCAGCGATTTGCCGGCAAGATTCCAATCCTCGGCGTGTGCCTCGGCCACCAGAGCATCGGCCAGGCATTCGGTGGCAAGATCGTTCACGCCAAGCAGTTGATGCACGGCAAGACCTCGGCAATCCACCACCACAACACCAGCGTGTTCACCGGCCTGCCGAACCCGTTCACCGCAACGCGCTACCACTCGCTGGTGATCGAGCGCGAGACCCTGCCGGACTGTCTGGAGATCACCGCATGGGCCGACGACGGCGAGATCATGGGCGTGCGCCACAAGACGCTGGCGGTACACGGCGTGCAATTCCATCCGGAATCCATTCTGACCGAGCATGGGCACGACATGCTGAAGAATTTTTTACAGGGAAATGTGTAGGGGCACGATTCATCGCGCCCTGATTTATCACCGTACTGAAAAAGGGCGCGATAAATCGCACCCCTACAGACCCCATTTATAGAGGACATCATGAACTATGCGCAAACATTGACCCGTCTGATCGACCGCCACGACCTGTCGTTCGCCGAGATGCGCGAACTGATGCAGCACATCATGGGCGGGCAGCTCACGCCTGCGCAGATCGCCGCGGTGTTGATCGCATTGCGCGTGAAGGGCGAAACGGTCAGCGAAATCGCGGCGGCAGCGGCGGTGATGCGCGAATTGTCTACCAAGGTCAGCGTGAAAAATACCGGGCATCTGGTCGATACCTGCGGCACCGGCGGCGATGGCGCGCAGACCTTCAATATCTCCACCACCAGCGCCTTTGTCGCGGCAGCGGCCGGCGCACATGTTGCGAAGCACGGCGGGCGCTCGGTTTCCAGCACCTGCGGCAGCGCGGACGTGCTGGAAAAACTCGGCGTGAACGTGAACCTCGCGCCGGAACAGGTCGCGCAATGCGTGGACAGCATCGGCGTCGGCTTCATGTTCGCGCCTGCCCACCACAGCGCGATGAAGCACGCCGCGCCGGTGCGCCGCGAACTCGGCGTGCGCACCCTGTTCAACCTGCTCGGCCCGCTGACCAACCCGGCGGGCGCGCAGAACCAGGTGATCGGCGTATTCCACCAATCGCTCACCGCCAAACTCGCGCAGGTGCTCGGCGAACTCGGTAGCCGCCATGTGCTGGTGGTGCACGGCGCGGACGGCATGGACGAGATCTCCCTCAGCGAAGGCACCTACGTCGCGGAACTGAAAGACGGCAAGGTGCGCGAATACACCGTGTACCCGAGCGACTTCTGCCTGCCCAGCGCGCCGGTCAACATGCTGCGCGTCGCGAATGCCGATGAGGCGTGCGAGAAACTGCTGGGCGTGCTGAACAACGAAACCGGCGCGCCGCGCGACATCGTGCAACTGAACGCCGGTGCGGCGATTTACGTGGCGGGGCTGGCCGCCACGCTCAAGGAGGGTATCGCAAAGGCCGATCGGGTGATTGCCAGCGGCGCGGCGAAGACCAAGCTGGATCAGCTCATCGTGCTGAGCAACAGCTTCAAGGTTTAGCGCCCATCGGACTCGTGCTTCTGCCGGTGATGTTATCCGCCTTCAGGAAACGGTTCCGTTAAACCCGGATTGTTCATTAGCCGGGCAGCGCCGAATAATCAATGGGGTGTAGGTGCGGATTCATCCGCACAAAAATGGGCAAATAAATTCGCCCCTACGCGCCAACCACGTTGTCGGGATTGATAGCTTGCATGCCCGGTTGAAGCCCACTGCGCCTAATAGATAATCCGGATTAAAGTCCAGCCAACACAAAGGGACAGGGAGTTGCGGTTTTTCTTGATGCCCGCATACCTAGCCGGACATCACACCCGTGCGGGCTCAAAAGTCGCGTCCAGATTCAGGTCATCGCAGTAATCGAGGAAATTTCCGCGCAAGGTGGAAATATGAACGTCCGCATGAATGCCCACCGTCATGCTGACGGAAAACATGGTTGTGCCGGTGTGCGGCGCCGGGTAGGTGTCGGTCTGGAGTTCCTCGATATTGATACCGTTCCTGGAAAAGAATGCAGCCAGGTTGCGCACGATGCCGGGATGATCCATGGCCACCACTTCCACAGTATAGGGAACCACCGGTTGCGCACGTTCCCGTTTCTGAGTTCGTTTGTGAATGATGGTGAGTCCCAACTGATCGCCCAGTGCCCCCATTTGCCCATCGAGCTTGGAAAGCGCATGCCATGGGCCGGAAAGCAGCATGATCAGGGCGAACTGCCCGCCCAATACGGCCATACGGCTTTCTTCGATATTGCATCCGCTCTCAGCGATCTTGCTCGAAAGCCGATCGACGAGACCCACCTTGTCTTCTCCCGAAGCGGTGATCACCAGATAATTATTTTGTGCGTCTGTGGCCATGGCTGCTGAAATGCAAAGGTTGAACGGATTCCAGTGTAATGCCCAAAGCGATAATGTGCCAGCAAGAACGGAACCCCGGCATGCCCTTTGCACGGCACTTGAACCTGGCCTGGTCGAATGGCTAAATAGGGTCAAGGCTGAGCCCGTTTCGTTATACACTCACACCATGAAAGGAGAGCACCCATGGGTAATCGTGACAAACCACGCAGAGAAACAAAAAAACCGAAGCAGCCAAAGAAGCCTCAGCCGGCAGTTCGTGCATAAAGATTCACTGAGCAGGCAAATGGATAAATGGGGTTCGGTGAACCCCATTTCATTCAACGTTGGTGAGCGGCAGGTCTGTGCCACGCTGCCCTTGGTGTATGGCAGGAATGTGCCGGGATGTTCAGTATTTGGGTTCTGGTTTGCTCGCCAGTCCGGATTTAATTCCTGCCCCTATGCCGCCGCTGTCACCAGCAACTGCACGAACAACTGGATTTTCATGTTGGTCTCATGGCTGATAGACGTGAACTCAACCCCTGCGAGATACCGGCTTTCGTCATGTCTTAATCTGACGACTTTCGCATAGATATCGGATGCCTTGAAGTCGATCAGCGGAAGATCAAATTCAAGTTTTACATCGTCGAGCTCCTTGAGCGGATGTTTGGTTTCTATCAGCATGCCGTAATAGCCGATGTCGCGGATGGTTGCATCGAATGTTTGCGGCATCACGATCTTGTTTTGAATGAGGTTGAACGAGCAGGGAAGTTTGACTTCCATACGCTTGCTTCGGCGGACTTCCTTACGCAGCACTTCGAGATTCAGCGAGGGAATCGCATACAACTCGCGTAATTTGACCGGTTGCGTCTTGCCTTTAACAAACACCTCCATCGCCTCGCCGACGGTGACAAAGTCGCGGCAGTGTTCGAAGGTGTTCTCACTGATCAAGACCTGGCCGCGCAGGCTGAAAGATTCGATACGCGAAGTGAGATTGACCTCATCACCGATCACCGTATATCCGGAATGGAAGTTTGATCCGAACTTGCCAGCCATGACGCTGCCGGTATTGATACCGATGCCCATGAACAGCTCCGGTATACCATTCTGCTGGTTTTGATTGTTGAGTTCTGTCATTGCGAGTTGCATCTCGATTGCGCAAGCCAGCGCCCGTTGCACATCATCAGTGTGGCTGATCGGTGCGCCGAACAGCACCATGATGGAATCGCCCATGAATTTATCGATGACACCATGATGGCGAGAGACTATTTCGCTCATTCGCCCCAGACAGCGATTGAGCATTGCAATCACCGTTCCTGCGGGAAGCGTGGCCGTGATGGCAGTAAAACCTCTCAAGTCGGCAAGCAGAATGGTGACCTCGCGCCGTGCGAAAAAGGGCTCATGACCAGCCGCGATGTTCTCGCCGCCAACCCCGCATGCATGCCGGATAATAGATCCCATTTCCGCTTCCACAGCGGGCTTGAAAGGCGCGCCGGTTTCGCGCGTGATCAATGCCTGCAGGCGATGTACTGCCTCTTTGCCTGAATCATTTTTCATGTGTCGATGTGAATATGAAATATTGGGAATTCAAAATTCAACCACAAGGATTTTGAGTATCTTCGACACCGTTGCCCCTGTCAAACATAAGCTGCTAAAGAGGAATGTTGACCGTCCGATTTTTTACGCCTATCCTGCGAAGCGTTTTGTCCACATGCAGTTTCCCAGGGAGGGCGGCTCGGTGATAGCACAACAACAAGAAATCTCCTCAAGATACGCCGTGCGGCATCGAACCGTGGCGTGTCGGCCGCACCTCGCATTGCATCCTGCCTCCTTGTGCCATTCCTGAAATGGTATATTCCCCCCCCCGCACCCTGCTGATTTTCGACTTGGACGATGCGCGGTTCGGTCTGGACGCCACGCTGGTGCGCGAATCGGTCTGGCTGCCGGAACTCACTCCGGTTGAGGAAGCGCCGCCTTACATCGCCGGCATCTTCAACCTGCGCGGCCAGATCGTTCCCGTCTCCGATCTCAACCTGCGTTTCGGCCACCCTGCCCGGCCTTATCGCCTCAGCGATCAAATCGTGATACTGGAACTGGATCAGTTACTGATGGGGCTGATCGTCAGCGAGGTACGCGAGGTGATCGAGATTTCTCTTGATGCCATCCAACCCCCGCCGAAATTCGATGGGGAAACGTATCACCATGCGCATCTGGTGGCGGGCGAAGTGCGGGTGGGCGACAACATCGTGACGCTGCTGGATGTAAGCCAGTTGGTGCATCCGCCGAACCGCCCCCTCCCCAGCCCTCCCCCGCAAGCGGAGGAAGGAACAACGCCCCCATCCCAACCTTCCCCCGCAGGCGAGGGAAGGAGCAACACCCCCTCCCTTGCGTGCAGCGCGGGGGAGACACCCAACGCACCCCCTCCCCCGCTTGCGGGGGAAGGTTGGGGTGGGGGCATGCACTTCTGCCCAGAAGCCACACCGGAAGAGCACGCGATATTCCACGCACGCGCCAAGGCGCTGATGGAAGCCGCCGCCGAAGAAGAGGGCGCGCGCCTGCCGCTGGCAGTGGTGGAACTGGACGGCGAATACTTCGGCATCGAGCTTGGGGCGATACAGGAGTTCTGCGACATCGCCAGCCCATGCCCGATTCCCTGCTGCCCACAGCACATCCTCGGCGCCATCAGCCTGCGCGGCAATCTGTTCACCCTGCTCGATCTGCGCGCCGCGCTCAACCTGCCGCGCACGACGCAGGGCGGCGGCAAAGTCGTGGTCGCCCGTGCTTCGACCTGGCTCGGCACAGGCCTCGGTGAGCAGGCGGTCGGCGTGGCGGTGGATCAGGTGCATGACGTGATCTATCTGCGTGAGGAAGCATTGCAGGCTGCCCCGGCGGCACTGCGCGAACAGCACGGGGCAGAGGTCAAGGGTACCGCGCCTTACGGCGGCAAGATGATGGCGGTGCTGGACCTGCCCGCGCTGCTGGCGCGGGAGGAATGGATCGTCAACGAAAGCGTATAGCTGAACTGATCGGAAGATCGTTATGTTTTCGAAGATGCCCCCATCCCAACCTTCTGGGTGAAACAACTAGCCATTCGACTAAGCTGCCAAAGACCGCAGCTAAGTCGCTGGTTACCCCGCAGGCGGAGGAAGGAGCTTTCACTCCCTCCCCTGCGCGCAGCGCGGGGGAGGGTTGGGGTGGGGGGGTAAAAAAATACCAATGCCCCAGGACGGAACCGTATAACCAGACTGACCCGTATAACCAGACTGACCCAAACTGACCCAAACTGACACAGACTGACCATGGACGCCGCGCCCAAATCCACTGCGATACCCCGCCACTTGTCGGTGAGCCTCAAGCTGGGCGGGGTGTTCCTGTTGCTGGCGATAATCGCCACCGGCAACCTGTATTTTTCCAATACGATGCACGACAGCATCTCGAATATCGCCGACATCATCAACCAGAGCGGGCAGTTGCGTTATCTCTCCCAGAAGATCGCCTTCAATTCAGCCGGCTTCGTGCTGGATGGCGAGACTGCCAGACAGTCAGAGAAGGAGGGGGAGAATACGTTTAACCTGCGTTATGCCAGCGTGGCGCGCGAGATTGGCCGCCTTCATCCGCTGATGCGCAGCACCGGGGACAATCTGGAAGGGCAACTGGAGCGGATCGATAAAACCTGGCAGCACCAGCACGCCGCGCTGGAACGGCTGCTGACGGAGCCAGGCTTGGCGGCGCGACGCGCAGCCTGGAACGAGGTGGCCGCTGATGCGGTGGTGATGCTGGATGAGGCCGATCGCCTGGTAAGCGCGCTCGAAAAAGCCGCTAACACCGCCAACTGGCGGGTAGATTTCATCATCTATCTGGTGCAGATAGTGGAAATCCTGCTCATGCTCTGGATCTTCTTCTACGTGCGCTCGCGCATCACCCTGCCGATCCTCAATCTGACCGATTTCGCCCGGCGCTTCGCCGCCGGCGAGCGGAACGTGCGCATGGACTTCCATTCGCACGACGAGATCGGCGAACTGGTATTGACGTTCAACACCACCGCGGCACAGACCGCCGAGCTGCTCAATGAACTCGACCGCCGCGCGCGGGAAAACGCCGCGCTGGCCGCCATTCTCGAAACCACCACCGACATTGCCGGCACCGCTTCCCCGGAAGGGCGCTGCCTTTATCTCAATCGCGCCGGGCGCACGATGCTGGGGTTCGCCGAGGATGAAGACCTTGGCCATTGCACCATCGCCGAATTCCATCCGCCCGAGGTGGCGGAGCGCATCCTGCACACCGCTCTGCCCGCTGCGGCGCAGTCCGGGTCATGGTCCGGCGAGAGCGTACTGCGTTCGCGCAGCGGGGCGGAGATACCGGTGTCGCAGGTGATCCTCGCCCACAAGGGAGAGGATGGCGCGGTGGCCTACTATTCCAGTGTCATGCGCGACATAACGCATTTCAAGACGCTGCAACGGCGCCTGCAATCCTCGCTCGATTTCCATCTCAAACTGATGCAGGAATTCCCCAACCCGATCTGGCGCGTCAACAAGGACGGCAAGTGCGACTATGTCAACCGCGCCTGGCTGGAATTCACCGGCCGTGCGCTGGAGCAGGAACTGGGCGACGGCTGGGCAGATGGCATATACCCCGAAGACCACGAGTTCTGCTTCGGCACCTTCCTTTCCGCCTTCAATCGGCGCGAACCGTTCACCATGGAATACCGCATGCATCATCGCGACGGCAGCTACCACTGGCTGCTGGATCACGGCGCGCCCTTTACCGACCTGGATGGCGAGTTTGCCGGCTATCTCGGCGCCTGCTACGACATCGAGGAGCGCAAGCAGTACGAGTCCCAGCTCGAATACCAGGCGCAGCATGACGCGCTCACTGGCCTGCCGAACCGCAACCTGCTCGCCGACCGGATCAATCAGGTGATCAGCCGCGTGGTGCGTCATAACACTCTGGTGGGGGTGGTGTTCCTCGACCTCGATAATTTCAAAGTGATCAACGACAGCCTCGGCCACGAGACCGGCGACCATATCATCAAGGCAGTAGGCGAACGCCTCGTCGCCGCAGTGCGCGAGGGCGACACCGTGGCGCGCTACGGCGGCGACGAATTCGTCGTCGTGCTGTCCGATATGGCGCAGGAAGAGAATGTGGTGCATACCACCCGCAAGCTTATGGCGGCGATGGCCGCACCCTTCACCATTGACGGACGTGTCCTCGTGGTTACCTCCAGCCTCGGCGTGGCGGTTTGCCCGCGCGATGGCGAAGACCAGGCGACGCTGCTGCGCAATGCGGATGCCGCGCTGTACCGCGCCAAGGAGGAGGGGCGCAACACCTTCCAGTTTTACGCGGCGGAAATGAATCAACAGTTGCTGGCGCGCCTCAACCTGGAAAGGGATCTGCGCCAGGCGCTGGAGCGCGGCGAATTCCTGCTTCACTACCAGCCCCAGGTCAATCTTGCCAGCGGTGCGATCATCGGCGCCGAGGCGCTGGTGCGCTGGCGCCAGCCGGCGCGGGGCATCGTCTCCCCCGGCGAATTCATCCCGCTGGCGGAGGAAACCGGCCTGATCGTGCCGCTGGGCGAATGGGTGCTCAAGGAGGCCTGCCGCCAAGCGCGGGCGTGGCACGCTGCAGGGTTGCCGGAGATAGGCATGTCGGTCAACCTTTCCGCGCGCCAGTTCCGCTCGCCCGGCCTGGCGCAGACCATTCTCGGCGTGCTTGCCGAAACCGGGCTGGAGGCGCACCTGCTGGAAATGGAAATTACCGAGAGCATGGTGATGCAAGACCCGGAAGGCGCCATTGCAGTGCTGGACGAACTGCAACGGCACGGTATCAGCTTCGCCATGGATGATTTCGGCACCGGCTATTCCTCGCTCAACTACCTCAAGCGTTTCCCGATCCACAAGCTCAAGATCGACCAGTCTTTCGTGCGTCACATCACCACCGACCCGGATGATGCCGCCATTGCCGCCACGGTAATTGAGTTGTCGCACGGCCTGAAACTGAAAGTCATCGCCGAGGGCGTGGAAACCGAAGAACAGCGCGCCTTCCTGCGCGCGCATGGGTGCGACGAAATGCAGGGCTATCTTTTCAGCCGTCCCGTCCCGGCGGAAGAAATGGGCGCCTTATTGATCGCCAACCAGCAGTCGCTGGCGCGGTAGAAATGGATCGTCAATGAAATGGCATGAAGGTATCGCCCCCACCCCAGCCCTCCCCCGCGCTGCGCGCAAGGGAGGGAGCAAAAACTCCTTCCCCCGTTCACGGGGGAAGGCTGGGATGGGGGGAACTCCTTCCTCCGCTTGCGGGGGAAGGTTGGGATGGGGGCATGCAAAAACGAACACCAATATGTCTCAAAGCAAAACCATATAACGAAACTGTCGCATAACTAGACTGAGAGAGTCGCCATGTTCAAAAAAATGAAACTGCGCCAGCGCATCCTGCTGGGCTATCTGATACCCTTCCTGTTGTTGCTGGCGGTGATGGCATTGGTCTATTCCAACTTGCAGGCCGCTAGCCAGAAAATGAATGTGTTGAATACAACTGCCCGATTCACCCCGGATGTACTGGCGCTTGGCGGCAGCCTGGTGCGAATCCAGCGGGCGGCCTATGCCTATGTCCTGATGAACGGCAAGACCGCTGTAGCGGGAGGCTACCCGAAGAAAATTTTTGAAAACAGTGAACAACAATACCAGTCGTTGACCGAGAAACTTGCCAGCGATGCCACGCATCAAGATGCTCTGCGCCGTCTGGCCGAAATAGGGAGCAACATCATCCGGGTGAACCGGCACTACATGACACTGATCGATGAAGGCAAGGAAGCGGAGGCCATCGCCGAATTCCGCCGTGGCGAAAGCGTCAAGCTGGCCGGCCAGATCGACCCGCTGGTGGATGGTATTGTGAAGACCGATACGGAGCACCGGGATAAATTACGTGCCGCCGTGGCTGATGCGATTACGGCGGTGCAGAAGACGGTTGTGATCGGGACAGCGGGCGCCATGCTGCTGATGGTGGCCTTCGGTTTGTGGATTGCCACGGTGCTCAGCCGCAATATTGCCGCCAGCGCGAGCCAGCTATCCGCAGCCGCCAGCGAAATCGCCGCGGCCATCACCCAGCACGAGCGCACCGCCAGCCAGCAGGCGGTTGCGGCCAATGAAACTTCTGCTACTCTGGAAGAGCTGTCTGCTTCCTCGCGCCAGTCGTCCGAGCAAGCAGAGAACGCGGCAGCAGTGGCGGAAAAGGCTACTACGGCGACGGTACAGGGCGGCGAGGCTACCCATCAGGCGGTGCTGGCGATGGGCGGCCTCAAGGAGAGGATTGCGGCGATGGCCGACCAGATCCTGCGCCTCGGCGAACAGACCGGCCAGATCGGCAGCATCGCCACGCTGGTCAAGGACCTGTCCGGGCAGATCAACATGCTGGCGTTGAACGCCGCGGTGGAAGCCGCGCGCGCCGGCGAGCACGGCAAGGGCTTCGCGGTCGTCGCGGGCGAAGTGCGCAAGCTCGCCGACCAGAGCAAGAAATCCGCCGAGCAGGCCACCGCGCTGGTGGCCGACATCCAGAAGGCGACCAACTCCTCGATCATGATGACCGAGGAAGGCACGCGTACCGTGAATGAGGTAACGCAACTGGCGCAGAAGGTCGCCGAGCTGTTCAACAACATCTCCGGCATGGCGGGCAATGTCAACGAAAACGCGCAGCAAGTGATGCTCAATGCGAAGCAACAATCCGCCGCGTTCACCCAAATTGTGGAGGCGACCAGCAACATCGCCGTCGGCGCCAAGGAGACCGCCGCCGGCATCAGCCAGACCAAGGTCGGCGTGCAGAAATTGAACGAGGCGGCGGAGAATCTCAAGGCGATAGCGTGATGGATTTTCTTTCAAACCTGCCCCCACCCCAACCCTCCCCCGCGCTACGCGCAAGGGAGGGAGCAAACCCGCGCTACGCGCAAGGGAGGGAGTATTTTGATCCTTCCCCCATTCACGGGGTAACCAGCGACTTGGCTGCGGTCTTTGGCAGCCTAGTCGAATGGCTAGCAGTTCCATCAGAGGATTGAGGAGAGGGCATCGGGGGAGGGCTGGGGTGGGGGCTCCCTCCTCCGCTTGCGGGGGAGGGCTGGGATGGGGGGGAAGCTTTACGCAGCACGAAAAACTGAAAGGGGTTCAAAATGCTTAAAAATATGAAAATTGGAATGAGGTTGTTCTTGCTGCTGGGATTCCTGTCGCTCCTGCTGATCACCATTGGCGTGCTGGGTCTGCGCGGCATGAAGGCAACCGTTGACAGCCTGGAATCCATCTACGACGACCGGCTCGTGCCGGCCATCTTGCTGACGAAGGTGGAAGTCCTGCGGCGGGAAAGCGTCCAGGAACTGTTCCTCGCCTTGCAGCATGACCCCAGAATTCCGGCGAGCAAGCTGCACGAGGCGGACCACCCCGTGACCAGGCATACCGATGTCGTGGCGGCAAACCGCGAGAAGATCGACAAGCTCTGGGAGCAATACTTGGCGACATATCTGACGCCGGAGGAGAAGAAGCTAGCCGAAAGCGTCAATGCCAGCAGGAAGAAACTTCGCGAAGAAGGGCAGAATCCGATGATCACGCTGCTCAAGGAGCGCAAGTTTGACGAGGCAGGCACGCACGCCGTGAACAAGCTCATGCCGATCTTCCGGGAAGCAGAGCAGGACTTCGGGGCGCTGATGCAGCTCCAGGCGGACGAGGCCAAGGACGAGCACAATAAGGCGGAGGCCAGCTATGACCGCACCCGGAACCTCGCCCTCGCCAGCATCATCGGCGGCATCCTGCTGGTCTTTGGCATCGGCTTCTGGATCGTGCGCAGTCTCACCGGCAAGCTCACCGAGTCGGTGTCCGCGGTCTCCACCTCTGCGACCCAGATCGCCGCGACCCTCACCCAGCACGAGCGCACCGCATCCCAGCAGGTCACCGCGGCGAGCGAGGCTTCCGCCACCATTGAGGAGCTGTCCGCCTCGTCGCGCCAGTCGGCAGAGCAGGCGGCAAGCGCGGCGGGGGCCGCGGAGAAGGCGACCGCGGCGACGGCGCAGGGCGGCGAGGTCACCCATCAGGCGGTGACGGCGATGAACAGCCTCAAGGACAAGATCGCCGCAATGGCCGACCAGATCCTGCGTTTGGGTGAGCAGACCGGCCAGATTGGCAGCATCGCCGCGCTGGTCAAGGACCTGTCCGGCCAGATCAACATGCTGGCACTGAACGCCGCGGTGGAAGCCGCGCGCGCCGGCGAGCACGGCAAGGGCTTCGCGGTCGTGGCGGGCGAAGTGCGCAAGCTCGCCGACCAGAGCAAGAAGTCTGCCGAGCAGGCCTCCGCGCTGGTGGCCGACATCCAGAAATCGACCAACTCCTCGATCATGATGACCGAGGAAGGCACGCGCACCGTGGGCGAGGTGACGCAGCTCGCGCAGAAGGTCGCCGAGCTGTTCGGCAGCATCTCCGGCATGGCGGGCAGCGTCAACGAGAATGCGCAGCAGGTGATGCTCAACGCCAAACAGCAATCCGCCGCGTTCAGCCAGATCATCGAGGCGGCCAACAGCGTCGCCGCCGGCGCCAAGGAAACCGCTGCGGGGATCAGCCAGACCAAGGTCGGCGTGCAGAAACTGAACGAGGCGGCGGAGAATCTCAAGGCGATAGCATGATGGATTTTCTTTCAAACCTGCCCCCACCCCAACCCTCCCCCGCGCGCTATGTGCGCAAGGGAGGGAGCAAACCCGCGCTACGTGCAAGGGAAGGAGATTTGCCCCTTCCCCCGCCTGCGGGGGAAGGTTGGATGGGGCCGCTTCTCTCCTTCCCCTGCTTGCGGGGGAAGGCTGGGATGGGGGCGAGGTCATGATAAAAAATTATGCGTAACCACATCACCCAAAACCGCGCACGCACGCTGCGAAACCATGCGACAGACACCGAGCGCCACCTCTGGCGCTATCTGCGCGACCATCAGCTCGGTGGCTACCGCTTCAGGCGTCAGGTGCCCATCGGCAACTACATCGCCGATTTTGCCTGCCTGGAAGCGAAGCTGATCATCGAACTGGATGGCGGGCAGCATCAGGAACAGGCGCAATATGACGCGCGCCGGGATATGCAAATGGAGGCGCAGGGATTCAGGGTGTTGCGGTTCTGGGACAATCAGGTGTTTCGGGAGGCGCAGGCGGTGCTGGAGGTAATTCTGCGGGCTTTGGAAAAACTGCCCCCACCCCAGCCCTCCCCCGCGCTACGCGCAAGGGAGGGAGTATGAATAGCTCCACAAGTAAGAGCAGCGATTTGCTCCCTCCTCCGCTTGCGGGGGAGGGTTGGGTAACCAATGACTTGGCTGTCGTTGGTGGACAGCCTAGTCAGATGGCTAGTAGTTCCATCAGTGGGGGCACATCATGATCGAAGACAAGGAGCTAGCCCAACTATTCAAGGCAGAAAGCGCGGAGCATCTCGCACGCCTCGACGACGGCCTGCTGCATCTGGAAAAAACGCCCGCAGACCCGGCCTTGCTGGAGGAGGTGTTCCGCGAATCGCATAGCCTGAAAGGCGCGGCGCGCATGCTGGGGCTGTCCAAGATCGAGACCGCCGCGCATGGCCTGGAAACCATCCTGAACACGGCACGCAAGGGCGAGGCGCCGCTCACGCCGGATGTGATCGAGCGCATGACCGCCGTGCTGGGCGATCTGCGCAAGCTGGTGCAGGAGGCGCTTGGAGGCGAGGCTGTTTCTGGGATCATACCCCCACCCCAACCCTCCCCCGCGCTGCACGCAAGGGAGGGAGCCATAACTCCTGGCATGCCTGAAGAACCAGACTCCTTCCCCCGTTCACGGGGGAAGGTTGGGATGGGGGCGGCGCAGGATGAAATGAATGCCCCCACCCCTCCCCGCAAGCAGGGGAAGGAGCAATTCATCGCGCCGGTGGGGAAGGAACCAGCCCTCTCCCCCGCAAGCGGGGGAGAGTTGGAGAGGGGGCAAATGCCTGCCGCCGAACCATTCCGCATCGAAACGGTACGCGTCGAAACGCGCAAGCTGGATGACCTGCTCACGCTGGTAGGCGAACTCAGTGTGATTGAGGGCCGGGCGCAGCACCGGCTATCGCTGATGGATGCACTGCTGGAGCAATGGGCGCTGCTGGAACGCAACCACAAAAAAGAGAGTGCGGATTTCGGATTGCGGACTGCGGAATTCGGGAACAAGCTCAAGGAAGCGCGCGATGCTTTTTATGAAGACAGCACACGCCTGGAAACCACGGTCAACACGCTGGAAGATCGGGTGCATGCCGCGCGCCTGCTGCCGCTGTCCACCGTGTTCGCGCTGTTCCCGCGCATGGTGCATGACCTCGCCAAGGCGCAGGGCAAGGAAGTGGAACTCGCGATCGAGGGCGGCGAGATCGGCGTGGACAAGCGCATCCTCGAGGAAATGAAAGACCCGCTGATGCACCTGCTGCGCAACGCCATTGACCACGGCATCGAGCAGCCTGACGAGCGCGAACGGCAGGGCAAGCCGCGCGGCGGTGTGGTGCGGCTGCGCGCGCTGCGGGAAAACAGCACCGTGCTGCTGGAGGTGCGCGACGATGGACATGGTTTGAATCTGGAAGCAATCAAGCAGGTGGCGTTGAAGCGCGGGCTGCACGATGAGGCCGCGCTCGCTGCGATGACCCCGGCGCAATTGCAGCAACTGATCTTCCTGCCCGGTTTTTCCACCAGCACCTTCGTCACCGAGCTATCCGGGCGCGGCGTCGGGCTGGATGTGGTGCGCGTCAACGTGGAACATCTCAAGGGCGACATCCGCCTGGAGTCCTCACCGCAACAGGGGACGGTGATGCAGGTGCGCCTGCCGCTGAGCCTGGCCACCACGCGCCTGCTGCTGGCCGGCGTGGGCGACCGCCGGTATGGGCTGCCGATCGAATTCGTGCATACCTCGCGGCGCGTGCGCGAGGAAGATATTTTCACTCTCGAAGGGCGTCCCGCTATCAGCCTCGACGGGCAGCCGGTGATCGCGCCGCGCCTCGCGGATTTGCTGGAGTTGCAGCCCCCACCCCAGCCCTCCCCCGCGCTGCGCGCAAGGGAGGGAGCATTACTCCTTCCCCCGCGAGCGGGGGAAGGTCGGGATGGGGGGAAATTGCTCCCTCCCACGCCTGCGGGAGATGCTTACCCTCTCCCCCGCGAGCGGGGGAAAGTTGGAGAGGGGGGTGGGGGCAGCCAGACAGTGTGCATCGTCCTCCAGGTGGGCGACGAACGGCTGGGGTTGCGGGTGGACGAACTGCTGGACGAAGAAGAGGTGGTCGCCAAACCGCTGGGCGCGCCGCTCACGCGGGTGCGCAACGTCTCCGGCCTGACCATACTGGGCAGCGGCGAGATTTGCGCGGTGCTGAATCCCGCCGATCTGCTGCGCTCGGCACACAAGACGAGTGCGGAATTCGGATTGCGGAATGCGGAATTAAAAATGACTCCGCAATCCGAACTCCGCAATCCGCATTCGATCCTGCTGGTAGAAGATTCGGCACTGGTACGCGCGATGGAAAAACGCATCCTCGAAGATGCCGGCTACGAAGTGGTCGCCGCCGTGGACGGTGTGGATGGCCTCAGCGCGCTCGGCCGCCGCTCCTTCGCCGCAGTGGTGTCGGACATCGTGATGCCCAACATGGACGGGCTCACACTCACCGCCCGCATCCGCCAGGAGCCGCGCTACAAGGAGCTGCCGGTGATCCTGGTGACCACGCTCAGTTCCGACGAGGACAAACGGCGGGGGCTGGAGGCCGGAGCCAACGCCTATATCCCCAAACCCTCGTTCGACCAGCGCGTGCTGCTGGAAACTTTGCAAAGATTGATTGGGAGATGATTGTTTTTACTGCCTCCACCATGCCCCCATCCCAACCTTCCCCCGTAAACAGGGGAAGGAGCAATGGCTCCCTCCCTTGCACGCGCAGCGTGTGAAGTTTGCTCCTTCCCTTGCGCGTAGCGCGGGGGAAGGCTGGGATGGGGGCATGGGGCAGGATTGAGAAATGAAAAATTCAGACCATGGCGGATAACGAAAACAGGGATGCACCGGGACTGAGCGAAGGCGGCGGTGAGACCGCGCGCCTGCGCCTGTTTTTCCTCGCGCCGCTGACGCTGGTGATCATGGCGGCGGTCGGCCTGTTTGTGTTCGAGTTTTACCGCTATCAGCAGGAGGATGTGCAGAGCGGCGTGGTGAGAGTGCAGGTTTCCGCGCCGGAACTGTACCGGAACAGCATCCGCCACAATGCCATTGCGCTGCAAACCATCATCGAAATGCTGGAAAAGGACCAGGTACTGCACGCCGCACTGGAACGCGGCGACCGTGCCACCCTGCTGGAAAAAAGCGCACCGATGTTCACCGACCTGCGCAAGATTTTTGGCGTCACGCATTTCTATTTCACGCGGGCAGACCGGGTGAACCTGCTGCGCGTGCACCAGCCGGAGCGGTACGGCGATGTCATCGAGCGCTTCACCACGCGGGAAGCGCAGCGCAGCGGTGCGCTGGCGCAGGGTGTGGAGCTGGGGCCGATGGGCACGATCACGCTGCGGGTAGTGGATCCGTGGTATGCGGACAAGGAAAGAAAACACCTGATCGGCTATGTGGAACTGGGGATGGAGGTGGATCACGCGCTGGAAGAGGTGCGCGAATTCCTCGGCGTGCAGACCTTTATGCTGATCCGCAAGCAATTTCTCAAGCGTGATGAATGGGAATCGGGCATGCGGATGCTGGGCCGCGTTCCGGAGTGGGAGCGCTTCGCGGATGTTGTCCTCAGCTCCCAGGGCATGCAGACGATTCCGGATGCGCTGGCGGAAAAAATCGGCAAGGCGGCGCTTGCCGGCTCCGCGACCACCATCGTGCAACGGCGCGTTTCCTACCGCAGCATCGCCGTGCCGCTGCGCGATGCGGCCGGCGCGGAGGTGGGGCAGATGATGCTTCTGGTGGATGTTTCGCACGAAGCCGAAAGTGCGCGCAAGGCAATTGTCTTCAGCAGCATGATCGCGCTGGCGGCAGGCATTCTGCTGTTCGGCCTTTTCTACTGGCTGGTGGGGAAGGTGGGCGCGCAACTGGAAAGCCGCTCGCGCATGCTGGCGGATCTGGCGATGCGCGACGGCCTGACCAAGCTGCTGAACCATCGCATGTTCTATACGTTGCTGGAAAAGGAAGTGGCGCGGGCGCAGCGCTACGAAAAACCACTCTCGCTGCTGATGCTGGACATTGACCACTTCAAGGGCGTCAACGATACCTACGGGCATGTGGCGGGCGACATGATTCTGGCGGGCTTGAGCAGCGTCATCAGCAGTCAGGTGCGCAACGTGGACAGCGTGTGCCGCTATGGCGGCGAGGAAATATCGGTGATCCTTCCCGAAACCGGCCTGGAGACAGCGATGCAGATGGCGGAACGTATCCGCTCCGCAACCGATGGGCACCACTTCGATATCGGGCAGAGGCAAAGCATCGCCATCACCGTCAGTCTCGGCGTCGCCTCGCTTCCGCCGCAGCAAACCTCTGTCGAGAAGCTGGTGGCAGCGGCGGACAAGGCGTTGTACGAGGCCAAGGAAGGCGGCAGGAACAGGGTGTGCCGGGGGTGATTGGATTGCGGATTGCGGCGCTCCGCTTCCCCTCTGCGGGCCGTTGGAGTAAATTGATGCGCACAGATACATAAATGGAGAAAAATATGAACGCAATAGCACCCACGTTGATTCAAAAACTGCAACAACTTCCGCAGCAACGTCTGGCCGAGGTGGAGGATTTTGTCGAATTCTTGGCAGCGCGTGAATTACGCTCTGCTGCCGGTGCTCGTTTGGGTGAATCATTCTCTAAACTCGACAAATTGACCCTGCCGCCACTTTCTGACGAAGAAATCGACGCCGAGATTCAAGCCGCACGCCAGGAACGCGCAGCACAGCGCGGCTAACGGGCATGGCGAGCAGCAGCCACCCTTGATAATGAAATTCGCGGTACGCTTGGCGCAAGCCGGTTTGACTCCGCTGAGCATCGTCAGAGAGCTGAGGCGCCTGGCGTATATGACCGTACCGGTAAATGTGCCGCGTGTCATCGTGAACGACCCCGATGATGACCATGTACTCGCTTGCGCGTTGGCAGCACAGGCAGATTTGATCGTCTCTGGAGACAAACACCTGCACAGCCTCGGCGGACATTACCAAGGCATTCGCATCGTTGACGCTGCCGTGGCAATGGGGATGATTTCAGCACAGCAAGATTGAGGCTCACTGTGCCTGATGGAACGCACCAAGTTAATTTATGCAAGGAGATAACATGATCCGCGTTCTGCTGATAGACGATTCCCCACTGGTGCTGCACATCCTGCAACGCATGCTGTCCCGCTTTCCCGAAATCCAGGTAGTGGGCACCGCCGCCAATGGCAGGGAGGCGCTCGACTTGCTGCCGGCCTTGAACCCCGATGTGATCTGCGTCGACCTGCACATGCCGGTGATGAACGGGCTGGAATTCACCCGTGAGGCGATGGCCAATTATCCGCGCCCGATCCTGGTGGTGAGCGTGTCGGTGGAACCGGGCTCGCCCAACATTTTCCGGGTGCTCGAAGCGGGCGCGGTGGACATTTTGCCCAAGCCGCGCGACATTCTCGGCGCCAACCTCGACAAGCTGGCCAATGAACTGGCCAGCAAGATACGCATCCTGTCCGGGGTGCGGGTGTTCCGCCGGCACAATGGGGCAGCCGCCAGGCCTGTCACCAGTCCCAGCGCGATGCCGCACCCGCAGACCGCGCTGCGCATGGTGGTGATCGGCGCTTCCACCGGCGGGCCGCAGGCCTTGCGCGAAATTCTGGGAAGCCTCCCCGCCAAATTTCCGCTGCCGGTGGTGTGCGTCCAGCATATCGGCAGCAGTTTCCTGTCAGAGATGGTGATGTGGCTGGCCGAAATCTGCCCGCTGCCGGTGCGCAAGGCAGTGCATGGCGAGGCGCCGCAGGCGGGGATAATTTATTTCGCCCCCGAGGACGTCCATCTGGAACTGGACAATGGCGGCGGACGCTTCGCGCTTTCTTTGGCAGCGCCTATCGACGGACATCGCCCCTCGGTGACCGTCACGATGCGCGCCGCGGCGCACTGTTTCGGCGCCGGTGCGGTGGGCGTGCTGCTGACCGGCATGGGGCGCGACGGCGCCGACGGCATGGCCGACATCGCCGCCGCGGGCGGCATCACCATCGCCCAGGACGAAGCCAGCAGCACGGTGTACGGCATGCCCAAGCAGGCGGTGGAACTGGGTGCGGTGCAGCACATATTGCCGCTGGAGCAGATCGCGCCGACGCTGGAAGCGTTGGCGAATAATCATGGCATCGTTGGCGGGATGGCGGGGAAATGATGATGAGGGATTGCTGCCCCCATCCCAGCCTTGCCCCCTCCCCAACCCTCCCCCGCACACTACGCGTGCAAGGGAGGGAGCAAACCAGCGCTACGCGCAAGGGAGGGAACCTTTTTCTCCTTCCCCCGTTCACGGGGGAAGGCTGGGATGGGGGCGTTTTTGGCCCCTTCCCTCGCTTGCGGGGTAACCAGCGACTTGGCTGCGGTCTTTGGCAGCTTAGTCGAATGGCTAGTTGTTTCATCCAGAAGGCTGGGATGGGGGCAACAGTTGATGCAGTAATACTTACAAGCAGGATTAAGAACAACAATAAGGAATGAAAAATGACTGAGCAAACTACACCCTCCAGCGCACAAACGGAAATCCTGATCGTCGAAGACAGCCCGGTGGAGGCCGAGATGCTGCGCCGCATCCTGGTGCGGGCGGGTTACCGGGTGCCGGTAGTGGCGCGGAACGGCGAGGAAGGGCTGCAAGCGCTGTGCAAGCATCCTGTCGCGCTGGTGATCAGCGATATCCAGATGCCGCTGATGGATGGCTACGAGATGTGCCGCGCGATCAAGCTCGACGAGAAACTGTGGATCATCCCGGTGGTTCTGGTCACGATGCTGTCCGAACCGAAGGACATCATCAAAGCGCTCGATGTCGGCGCTGACGGCTACCTTACCAAGCCCTATGTCGAGGCCATTCTGCTGGGGCGCATCCATTCCCTGCTGGACAACCCGTTTCGCAGGAAGATCGCGGAAGAGCGGCGCAAAATCCAGGTGGAATACGGCGGCGAGAATTACAACGTTGCCGTTGGTGGCCAGCAGATGGCGAACATGCTGTTCTCGGTGTATGAGAACAGCGTGATCCTGAACCACGAATTGATGCGCATCCAGAACCAGCTCAATCTGCTCAACGACAGCCTGGATGAGCAGGTGCGTTTGCGCACCGCCGAACTGTTCGCGGAGAAGCAGAACCTGGTGCGCGTGAACCGCGCCTTGCGCACCCTCTCCGCCTGCAACGTCGCGCTGGTACGCGCGAAGAGCGAGGAAGAGCTGTTCCAGACCGTCTGCCGCCACATCGTCGAGATCGGTGAGCACCTCTTCGCCGCGATATTTTTTCCCGGCGAAGCGCCGGAGAGCACCCCTCTTCTGGTTTCCTGCTCTGGCGGCGACGCCATTCGCCAGCGTCTCGCCGACTTGCAGAACGACCCGGAATATGTCCGCCACTGCGTCACCCCTGCCGCCCTGCAGACGCGCCAGACCAGCGTGTACAACGGCGGACACGATGGCGCGGAATACTGTCTGGAAAAACTGGCCGGGCTGGGTATCAAATCCGGGATGGCTCTGCCGCTGATGAATAACGATCACTTTTACGGCGTGCTGACGGTGTTTTCGTCAAGCCCGGAAGCGTTCGATGCCGCCGAGACCAAGCTCATGGAAGAACTGGCCGGCGATATTGCCTTTGGCATCGTCACGCTGCGCACGCGCGCCGAGCGCGACCGTTCCTCCGCCGAACTGCGCCGCACACTGGAGCAGACCATCACCGCCATCGCCCTCACGCTGGAAAAGCGCGATGCGTACTCCGCCGGCCACCAGCAGCGCGTCGCCAAACTTGCGGCGGCCATCGCCGCCGAGATGGGCCTGTCGCAGCAGCAGGTGGAAGGCGTCCATTTCGGCGCGTTGCTGCACAACATCGGCACGGTGGGGGTGCCCGCCGAAATCATCAACCGGCCGGGCAAGTTGAGCGACTTGCAGTTTGCGCTGATCAAGCAGCACACCCAGGCCGGCTTCGAGATCGTGAAGGACATTCCCTTCCCCTGGCCGGTGGCGCAAATGGTGTTGCAACATCATGAGCGCCTCGACGGCTCAGGTTACCCGCACGGGCTCAAGGGCGAGCAGATCATCCTGGAGGCGCGCATACTGGCGGTGGCCGATGTGCTGGAGGCGATGATGGCATACCGCCCCTACCGCGCCGCCATGGAAAAGGATGCGGCGCTCGCTGCTCTGGTTCAGGGGCGCGGCGCCCAGTTCGATCCCGATGTGGTGGACGCATGTTTGCGCGTTGCCAGGCAGCCAGGTTATGGAACGGCAGGCTGAAGGGTACCGGAAAACCCCCTCCCCAACCCTCCCCCGCGCTGCGCGCAAGGGAGGGAGCTTTTCTCCTTCCCCCGTTCAGGGGGGAAGGTTGGGATGGGGGCGCGGCCAATATCCCTCAATTCGATGAATGACCTGATGGGTGATCACAAGATGAAAAACGGAAAATTATCAGGGCTGATATTTACACCGCTGGCGATAATAATCGTGGTGGGCGTGACTGCGTTTGTGGTTGAGTATCTGTTCATGGCATTGCTCCATGAATCCCTTATCCCCATGCTGCCGTTCAAGCTTTCGGATAATGCATGGAATTTCATAGATGCCGCCGCACTTACCGCAATCCTTTCCCCCGCGCTCTATTTCCTGGTGTTCCGTAAAATGCAGGGGGATGTGGAACGTCACCGGCAGATCAATACCGCCGCGCTGAATGCGATTGTCATCGTCGATGAACAGGCCCGGATCACCGACTGGAACCCGGCCGCGGAAAAGATGTTCCAGTACCGCCGCGAGGAAGCGGTGGGGCAGCCGTTGCACCAACTGATCGCCCCGCCGCATTACCGTAACGACGCGGATCGCGGCTTCGCGCGCTTTGAAGAGACCGGAAACGGACCGCTGATCGGCAAGGTCACCGAGGTTGCGGCGCTGCGCAAGGACGGCAGCGAATTCCCCGTCGAGCTATCCATCTCGGCGGCCAGATTGCAAGGCCGCTGGCATGCCGTCGGCGTGATCCGCGACCTCACCGAGCGCAAGCAGGCGGAAGAGCTGGTCAGCGCCCAGCATGCCGAGATCGAGCGCGCGCGTCAGGACTGGAAGGCGGTCTTCGACAGCATCAGCCAGCCGATCTTTCTCCACGACGGCGAGTTCCGCGTGATTCGCGCCAATCGCGCCTATGCCGAGCAAGCCGGAAAACCATTCCAGGAAATCATCGGCCAGCCCTATTACACCCTCTTCCCGAAAAGTGGCGCACCGTTGCCCTGCTGCCTGCGCACAATGGAAAAAGCAGAAGAAGAAGAAGAAGAAGAAGAAGAAGAAGTGGCCGTCGGCGAGGCGACCTACCGCTCGCGCACCTTCTCGGTTCGCAGCGAGCAGGGCGCTTATCTTTATTCCGTACATATTCTCGAAGACATCACCGGGCGCAAGAAAGCGGAACAGACGCTGAGAGAGAGTGAGGATCGGTTCAGAAAGCTCTTTGAAAACTCCAATGATGCCATCTTTATCCATACGCTGGACGGTCGTATCCTTGATGCCAATTCGCAGGCGGAAAACATGATGGGATATCCGCTGGCTGTCTTAAGAACCATGCCGCTTCCTGCCCTGCACCCTGAGGAAGAACTGGGAGCAAGCAAAAAAGCGCTTGAGGAAACCATAAGCAAAGGCTCTATTCGCTTTGAATCTCGTTTTCTGCAATCCAGCGGAGCCTTGGTTGATGTGGAAATAAGTGCCCGTATTATTGACAGTGAAAAGGGGATCATCCAGGGTGTCGTCAGAGACATCACCGCGCACAAGCATCAGGAAGAACGCACCACCGCCTTGCTGAAACTCTCCACATCCACGGAAACACTGGACGAGAAGACGTTGCTGCAACAGGGGCTGGACACGGTGCAGCACCTGACGGATAGCCGCATCGGTTTCCTGCATTTCGTCAGCGAAGATCAGAATGAGATTGAACTGGTCACCTGGAGCAGCGATACCCTGGCGCATTTCTGCCGGGCCAAGTTTGACCGCCATTATCCGGTTTCCACTGCGGGTATCTGGGCAGACTGCATCCATCTGAAGCAACCCATCATCATCAACGATTACGCTGCGGCGTCCGGCAAGAAAGGGTATCCGGAAGGACACGCCGATGTGCAACGCTTAATCAGCGTACCGATACTGGATGGCAATCTGGTGCGCATGATCGTCGGAGTAGGCAATGCCACAAAGGATTATGACGAGCATGACACGGAGACGGTGCGGCTGTTTGGTTACGACCTGTATCACATTATCCAGAACAGGCGGGCAGAGCAGACGTTACGCGAGAGCGAGGAACGTTTTTCCCACCTGCTCGAGAACATGAGCAGCGGCGTGGCGGTTTACCAGCCCGACGCAGCGTGCGAGACATTTACCTTAAAGTCGGTCAACAAGTCGGTCGAACGTGTCGAACAGGTGCGGCGCGAGGACGTGGTGGGCCGCAACGTGGAAGAAATTTTTCCCGGCGTGCGCGCCTTCGGCCTGCTGGAAGTGTTTCAGCGCGTGTGCCGCAGCGGCTCCCCGGAACATTTCCCCGCCGCCTTCTATCAGGACGAGCGCATTGCCGGATGGCGCGAAAACTACGTTTACCGGCTCGATTCGGGCGAGATCGTCACGGCCTATGACGACGTGACCGGACGCATGCAGGCGGAAGAAGAATTGCGGTTGAGGGGGCGACTTCTGGACGGCACCACCGACTCGGTCTTCGTGGCTGATTTTGATGGAAACTTCGTTTATCTGAACGAAGCCGCCTGGAAGACGCGCGGCTACACGCGGGACGAGCTGATGGCAATGAATCTGCACGCACTCGATGCGCCGGAGTACGAGAAGCTCATCGATACCCGGATCAGGGAATTGATGAAAAAAGGCCAAGGCACCTTCGAGTCGGCGCACCGCCGCAAGGACGGCTCCATCATGCCGATCGAGGTCAGCGCCCGCATCATCGAATCGGGCGGGCGCAAGCTGGTTCTTGCCGCGGCGCGCGACATCACCGAGCGCAGGCAAAATGAAGAGGCGCTGATCCATACTAATCTGGCGCTGATGACGCTGTCGGCGAACAATGAGGCGCTGGTGCGGGCAACGAGCGAGGAGGAGTTGCTGCAGAGCTCCACCCGCGCCATCGTGGAGCAGGGCGGCTACTGTATGGCCAGAGTCAGCTATGCCGACGACAACCCGGAAAAAAGCCTCAGGCGCGTGGCGTGGGCCGGCGCCGGAGAAGATTTCTTTGCGGAGCAGCCCCTCACCTGGGCCGACACGGAAAAAGGCCAGGCACCGATTGCCCGGGCCATCCGCAGCGGCATGCCGCAGGTCTGCCGCGACATCGCCGGCGATCCGGGGTTTGCCCCCTGGAAAGATGCGGCGCGTGCGCAAGGCTATGTCTCGAACATTGGCTTGCCCCTGTCCGACGGCAGCAGAATCTTCGGCGGCCTGAGCATTTATTCCTCCGAGAAGAACGCCTTCGGCGACGAGGATGCCAAGCTCCTGACGAGACTGGCCAACAATCTTGCCTATGGCATCATCACGCTGCGCGCCCGCGCCGAGCACAGGCTGGCTGGGCAGAAGAAGTTGGAAGCAGGCATCCACCTCAAGGATGTGCTGGAGGACGCCATCGGCGCCATCGCCGCAACGCTGGAACAGCGCGACCCCTACACCGCCGGCCACCAGCGCCGCGTGGCGCAGTTGGCGGCGGCCATCGCGGAGGAGATGGGGCTGGCCCACGAGGTGCTCGAAGGCATCCATTTCGGCGGCCTGATCCACGACCTCGGCAAGATCTCGGTGCCGGCGGAAATCCTGGGCAAGCCGGGGCGTCTCACCGACATCGAATTCGGCATCATCCAGGTCCATGCCGAGGCCGGTTACCAGATCGTGAAGAACATTGACTTCCCGTGGCCGGTGGCCGACATGATCCATCAGCACCACGAGCGCCTCGACGGCTCCGGCTATCCGCAGGGGCTTAAGGGCGTCGAGATCGCGCTGGAGGCGCGCATTCTCGCGGTGGCCGACGTGGTGGAGGCGATGTCGGCCAACCGCCCTTACCGCCCCGGTTTTGGCATGGATGCGGCGATCGAGGAGATCACGCGGTGCCGCGGCACCCAGCTCGATGCGATGGCGGTGGATGCCTGTCTGCGTGTCATCAGGGAGAAGGGGTTCGTTTTCGTCAAATGATTCTCGATTGCGGATTCCGCCCCCACCCCAATCCTCCCCCGCGCTTCGCGCAGGGGGGGAGTAAATAGTGAACCACACTCCCTCCCCCGCACGCGTAGCGTGCGGGGGAGGGTTGGGGTGGGGGCAAGGTTGGGACATTTCACGCTGGATCAACCATGAACGACACAGCGCTGCTTGACGAACTGACGCAACTGGCCGCGCACCAAATTGGGCTGCGCATCCCGGACGATGCGCGCGACCGTTTCGCCGGCATGCTGCGCGAGCGCGCCGCACATTTGGGGTATGCCTCACTGAAGGACTACCGGATTTTTCTCGCTGGCAATCAAGCAGCCGGGGAATGGGAGAAGTTCGCGCGCGCCTTTACCACCGGCGAGACATTTTTCTTCCGCGACCACGGCCAGTTCGATCTATTGCGCCTGCGCCTGCTGCCCGAACTGATCGAGCAGCATCGCCATGACAAAGCCCTGCGCCTGTGGAGCGCGGGCTGCGCCAGCGGCGAGGAGGTTTATTCACTGGCGATGCTGGTGGACATGCTGCTGCCGGAGCGTGACGGCTGGGACATCCTGATTCTCGGCACCGACATCGATTCGGCGGCGATTGCCAAGGCGCGGCGCGCGCAGTATGGGAAGTGGTCGTTCCGCATGGTCCCTCCGGGAATACAGCAACGCTATTTTCATTCCGATCCGCAATCCGAAATCTACAATCCGCAATTGTTTGTGCTGGATGAGCGCATCCACCGCATGGTGACGTTCCGCGTTTCCAATCTCGTCAGTGATCCATTCCCGGATTCAGCTTCGGAGCTGCATGACATGGATTTGATTCTGTGCCGCAACGTGTTTATCTACTTCGAACCCGCCGCCGTGTCCGCAGTCGCGGCAAAGTTTGCGGCCACACTGCGCGAAGGCGGCTATCTCCTGACCGCGCATACCGAACTCACCGGCCATTCAGTACAGGAGCTGGAATCCAAGCTGTTTGCCGAGGGGGTGGTGTATCGGCGGAGGGTTCAAGCACCCGCCGGGATTAGTTGCCCCCCACCCCAACCCTCTGATGGAACTACTAGCCATTCCACTAGGCCGCCAAAAAACGGCAACCAAGTGGCTGGTTACCCCGCAAGCGGGGGAGGGGGCTATGCGCGAGCGGGGGAGGGAGTTGTGGCGCAGGCCGGTGGAGAAGCACTCGCTCCTTCCCTCGCTCGCGGGGGAAGGTTGGGATGGGGGGAAGTGGAGATTGCAGCTCCCGCCATTGTGCGCAGCGCGGAGGAAACATCCAAGACACTCCCTCCTCCGCCTGCTGGGGAGGGCTGGGGAGGGGGCAACGATGCGTTGCTCAAGGAAGCGAGGTCACATGCCGACCGCGGCGAGTATGAACAGGCGGAGCGGGTGTGCCGCAAGATTCTGGTCGCCGCTCCGCTGGCGGCAGCGCCCTACTTTCTGTTGGCGCAGTTGGCTCAACTCAGGGGTGATTTCAATCAGGCAAAAGAGTGCCTGAACAAGGCCATCTATCTCGATCCGCGCTTCGTAGCCGCGTACCTGGAGCTGGCGGCACTGTGCGAGCGCGCCGAAGACATGCCGCGCGCGCAGACTTTGCGGCGCGCCGCCCTGGGCATCGTCCGCGCCATGCCGGGCGACGAGATCATCGAGCAGTATGAAACAACGGCGGGAGAGCTGACGCAATGGCTCGCGCAGTGGGAGCACGATGTTACGTGAGCATCGCGGATGCCCAACAAAATTGCCTGGATACTTTGGCTTATTGGCCGTTGGTCGGTATGGGTATGGTTTGTCCATTCAAAAAAATGTCAGGGCCGGCGCAGCGGTGAAAAACGCATAATCCAGACATTGACAGCCAACTTTTGAGAAATGCGAATGGCAGTAATGGGTGGCGAAAGCCGACGTTGAACAAGTTCAGAAACATTCGATTGTAGCCAGCATATCCGCCACTGTCGGATAACGCAGCTTCACTTTCAACTCCCGCTTCATGCGCCGATTGGTCAGCCGCCGCGATTCGTTCATGAACGACAGCAGCGTTTCCGGCAGCGCGCGCTGCGCCTCGGCGCGGCTGACGCGCGGTGGGCGCGGTAAGCCGGATGCATCCGCCACGGCATCGAAGTACTCACCTATTTTCATCCGGCTGTCGTCGCTGGCGTGGTACACGCGGCATGCCTTCCCGTAGCGCAATGCCGATGCGGCGACGCGCGCCAGATCGTCGGCGTGGATGCGGTTGGTATAACTGTCCTCACTGTCGATGATACACGGCAAGCCCTGCCTCAGGCGGTCCAGCGGCAGGCGGTCGGCGGCATAAATGCCCGGCACGCGCAGGATGCCGGCCTTCACCCGGTTGCGTTTCGCCCAGTCACGGATTTGCCTTTCGGCATCGGCACGGCGTTGCGCGCGCGCCGTTTGCGGGTTGAGCGGGTGTGTTTCGCTCACGACTACGCCGCCGCAATCGCCATAGACGCCGCTGGTACTGATGTATACCAGCCGTTCCGGTAATGCTCCACGCGACAAAGCACTGAGCAGATGTTGGGTACGCATGTCGATACCCAACCCCTCCCGGCCTCCCCTTGTCAGGGGAGGCGCAGAGGAAGGCGGGGCGAAATGCAACACGGTATCGGCTATTCCGGCGATGCGTCTAAGGCTGGCGCGGTCGTCCAGGTCGCCGAGGATCGGCAGCACGCCTAGCGCGCGCAATTTTTCGCGGCAGGCCGGATTGCGCACCAGGGCGAATAGCCGGTAGCGGCGCGCCAGCAAAGGAATGGCGCGCATCGCCACGTCTCCGCAGCCGATGATCAGCAATCGTTTCATGGCATAATTATATACAGCAGCATAAATCTACTGCGCGAACTGACATCGGGGTCGCGCGGTACTCGGCATCCTCATGTACTTCTATGTACACTCCGGTGCCTGCGCTCCGTGCTCCCCCAATGCCAGCCCGCTCGCTACGATTTCTGCCGCTATGTATATGCCTTGTAATTTATCTTTTCGGACACCTTGACAGTTTCATCATGACCTTTCAAACCACTATCCAGCCGAGCGGCTACCAGTTCCCCATCGAAGAAAACGAAACCATCCTTGATGCCGCACTCAGGCACGGCTACACCCTGCCGTATAGCTGCCGCGAAGGTGCATGCGGCGTATGCAAGGGCAAGGTAATGGAGGGGCAGGTCGATCACGGCAACTATCTGGGCAGCGCGCTGACGAATATGGATAAAGCGGCGGGCATGACATTATTCTGTTGCGCCAGGCCGAAATCGGATCTGGTGATCGAATGCCATACTGCCGGCAAGATCAGCGATATCCCGGTGAGAATCATGCCCTGCCGCGTGCGCAAGATGACCCGGCTGGCGGATGATGTGATGGCGCTGCAACTCGAACTGCCTATGGGCGAACAATTGCGCTTCCTGGCCGGACAACACATCTCCATCCTGCCGAAAGACCAGAAGCCGCGCAATTTCTCGCTGGCCAACGCGCCGCACAACGGCGGATTCCTCGAACTGCATATCCGCAAGGTTGAGGGTGGGGCTTTCACGCAGTATGTATTCAACGGAATGAAAGAGCGCGACCTGCTGCGCTTCAAGGGCCCGCTCGGCGAGTTCCGGTTGCGCGAAGACTCGGACAAACCGGTCATCTTCGTCGCCGACGGCACGGGTTTCGCGCCAGTCAAGTCGATGATCGAACACGCGCTGCACATCGGCCTGCAACGCCCCATGCATCTCTACTGGGGAGGGCGCAGACCGGCCGATCTATACATGCTGGAGGAGGCAAGGCAATGGGAAAGCAGCGGCATCAAGTTCACTCCGGTACTTTCAGAAGCCTTGCCGGAAGATGATTGGCAAGGCAGAGCCGGGCCGGTTCATCAGGCGGTGCTGGATGATTTCAACGACCTGTCCGGCCATGAAATCTACGCCTGCGGTACGCCGGCCATGGTGGATGTCGCGCGCCGCGACTTCACTGCGCAGTGCGGTTTGCCGGATGCGGCGTTCTTCTCGGATGCATTTACGTTTGTGCCAAAAATTTAACTCAAGAAATTGCGGCATGGTTGCACAAAGCCAAGGAATTTATGGGCCGATGTCGCGACTAACCGGAATTTGTTTCAGGCTCCCTAACTCACATATTGCCTGAATAATTTACAATGTAGTGGCCGATAGGCTTGGTACTGTATAAAGTTCCCCCGCATACCTAACCAAATTCAGATTTGCCATGAACAACGACATCAAATTAAGCGACACACATAAGCCGGTTTCTCCATCAGTATTCTCACCACAACTCTCTCTGGATTTAATTACCGAGCCGGCGTATTGGGTCGATTTTAATTTTCACGTTGATTGGTGCAACCAAGCCGGGCGCCACTTGATAACGGGAAGCGATGTCTCGCTGCCGCTACGCGAAGAAGAACGCAATATTTTCCACTTGCTGCAAACAGCCAGTCTCCCACGGGACATAATGACAGGGCTGGTTACCGCCAATGCGCTGCTTGCCCACAGCCGCCTCTCCCAAGAGGCGTTGAATGATATCTGCTGTCACCTCAATGCAGAAATTAGAGCCATAGTGCAAAAAAGCGCCGATATTGCGGTAATGCTGCCTGACCAGTCTCTAATTGATTTCGAGATTGCCATCGGCGATTTGCCATACCGTGTCCACGCCTTCTTTTTGCGTGAAGGTATTTTTGTTGCGTATGCGCCAATCCATGAGCACAGTGATGCCCTCACCAACATCCTTACAAGGCGCGATGTGATTGCACGCGAATTGCTCACCAAACGCCAACCGGTGCTCACTGATCTCGCAGTCATGGTTGCCGATTTGCAGGACTCGGTTAAAATTTGTTCGGAATTGCCCCCCGAGGAATACTTTGAGCTTATCAACCAAATATGGAGCGCTCTAGCCTCCGTTTTCCACCGCAGCAACGCAACACATGGCAAGCATGTTGGCGACGGGATAGTCTATTATTTCTTTCCTCAATACGACAGCGATTACATCATGGACTCCCTGCTCTGCGCTCAACAAGTTCGTGAAACAATGCGCAAAATCAGTAAGGAATGGCAAATCCGCAAGGGTTGGCTGAACGAGTTGTATCTAAACATCGGAATTAACGAAGGCCAGGAATGGGTGGGTACTTTTCAAGCCGAAGGCTCACTTGAGTTCACTGTTCTTGGCGACACGATCAACCACACCGCACGCTTGAGTGATTTGGCGCGTAATGGCGCAATCTGGGCAACCAAGAATCTATTGTGCAAACTCCTGCCGGACAAACGCAGCGATATCCGTTTTGGTGTCCGGCAGCGAGAGTCAGATGGGGTGGAGCGTTTTGTGGATTCTACGTACGCACGCGTTTCCAGCCTGCTTGAACACCATGCAAAAGCTGGAAAACTTGGCGATATTGCCGGCTTGGCCGTTACCGAAATTGTCGAGATAGGACTAGAAGCACATTCACCGCAATAGCAAAAAATTCTGGTGATTTACTCACTCTTCGTTATCGCCATCGCCTTCTGGTAATAGCCGAACGCCTCCTCCGGTTTTTGCAATTTCTCTGCCAGTTGACCCAGCGCGTGGTAGGCGGCATGGCTGGGAGATACGCTGATGCTGGCATCCAGGTAGTTTTGCGCCTTGCCCCACAGCTTCTGGTGCAGGCACAGCTTGCCGAGCGCGAGCAACAGCCCGGCATCGTCCTTGTGCTGGTTGAGCCATTTCTCGGCCTGCCTGACCTGCTCAATCACGTCGCCGGACTGGCAATCGCCGTACAGCGCGACCAGTTCGCTGTCCCATTGCGCATTCAGGCTGTCTGAGAGCAGTTGCTGCGCGAGCGGGCTGCCGCCGTGCCGGATCAGCGCGCGCGCGGCCGTGGCGGCAATCTTGCCGCGCCGCTTGAAATCGGCGGGGATACTTTTCAGACAATCGGTCAGCCCCGTCAGATCTTCCTGCTGGCGGATCTTTTCCAGCCAGGCCTGCTGGCGCAGTTGCGCCGCCACCGTCACGTCGATGGATTGGTATTTTTCCAGCTGGTCGAGCACGTTCAGCACCTCATCCCAGTTGCCTGCCTGTTGCTGCGCCTTGAGTTCCAGCGACAATACGCCGGGGTGGCCCTTGACGCCGCTGTCGCGCAATTCCCGCAGCGCATGCAGCGCGCCGCGCGAGTCACGCTGGTCGAGCATGAATTTGGTGGCCGCCATCAGGCGCATGGTGGCATCGCCGGCAGTCTTGCCCTCGGCGGCGGACAAGTAGGCATCGCGTTTTTCATATTCGTGCAGCTCGTGCGCGGAACGCGCCGCGATGATGGGATGCAGGGCGGAGGTGTCGCCTAATTCCATCGCGCGCGCGGAAGCCTTTTCCGCCGCGGCATAATGCCCCTCGAAGAACGCATTGAGCGCATCGTCCAGCAACTCGCGCGCCTTGCCTTGCGCACGCTCCAGGCGGAATTCCCGCACATATGCCGGCAATTGCACAACCACGAACATCAGGCGCAGCATACCGTAGCCGAATACGAATGCGAGTATAAGCAGGACGATGAATAGCGTAAGCGACAGCTCGATGCGGTAAGGCGGATACACCAGCAGCACGTAGGCCGGATTATGCGAAGCCGTCACCAGCGCGGCCGCAGCGGCAAACAGCAGCAGTATCCAGAGCAGGTATTTCATCGCACCGTCTTTTTGGCAGGAATACGGTCTGCCGCGTGTTCATGCGTCAGGCGGTAATTGCGCACGGCCTGCAGGCTCGGACTGACGTCCGGCAATTCGATGCTGACGGGGGAGGCGGCAATCTTCTTCAGCGCGGCCAGCATCCGCATGACCTCGTTCGATTTGCCGTCGAAATAGCGCGTCGCCCAGAGTTGCGCGGTTTTCAGTTCCTGCCTGAAGCCGTCCTCGTCGCGCGACAGCAATGCGAGACGCGCTGACAGCAGGCGCAGCTTGAGGTTTTCGCGCAGGAAAAATTCCTGGTTGGGCGGCAACAGCGGAATCTCGGCCTTGCCGGTATCCTCGATGCGCACCAGTTGTTTGGCATCCTGCCAGATTTCGCGCAGCAGCTTCTGCCAGGCCGTTTCATTCTTCGGCGTTGCGGTCTGCACAGCCTCCTCCTTCTTCGCCGCGCGCTGCTGATAGACCAGCGGCAACTCGTCCACGGCGCCGATCAGATTGTCGAGCTGGAGATTGATGCCGGTGATGTCCACGCTGGGCAATGCGCGCAGCTTGTCCATGTCCTGGCCGATGGCCTTGCGCAACCCGTTGAACGCCGGCCGGTCCATGCGCTGCAAACGGGTGTCGGCGCTCTGCATGGCGATCAGCGCGGCCTTGACGTTGGCCGACAGTTGCAATTGCTGCCCGGCGATCAGCAGCATCTGCTCGACTTCCGCGAGCGCGGTTTCGTCGCGGCTGACGGATAGGTCGTTATACAAGGCCTCCAGCGCGGCGCGCTGGTTTTGCGCCTCGGCATAGCGTGTTTCCAGCGTCGCCACTTTGGCCGACAGCTCGCGCACTTCGCCCTGGCTTTGCGTCAGCAGCACCTGGTTGGCCTTGCTGACGCCATCCATCTCGGCGATCTTCTTCGCCAGTTGCTGCTGCATGTCGCCGATCGCGCGATGCCCGTCGAACCATTGCCACAGGAAGATCACCACCAGCACCACCAGCGTCATCTGCGTGAGATTCATCCTGGAAAAAGCCGTCACGAAAGAATTGTGGCGCGGCGCGGGTGCCACGATATACGGCGGCGGCTCCTCGCTCTCGACGCGATTGGTATTTTCTGTTGGTTGCTGCTGCTCGTTCATGTCGGGTTCCCCGGAAGTCTGGCGCCGGAACACTGTCCTGCGTTTTTCTGTCTTGCCCATGCTATCAAAGCCGATAACAATCCGTCATCCCCTGCGCCGGTCAGCAGCACCTGCCGCCAGCCTTGCCGCTGTGCCAGCTCGGCGATGCGCGTATGCGGCACGAACAACGGCAGGCCGCATACGCGATCGCGCCGTGCATCGCCCAGCATCTGCCACAGGTGATCCAGCGCCTCGCTGCTCGTCACCGTCAGCACATCCGGTGCGGCCTCGAGCAACGCGGCAATATCCTGCTGCGGCTTGCTGCGCCGGTAGCAGGCTACATATTCCACCGTCGCGCCGCGCGCCCTGAGCGTATCGCCGAGCAACTCGCGCCCGCCGTCGCCGCGAAAGATCAGCACGCGCCATCCGGCGACATTCTGCAATTCCGGCAAGGCCAGCAGGCCTTCGCTGTCGAAACGCTCGACAGGCACGATGACCCCGGTGATACCCAGCTCGCGCAACGCCTTCGCGCTGCCCTGTCCGACTGCGGCAATCTTCAATGCAGGCGGCAGCACACCCGCCGAACGGATCGCCGCCATGCCGTACTGCACGGCGTTCGGGCTAATGAAGATGGCAAGGTCGAATTGGGCAAGGCGGGAAACCTGTTCGTGCAGCGTCTGACTATCCTGCGGTGGCGCGATATCCAGCAGCGGGAACAGCAGCGGGATGCCACCCGCCTGCTCGATGCACCGCGCCAGTGGCGCGGCCTGCTCGCGCGGCCGCGTGACGGCGATTTTCAATCCGGCCAGGGGAAGGAGGGTAGTCATTCCAGTAATATGGGCTCTTCCATGCATGGGCAATCGAGCCACGGATTGACACGGATCAGCACGGATAAGAACCGGGGTTATCCGTGAATATCCGTGTCAATCCGTGGCTAAAAATTACAAAGCCAAAGCAGCGAGAATCTCGCCCGCGCCCTGTGCCAGCAAGGCCTCGGCGACCCGTTTGCCCAGTGCTTCGGGGTCGGTGATCTCGCCGCTCAGCTCGGCACGCACCATGCGTTTGCCGTCCGGGCTGGCGACGAAGCCGCGCATGCGCAGCTTGCCGTTCTGCACTTCGGCAAAACCGCCCAACGGCACCTGGCAACTGCCCGCCAAGACGCGGCTCATGGCGCGTTCCGCGAGCACACAGGCGGCGGTATCGGGATGGTGCAGCGGCTGCAGCAGGGTGATCACGTCGGTGCGGTCGGCGCGGCATTCGATGCCGAGCGCACCCTGACCGACGGCAGGCAGGCTGTCGTCGCTGGAAATGACATTGCGGATGCGCTCGCCCAGCCCCAAGCGTTTCAGTCCGGCGGCGGCGAGGATGATGGCGGCATATCGGCCTTCGTCGAGCTTGCGCAAGCGGGTCTGCACGTTGCCGCGCAGCGGTTCGATCTTCAGATGCGGGAAGCGCGCGCGCAACTGACTCTCGCGCCGCAGGCTGGAGGTGCCCACCACGCTGCCCGCCGGCAACGCGGCCAGGTCTTCGTACTGGTTCGAGACGAACGCATCGTGCGGGTCTTCGCGCTCGCCGATCGCGGCCAGCACGAAACCTTCCGGCATCTGCATCGGTACATCCTTCAGCGAATGCACGGCAAGGTCGGCGCGCCCGTCTTCCAGCGCGGTCTCCAGCTCTTTCACGAACAGTCCCTTGCCGCCGATCTTGGCCAGCGTCACGTCGAGGATCTGGTCGCCCTGCGTGGTCATGCCGAGGATGCTGACTTCGGTTTGCGGATATAATGCGCGCAGCCTGTCCCGGATATGTTCGGCCTGCCACATGGCCAGCGCGCTTTCACGCGAAGCGATCACCAGACGGGAGGGGAAAGGTAGCGATTTTGAAGATGCCTGACTCATCGGATTTCCTGAATTTTATCGATCATACGCGGCACATTCTAACATGAGGAGTGTCGCCATCTTCCCTATGAATGTGATGAACCTGATCGCCGCCCCCGCCGACATCTCCAGCAAGGATCTGCCGCTGCGCGAAGATGTGCGCCTGCTTGGCCGCATCCTCGGCGAGACGCTGCGCGAGCAGGAGGGCGAAGCGTCCTTCCAGTTGATCGAGAACGTGCGCCGTGCCGCGGTGCGTTTCCGCAAGACGCAGGACGACCGCGACCGCGTGCAGCTCGAGCAGATGCTGGACGCGCTGTCGCCCGGCGAGACGCTGGTTGTGGTGCGTGCCTTCAGCTACTTCTCGCAACTGTCCAACATCGCCGTAGACCTGCATCACAACCGCCGCCATCGCGCCCACCTCAAAGCCGGCAGCGCGCCGAAAGACGGCAGCCTGCCGCTGGCGCTGAAGCGCATCGAAGAAAAGCGCATCGACAGGAAAACCCTGCAGGCCTTCCTGGACAGCGCGCTGATCTCTCCGGTATTGACCGCGCATCCCACCGAAGTGCAGCGCAAGAGCATCCTCGACTGCCAGCTCATCATCTCGCGCCTGCTGTCCGACCGCGACCGCGTGGACATGACGCCCGACGACTTCGCCGAGAACGAGGAAGCCCTGCACCGCTTCATGCTGATCCTGTGGCAGACGCGCATGCTGCGCACCGCCAGGCTGACCGTGCGCGACGAAATCAACAACGGGCTGGAGTATTACCGCTACACCTTCCTCAATGAAATCCCCAGGATTTACGTCCATCTGGAAAAGCAGCTGGAGGCGTGCTTCGGCGAAAATATCCGCATTCCGCCGTTGCTGCGCGTAGGCAGCTGGATCGGCGGCGACCGCGACGGCAATCCTTTCGTCACCCACGACGTGATGCTGGATGCGGTACAGCAACAATCCGCACTGGCGTTCGAACACTACCTGAATGAAACCTATATTCTCGGCAGGCGGCTGAGCCTGACGGACCGACTGGTCGATGTCAGCGATGCATTGCGCAAGCTCTCCGATGTTTCGCCGGACAAGGATGCCGCGCGCGAGGATGAACCCTATCGCCGCGCGCTTAACCTGATCTATTCGCGCCTCTCGGCCACCGCCCGGCAGCTCGGGCACGAAATCACCCACTTGCCGCCATTGGACCGGCATGCACAGCCCTATGCCGCGCCGCAGGAATTCATCGCCGACCTGGATGTGCTGATCGACTCGCTGTTCAAGCACGGCGCGGTATACCTGGCGCGCGGGCGGATCGCCAACCTGCGCCGCGCCGCCGAGGTATTCGGCTTCCATCTCGCGCCGCTGGACATGCGCCAGCACAGCGCGATCCACGAGCAGACTGTGGCGGAACTCTTTTCGTACAGCGGCTGTGACACGTTACTGGCGCAGCCAGCCGATTGCGGGAACAGCCGCTTGTCCGCCCCTCCCGCACCTGATGGTTCCACCCCACCGTGTCGGGGCGACACCGGCAAGGCCAACTACAAAGACCTCGGTGAGACAGAGCGCTGCAGGGTTCTGCTGGACGCACTGCAAGCGGGCAAGCCGCTGCTCTCCAACATCGAGCAGTACACGCCCGCGACGCAGAGCGAGCTGCGCATCATGCAGACCGCCGCTTTGATCCACCGCCGCTTCGGCCGCGCGGCGCTGCCCAACCACATCATCTCCAAGACCGATGCGGTGAGCGACCTGCTGGAGCTCGCGCTGATGCTGCAGCAGACCGGGCTGCTGCAAGGCGACAAACTGCATATCAATATCATCCCGCTGTTCGAGACCATCGAAGACCTGCGCGGCTGCGGCGCAATCATGGACGAATTGTTCGCTATCCCGTATTACCGCAAGCTGCTGGCCAGCCGCGGCAACACGCAGGAGGTGATGCTCGGCTATTCCGACAGCAACAAGGACGGCGGCTACCTCACCGCCAACTGGGAACTGTACAAGGCCGAACTGGAACTGGTGGAAGTGTTCGCCAGACACGGCATCGAGCTGCGCCTGTTCCACGGGCGCGGCGGCACCGTCGGGCGCGGCGGCGGCCCGAGCTACGACGCGATCCTCGCACAACCGCCGGGCAGCGTGAACGGGCAGATCCGCATCACCGAACAGGGCGAGGTGATCGCCAGCAAATACTCCAACCCCGAGATCGGCCGGCGCAACCTCGAGACACTGATCGCCGCGACCATGGAGGCTACGCTGCTGCACCACCACGGCGCGGACAGCGCGATGCCGGAGTACCACCGCATCATGGAAGAACTGAGCCTGGAGGCGTTCGCCGCGTACCGCAGGCTGGTGTACGAGACCCCCGGCTTCACCGATTATTTCTTCGCCGCGACCCCGATCCGCGAGATCGCCGAGCTCAATATCGGCAGCCGCCCCACGGCGCGCAAGGCATCGGACCGCATCGAGGATCTGCGCGCGATCCCCTGGGTGTTCAGCTGGAGCCTGAGCCGCACGCTGCTGCCGGGCTGGTTCGGCTACGGCAGCGCGGTAAAGCGTTTCGTCGAGCGCGAGGGCGAGGCCGGACTCGCGCAATTGCAGGCGATGTACCGGAACTGGGCGTTCTTCCGCGGCCTGATGTCCAATATGGACATGGTGCTGTCCAAGACCGACATGGGCATCGCGTCGCGCTATGCCGAACTGGTGGAAGATGCGGCGTTGCACGAACGGGTCTTCGGCGCGATCCACCGCGAATGGGAGGACACCGTGGCCATGCTGTTCGCCGTGACCGGCAACACCACGCTGCTGCAGGACAACCCGGCATTTGCACGCAGCCTGCTCACGCGCACCCCGTACATCGATCCGCTCAACCACCTGCAGGTGGCGCTGCTGCAACGGCACCGTGCCGGGGACGATGATGTGCTGGTGAAACGTGCGATCCACCTGACGATCAACGGCATCGCGACCGGGTTGCGGAACAGCGGCTGAGTTTCTTGTCTAACGACCACACCCATCAAGCCGCCCGAAATGTTCATGCGTAACTTCATCCTTGCCATCACCGCCCTGCTGCTGCTCGCCTCGTGCAAGAGCGTATCGACCGGGAGCATCATCACCGTCGCGACCAGCAGCAGCCCGCAGGCGGCGGCGCGCGCACTGCTCCAGCGCAAGAAACTGACCTACCTGCGCAACCCTGTGCAGCTCGCCAGCGACCTGAAGGGCGTGCAGCGCGACTTCGAACGGCTGATGGACATCCTGCAAGGCAATGCCGGCAGGAAATGGGGAAGGAAGGAAGCGCGCCTGCCCGACCGCACTCACTACGTCAAATACACGCAGGGCTACCTCTCGCGCGCCATCGTGGATTTCGATCGCGGCGAGATCACCGTCGAGACGCTGGACGAAAAAAATCCCGACAACAGCCTCAAGGACGCCATCGTCACCACATTGCTCACACCCGATGACCCGCGCGCGGTCGACCTGTTTTCGGACAGCTCGATCAGGCTGACCGGCGAGCGCGATCCCTATCTGCTCGGGCTGGTGCTCGACGACAAGGGGCGCGCCATCGCCACGCCGCAGCAGGCCGAACGCTTCGCCGCCGGCCTGGTCGGCGCCGCGCAAACCCGCAGCGTCAGCACCGATGCGGGCAGCAAACAGGCGCATCTGGTGAAGTTCGCGATGGTCAGCAACTTTTCCAACAAGCAAGCGGAAAAATACCGCCCGCTGGTGGAGAAATTCGCCAGGGCCTACGACATCAGCCCGAGCCTGGTATTCGCCATCATGCGCACCGAGAGCAACTTCAACCCGTTCGCGGTCAGCCCCGCACCCGCCTACGGCCTGATGCAGCTGGTGCCGAGCAGCGGCGGGCGCGACGCCTATAAGCGCGCCAAGGGCGCGAACGAGATGCCCAGCAAGCAGTACCTGTTCAACGCGGAAAACAACATCGAGCTGGGCACGGCGTATCTGAACGTACTGGCCTTCGATGAACTGGATGAAGTGGCCGACCCGGTGTCGCGCGAATATTGCGTCATCTCCGCCTACAACACCGGCCCGAGCAATGTGCTGCGCACCTTCGGCGGCTCGTCGAGAAACCGCGACGGCGCGCTGGACCAGATCAACCGCATGGCCGCACCCGCCGTGTACGACAAACTGCGCTCGCAGCTCCCCTACGCCGAAACGCGCCAGTATCTGCAAAAGGTGGTAGGATTCAGGAAACAGTTCGTCGTGCTCAACTGAACTCCTTGACGATATGCTGCTGCCTGCGGCTGATAGCGAGCAGTTCATCCAGCCCTTTCAGCTTCACCATCCAACCCGCGCTCTCGGCGTTATCCTCACCACCTTTCTCGAAGCCTTCTATCGCCTCTTTCGCCACCAGGCAGTTGCGATGAACACGTACGAAGCGCGTGGCAAACTCCTTCTCCAGGGCGGTGAGCGATTCTTCGAGCAGGTATTCGTGTTCGACGGTGCGCACGGTGACGTATTTCAGCTCAGCGCGCAAAAACAGCACTTGTTCGATGGGTACCAGATGGATCTTGCCGCGTTCATGGATGGAGAGGAATTTACGCGGTTCGGGCAGCAGGTCGCGCAACACTTCGGTTTGCACCGGCACGGCTTCGCGCGCGCGGGTAAGAGCCTCGAAGAGGCGCCCCAGGCGGATCGGTTTGAGCAGGTAGTCGATCGCGTGCAGTTCGAATGCCTTGATCGCGTAGGCATCGTAGGCGGTGGTAAAGATGATCACCGGCGGCCATTTCGCCAAACCGATAATTGGCTTGGGCATTTTCTGGATATGTTGCGCGAGTTCGATGCCGTCCATCTGCGGCATGCGGATGTCCAGCAGTATTACGTCGACGGGCGTTTCCATCAGTTTATCCAATGCTTCCTGGCCGTTGCCCGCCTCGCCAACGATCTCCAGCACCAACTGCTCGCTGCAATCATTCAGCAGGTCGCGCAGGCGATTGCGCGCGGGCGGCTCGTCGTCCACGATGAGGATGCGCAGGGCCAGCTCGACGGTGCTCATATGGTTTGCTCCTTGACGTACGGCAGCGTGATTTCCACACGATAAAACTCTTTGCCGCTTTCGACCTTGTAGCGCGCCTCGACGTCAAACAGCAGCGCCAGCCGTTCGCGGATATTCCGCAACGCCATTTTGTTGCCGTCATGCGGTGCGGCACCACCCGATGCGCAGGGATTCTCCACCTTGAGCCGCAATTCATCGCCGCTGCGGTACAGTGCGACGGTGATGCTGCCGCCTTGCGGCAACGGCTCGATGCCGTGATACACGGCATTTTCCAGCAGCGGTTGCAACAGCAACGGCGGAATCAGCGCATCGTCCGGCATATCCTGAATCTGCCAATCCACGCGCAATCTTTCGCCCATGCGCAATTGTTCCAGCGCGATGTATTGTTTGCTCAACTCGATCTCCCGGCGCAACGGCACGAGGTCTTGCGCATCCGCCATCGCCATGCGGAACAGGTCGGACATGTCCTCCAGCGCAGCCTCGGCCTGCGCGGGCTGGGCGCGCACGATGCTGAGCACGGCGTTGATGCTGTTGAACAGGAAGTGCGGCCGAATGCGCGCGCGCAACACCTGCAGATGCGCCTCGTGCAACGCGCGCGACAGCACTTGGCTGCGCCAGCGGAAATACATCAGCAGGATGCCGCTTACCAGCACGCTGAGCAACGTGTAGCGCATTGCCTCGAACCAGGCATCATCGCGGCCCATCGGGTGATACAGTTCGCCGCCGAAGTAATAGGTAGCCAGTGTTACTGCCGCTACCAGCGCGTTCACCGCCAGCACGCCGTGCAGATAAGGCAAGCGGTTCAGCCACGGCTGCGCCGCCCACAACAACAGCAGGCAGGTCAGCAGAATCGGCGCGAGCAGCGTGGCAATTTGCATCATGCGCAGCGGCACATCCGCCCAGCCATTCGCCTGCAACAGCGCCTGCAACAATGCCAGGCCGTTGCTGATCAGCAGGATGCGCAACGTCACGCCGAGGTTGCGGAAGTTGGGCAATGCGTCGGGCAAGGCATTTTGTTTTATACTGCGCGCCTCATTCATGGCGGGTAATCCTCCCGTTTTTCAGGGAACCTCTAGAAATTTGTTTTGCGGGATGAAGCGCAAGGAGCAGCACAGTAAACAACGAGGCATATCGGATAGATAGACGAGGGGTGAGCGAGCACGCGACGCCGCGATTCGCCCGCAAAACGGATTTATAAATGTTCCCTTCATGCTTCATTCTGGGACAAGTGGGGGTAGTAATGCAAGACAAAGATACCTGGTCGGGGCGATTCACGGAACCCGTGGCAGAACTGGTGAAGCGCTACACCGCATCGGTGGACTTCGATCACAGGCTGGCCATGTTCGATATTCAGGGCTCGCGGGCGCATGCGCAAATGCTGGCTGCCTGCGGCATCATCAGCGCACAGGACCTGGACGACATCCAGCGCGGTCTCGCGCAAATTGAAAATGAAATCATCGGCGGCGAATTCGTCTGGTCACTGGATCTGGAAGACGTGCACCTCAACATCGAGAAGCGCCTCACCGCGCTGGTCGGCGATGCCGGCAAACGCCTGCACACCGGGCGGTCGCGCAACGATCAGGTGGCGACCGATGTACGCCTGTACCTGCGCAGTTCGATCGACGACCTGCTGCATCTGATCAAGGCGCTGCAAAACGCGTTGCTTGACCTCGCCCAGCACCATACCCACACCGTTATGCCCGGCTTCACCCACTTGCAGGTGGCGCAGCCGATCAGCTTTGCACACCACCTGATGGCGTATTTCGAGATGCTCAAACGCGATACGGAGCGCTTGCAGGATTGCCGCCACCGCGTGAACCGCCTGCCGCTCGGCGCGGCGGCACTGGCCGGCACCAGCTATCCGATCAAGCGCGAAATGGTGGCCGAATTGCTGGGCTTCGACGGCGTATGCGAAAACTCTCTGGATGCGGTTTCGGATCGCGACTTTGCGATCGAATTCACCGCCTGTGCCGCGCTGATCATGACGCATCTGTCGCGCTTCTCCGAGGAACTGATCCTGTGGATGAGTTCGCGCTTCGGCTTCATCGACATCGCCGACCGCTTCTGCACCGGATCGAGCATCATGCCGCAGAAGAAGAACCCAGACGTGCCGGAACTGGTGCGCGGCAAGACCGGGCGCGTCAACGGCCATCTGGTCGCGCTGCTCACGCTGATGAAAGGCCAGCCGCTGGCCTATAACAAGGACAATCAGGAAGACAAGGAACCGCTATTCGACACCGTGGAAACGCTGACGCAAACACTGCGCATCTACGCCGACATGATCGGCGGCATCAAGGTCAAATCGGAAGCCATGCGCAATGCGGCGTTGCAGGGCTATGCCACGGCCACCGATCTCGCCGATTATCTGGTGAAAAAAGGCCTGCCGTTCCGCGATGCGCATGAAGCGGTGGCACTGGCGGTGCGCTCCGCCGAACAGCGCGGCTGCGACCTGAGCGACATCGGCCTCACCGAGCTGCAGCAATTCTCCGCCCTGATTGGCGAAGACGTGTATCAGGTGCTGTCGCTTGAAGGTTCGCTCGCCAGCCGCAACCACATCGGCGGCACCGCACCGCGGCAAGTGGAGGCAGCCATCGCGCGAGCGCGCGCCTATCTCGCAAAACCCTAGGCAAAAAAATGGGTGATCTAGCGACCACCCGAAGAGGAGGAGAGTATGAAAAGTAGAGTTGTTGCCAACTGCTAACCCAAACACTCGGTTCGGACTATATCCATTCTCTCTAGAAATTCATATATGCCGAAATGCCTATATATTTCGGCCTAGTCTTCTAGCAATTGTTTCAATTCCCCGCTCTGGTACATCTCGGCCATGATGTCGGAGCCGCCGATGAATTCGCCCTTTATATAAAGCTGCGGAATGGTCGGCCAATTGGCGTAATCCTTGATCCCTTGGCGGATTTCCGCATCTTGCAGCACATCCACTGTGAACAATTCTTTCACGCCCAGTGCGTTCAGGATGCGTACTGCGTTGGCGGAAAAGCCGCATTGCGGAAACTGCGGGCTACCTTTCATGTACAGCACCACTGGGTGCGTGGTGACTTGCTCGTGGATGCGTTGCTGGGTATCTGTGCTCATAATGTCTTTACCTGAATTAAATGGTCGGGAATTCTATCGGCGCGGGCAACGCCGCGTCAAGCAAAACGCCCAGCCGGCTTCTTTTTGTTTCTGCTCGGCGGTGCGGCGGGAGTGGCGGTGTTCATGCTTGTCGCGCGAAACCGGCGCGCTTGCCGGTATGCTGATAGGCATGAAAGCTCTCGGCGCACAGATCATCGCCTCGGTGACTTTCATCGCCATCCTGATGACTATCCTGATCCAGGCGACGACAACCAAATGGCTGGCGGAGTAACGCGCTGATCGAAACTGCACGGCCAAAGTATGTACCGCCGCTGATGCCGCGCCGAATTGCCGCCCGCAAGCGATGTGCTATGCTCCGTGCGGTTGTTTTTCTGACGATTTGTGATGAGGTTTTTCTTTTATTTTTGCTTGCTGATTGCCCCGCCCGCGCTGGCAGGTGAGGCTGCGGATTTTCTCGCGGTGCGTGATGCATTCCGCGCCGGCGACGCGGTCAAACTTGGGCGTTTCGCGCAGCGGTTGAAAAACACGCCGCTAGAGGTGTACGCCAGTTATTACCGGCTGCGCCTCGGCCTGGAAAACGCCGACACAAGCGCGATAAAGGATTTTCTTTCCCGACCGGAAGATACGCCGATGATCGACCGGTTGCGCGGTGAATGGCTCAAACAGCTCGGCAAAAAACAGCAATGGGACTGGTTCGACGCGGAATATCCACGCCTGCTTAACGAGGACACCGAGCTGACTTGCTATGCCCTGCAATCTCGCCTGCGCAGCCAGGAACAAACCGCACTGCATGAAGCGCGCAGGCTGTGGTTCAGCGGCAAGGGGCAGCCGGAGAGTTGCGGCCCGCTGTTCGATGCGGCGCTGTCCGACGGCATCATCGGCGAACAGGATGTCTGGCAGCGGCTGCGCCTGGCTCTGGAAGCGGGCAATGTATCGCTCGCCAAACAGCTTGCCGGGCACCTGACCGGCACCCATGCGATGTCGCCTGCGGCATTGGAAAGCGCGGCGGCCGATGCGGATCGTTATCTGGGAAAACTGACGCTGGACCAGAAGAATGACGGTCAGCGCGCCGTCGCGCTGTTCGCCCTGCAACGCCTGGCCAAACAATCCCCCGATTTGGCCGCTGCACGCTGGGAAAAAATTGCAGCCTATTTTTCCGACACGGAGCAGCATTATTTTTACGGCTGGCTGGCCTATGAGGCAGCGCGCAAGCTGGATAACCATGCGCCGCAATGGTTCAAGGCAGCGGCAAATGCGCCGCTCAACGAACAGCAGTCGGCATGGCGCGTGCGTGCGGCATTGCGCGCGCAGGACTGGCCCGGGGTGCTGGCAGGCATCAATGCGATGAGCGAGCAACAGCAGCGCGAATCAGCCTGGCAATACTGGAAGGCGCGCGCGCTACTGGCATTGGGCAAACCCGACGAAGCAAACAAGTTGCTCACGCCATTGAGCAGCGAATACAATTTCTACGGGCAACTGGCAAGCGAGGAGCTGGTGGGTTCGCCGATGTTGAGCGGGGCGGCAACATACAAACCCCGCAAACAGGATATCGAGGCGATGCTGGCCTTGCCCGGAATTCAGCGCACGCTGGCGCTGTATCGCATGGATATGCGCAGCGAGGCATTGAAGGAATGGAACTGGGCGATACGCAATTTCGACGACCAGGAATTGATCACCGCCGCGGAAATCGCGCGGCGCAATGAAATGTATGATCGCGCCATCGGCGCAGCGGACCGGACCGTCAATGTGCACAATTTCAGTCTGCGTTATCTCGCGCCCTATCGTGAAGTGCTGTATGCACGCATTCGCGAGCATGGACTGGAAGAAGCATGGGTATACGGCCTGATGCGCCAGGAAAGCCGCTTTGCCACCGTGGCCAAATCCGACGCCGGGGCGGCGGGCCTGATGCAGATCATGCCGGCAACGGCGCGCTGGATAGCGAAGAAACTCGGCCTGAAGAACTATCGCCAGTCGCTGATCCACCAGATCGACACCAACCTGCGCCTCGGCACCTACTACATGAAAACCGTATTGTCGTGGTTCGACAACAGCCCGGTGCTCGCTTCGGCGGCATACAATGCCGGACCGGGACGGGCACGCCTGTGGCGCGGGGACCAATCCTTGGAAGGCGCCATCTACGCCGAGACCATCCCGTTCGACGAAACGCGCGACTATGTGAAAAAGGTTATGAGCAACACCATGTACTATGCCAGACAATTCGATGCGCCCATGCGCCCGCTCAAGCAGCGCCTGGGCATCGTTGCGGGCAAGACGGCGGAAAACCAGCAGGCCATCCCTGATGAGAAATAGGGCTCCCGATGAGCAGTGATACCAAGATCTACTGCGTAGGTGGCGCGGTTCGCGACCAGTTACTCGGTCTGCCGGTGCAGGATCACGACTGGGTGGTGGTGGGCAGCACGCCGGAAGCGATGGTGACGCAGGGCTTCCAGCCGGTGGGCAAGGATTTCCCGGTGTTCCTGCACCCGCAGACCCATGAGGAATATGCGCTGGCGCGCACCGAACGCAAGACCGCGCGCGGCTACAAGGGCTTCGCCGTGTACGCCACACCGGATGTCACGCTGGAGCAGGATCTGCTGCGCCGTGATTTCACCATCAATGCCATCGCGCAGGATACCAATGGCAAGCTGATCGACCCGTATAACGGCGTTGCCGACTTGCGCGCCGGCATCCTGCGCCATGTCAGCGCGGCGTTCGGCGAAGACCCGGTGCGCATCCTGCGCGCGGCACGCTTCGCGGCGCGCTTCGGCTTCGGCATTGCGCCGGAGACCCTGGCGCTGATGCGCGAGATGGTGGACAACGGCGAAGTGGACGTGCTGGTGGCGGAGCGCGTGTGGCAGGAGCTGGCGCGCGGCCTGATGGAGAAAACGCCATCGCGCTTCTTCGAGACGCTGCGCAGTTGTGGCGCACTGGCGAAGATCCTGCCCGAGGTGGACGCGCTGTTCGGCGTGCCGCAGCCGGAAAACTATCACCCGGAAATCGACTGCGGCATCCACACCCTGCTGGTGGCGGACGATGCCGCGCGGCACGGTTACCCGCTGGAGGTGCGCTTCGCCGCGCTGACGCACGATCTGGGCAAGGGCAGCACGCCCAAAGACATCCTGCCGCGCCATATCGGCCATGAACTGCGCGGCGTGAAACTAATAAAAAAGCTCGCACAGCGGCTGCGCATACCGGGCAACTGCCGCGATCTCGCCATACTCGCGGCGCGCCATCACGGCGACATCCACCGCGCCCGCGAGCTGCGCGCCGAGACGATCATCAAGTTATTCCAGTCGGCGGATGCGTGGCGCAGGCCGGAACGTTTCGCGCAACTGCTGCAAGTCTGCACTACGGATGCGCATGGCCGCACCGGTCACGAGCAGGATGACTATCCGCAGGCGGATTATCTGCTGCAACTGCTGGCAGCCGCGCGCGCGGTGGATGCGGGCGAAATCGCCACTCATTGCGCGGACCAGGCTGCCATCCCGGAACGCGTGCGGCTGGCCCGCGTGGCGGCGATCGAAAAGATGGCTCAGGAAAGCCGGTAAGAGAAAGCGTTTACCGACCACCTGGCCTTACGGACAGGCGGCGCAGGATGCACTGACCGGATGCCCGCAACGGTGCTATCAGCAATATTCATTCCAGCCTCCGGCCCTTAGAGGCAGGCAAATTACCCTATTGCACCGGGCATGTTAAAAGTCTAGGATATTGCACGATACTCGGCAGAAACAGGCACTTTTCCGAACAACTCTCTGAGCAAAGGATAGGCCATGAAAAAGATCGTTGCTGTTGCATTGCTCTGCGCCGTTTTCACCACCCCCGTTTTTGCTGACGATAGCAGCACATCCCTCGGCCTCAGGCTGGGCGGCAATGCCGCGGGATTCGACGCACTGAGTAAATCCTCCGATACCTCCTTCGGTTTGCTGGACGGCTACCGGCACAACAGAAATTTCGCTGTGGGAGGAAAATTCACCGATCTGGGGCAATTTTCCACCGCCGCTGCCGTTACCGACAATTCTGATACTTGGGGACTGAGTGCAATCGGCCTGCTGCCGCTGAACAACAACTTTTCGTTGTATGGCAAGCTGGGGGCTGCCCGTACCAATGCCAGCGTTTCCGCTGTCACCGGCGTCCGGCGCACTACTACCATATACGGCCTAGGCGGGCAGTACAATACCACCCCGAGAATTGGCATCCGTTTCGGCTGGGACCGTTACGGCATGGGCGTAGCCAGCCAAAACGCCGACGACGACCTCTACTCGCTGACCGCAGTGTTCAAATTCTGATTCTGGGCCGGCTGGCTCAGACAGAAAGCAGAAGGAGCGGATCTTCGGCTTTTTTATTTCCGGCCAGGCGGGCTACAACCCCAACGCCCCCCACATCTCATCCACCCTCCGCTTCACCGCCGCGTCCATCACGATCGGCGCACCCCACTCGCGTTGCGTTTCGCCCGGCCATTTGTTGGTGGCGTCCAGCCCCATCTTGCCGCCCAGCCCCAACACCGGGCTGGCGAAATCCAGGTAGTCGATCGGCGTGTTGTCCACCAGCAGCGTGTCGCGCACCGGATCGACGCGCGTGGTGATCGCCCAGATGACTTCCTTCCAGTCGCGGATGGCGATGTCGTCGTCCACCACGACGATGAACTTGGTGTACATGAACTGGCGCAGGAAACTCCAGATGCCGAACATCACGCGCTTGGCGTGCCCGGCATATTGTTTCCTGATCGATACGATCGCCATGCGGTAGCTGCAGCCTTCCGGCGGCAGATAGAAATCCACGATCTCGGGAAACTGCTTCTGCAACAGCGGCACGAACACTTCGTTCAGCGCCACGCCGAGCATCGCCGGTTCGTCGGGCGGCTTGCCGGTATAGGTGGAGTGATAGATCGGGTCGCGGCGCATCGTGATGCGCTGGATGGTGAACACCGGGAACTTGTCCTGCTCGTTGTAGTAGCCGGTATGGTCGCCATACGGACCTTCCAGTGCGGTTTCACCGGGATGGATCGCACCTTCCAGCACGATCTCGGCGGAAGCGGGCACTTGCAGATCAGAACCCAGGCACTTGACCAGCTCGGTCTTGCTGCCGCGCAGCAGCCCCGCGAATTGGTATTCGGACAAGGTATCCGGCACCGGCGTGACTGCACCGAGGATGGTCGCCGGATCGGCGCCGATCACCACTGCGACGGGGAACGGCTGCCCCGGGTTTTTCTCGCAATGGTCGCGGAAATCCAGTGCGCCGCCACGGTGCGCCAGCCAGCGCATGATGGTCTTGTTCGGGCCGATCACCTGCTGGCGGTAGATGCCGAGATTCTGGCGCGGCTTGTTCGGGCCGCGCGTGACCACCAGCCCCCAAGTAATGAGCGGTGCGACATCACCCGGCCAGCAATGCTGGATCGGCAGTCTGCCCAAGTCAATATCCGCACCTTCCCACACGACTTCCTGGCACGGCGCCGAGGAAACCACCTTGGGCGACATGGAGAGCACCTGCTTGAGCACCGGCCATTTCTCCCACGCATCCTTCCATCCCTTGGGTGGCTCCGGTTCTTTCAGAAAGGCGAGCAACTTGCCGACTTCGCGCAGCGCCTGCGTGCTCTCCTCACCCATGCCCAGCGCCACGCGGTGCGGC
>DASTNS010000028.1:0-7040 GCA_035720625.1 Gallionella sp. | reverse complement strand
CCCATTACCATAATCACCAGCATCACCATCAGCGCGGCACCGCGCTGTTCTGCTTTGGCAGGGCGATGTTGCGGCGGGCGCATGGCGTTCTATTGTCCAGAAGCCGCCGCCGGGCTGATGAGCACCCTTTGCCCGACCTTTGCCTTGACCGGTTGAGATCGTCCGGGAACGGCGACCGATAAGCTTTCCGGCGCACGCTCATCGCTTTTGCCGGCCAGCTGCGGCACGCCGTTGATCCAGACGGTGCGTTTGCCGCCGTGTTTTTGCACGATGCCGTTGACGGTCAGGGTGTGTCCGTTGCCGCCTGAATCATCTCCCTGCTGTCCGCTGTATTCGAGTTGCTCGCGTTGTTCTGGCGTAAAAAATAGACGGCCTAATTCATGCGCACTGGATGGCATTGCAGCAGCGAGTGCGAGTGCGATCAAACCCGTTTTGAAAGGCGTATTCATCATGGAATTTTCCGGTTTTTTAGTGTAATCCAGCCGCCGTGGCACTCTGCCTTGATATATGCCGCAGCAGCCGTACCAGCATTTTCGGTGCGTTGCAGCGTGCAGCCTTCCAGTTGATACCAGCCTTTGACCTGACTGCGCAGGGCGTCGAAAAAATCCAGCAGTTGTTCTTCGTGCAGCAAGTCGAATTGCAGTTTCATTTCGCTGTAGTGGATATCAAAGTTACCACTGCTAACTGGCGGTTGAGGCACATAAATTTTTTGCGGTGCGATGTTATAGCGGAAATCCATGACCAGGTTCTTCTGGCGGATTTTTTCAAGGCCTTCCATCCAGTCCAGGCGTTGATCGTCGCCGATGATTTTTTGCCCAATTAATTCACCATATTCGCCGGTATATGTCGCCATGTTCTGTTGGTCTTGGAGCGCGGTCGCCAGACGAGTGCGCGCATCGTTGAGCATGTTTTGCGTGTTGTGCCGCTCGTTTCGTGCGCTTTCCGCATATTTACCGCTGCTGTACAGGATGATTGCGCTGATGAGAGCAGATGCGCAAACTGCCAGAATGCTCCAGCGCATCAGCGGGAAGTCTGATTTGGAAAACTTCATAATGGCGGTCTCAGGGAAAGCCTTAGAGAAAAATCGAGTGCATGTTTGCCTGTTTCGCGTCGATCAGCAATGCTGCCGCTCGGGCTGACATCAAGCGGTTTGGCCAGTGCCGTCACCTGGTAGCCCTGCGCGGCCAGCTGGCGCTGGAAGTTTTCCAGATAGTTCAGTGCGGCGCGGTAGTCATTTGCGAAATCAAGCAGGTGTCCTTTGATGGTGATGACTTGAGCCGGGACATCGGCAAGCGTGTTGGGCGCAACCGGCTCGGCCGCATCCATCTTCCAGGCGAGGTCGTCAAGTTCAATTTGCGGGTGGCGGTCGAGTATCGTGCTGATCGGGCGCAAAATACCGCTTGGCGCGAAATCATGTTGATTGAGCTTGCGCATGATAGATACGCCGGCTTTCATGTCGGCTGCGGGAGCGTAGGTATTCGGTAAGGTGAGGGTGATTTGCTGCGCTTCATTCAGGGTGCGTTGTGCCTGAGTTTGGAGTGATTTGGCTTCCGTCGCATCGTTGCCGCCCTGCCACAGGTTGGCTGCACTCCACAACAGACAGCCGATCAACAGTGTGCCGCTTGCCAGGTTAAGCGCGTGCTTTAATTGCCACAGCGTAAAGTAGTGCGTGTGGGCTGCGTTCGCGTAATGGGTCTGTGGCGGCCGCGCCGCGAGTTGGTGCAGGAATATCTGGCTGGCATCCGAGTCGGTGAAACGGTAGTCGATATTGTGCTGTTTGGCGAGATTAGCAAGGTCGGCGAAGTCATAGCGCATGTCCGCGCTTCTCGGCAACTCCAGTTGCAGTTCGATAAGGTCGTGGCTATGACCCAGCAGACGTACATCGAGTGTTTGTCCGGACGGGAGCAGGCTCAGACTCTTCAAATACTGGTATGTGCGGGTAAGTTCGCTGATTACGGCATTCTGGAAGGTTAGGTCGGCGCGTATGGGTGTCAGCCGGGATATTTGCAGGCGATGGTCGCTGAAGTAGGTTTGGCGCAACCCGGCAGATTTTTCCCAGGAAATTAGCAACAGGTGGTTCGATGGGTGGTCTTTGACCAGCGGTGCGCTGATCTGCGGTACCGAATAAATTCCGGCGAGCGGGATTTGTTGCGCCAGCATGATATCCAGCCAGGGCTTGATAAGCGATGGGTTGGTCAGCGCCGAGAACAGCATGTCGTCGTCGCGCCGCCCGGTCTTTTGGCGCTGCAGCAGGGTTGCCTGATGGAAAAGGGTGCCGTGATAAAACTGCTCGAATTTGCGCTGCAATAGCGCGGTACGGCTGCTGCCGCTCATGTGTGGAACGGTCTCCTGGCGAAAATCCTCTTCGATCACGTCGACCAGCAAATAGGCCGGGTATCTCGCCGCTTTCAGGAATTCGGCAAAATTTTCCTGTCCATCGGGCGAGTCCGAAAACTCATGTTGAGTGACAATCTTGCCATGCGCCATGATTTGCGCATGGAGATGGCCGGCGTTCAGGAATAGCAGCAGTTTCATCAGAATTGCACCTTGCCGATGATGTCGTAGATTGGCGACAGTACCGACAGCATCACCCAGCCGAGCAAGGCACCGAGAATGATGGTCATGGCCGGCTCGATCATCACCTGTATTTTATTGATGGAGTCCTTCACGTCGCGGTCGTAAAAGTAGCTGACATTGAGCAATGCCTTGTCCAGCGAACCGGTCGCCTCACCCACCTTGAGCATGCGTATCACCAGTGGTGGGAACATGCCGGTACGCTGGAAACTTTGCGTAAGGTTCTTGCCGGACTCGATTTCGCGTGTGACATCCTCCAGGCTCTTGGCGATGGCGCGGTTGTTGACTACATCGCGCGAATTGGCGATGCAGGCGAGGATGCTGATGCCGGAGCCGTACATGATGGCGAAGGTGTTGGCGAAACGTGCCAGGATGATCTTGCGCAGGATGGGGCCGGTCACCCAGAGGTTCAGCTTCAGGTTGTCCCATTTGAGTTGCATCTCCGGACTGGAGGCGATAATCAGCCTGGCGGCAACTGGCAGGGCAACTGGCAAGGCAATGAGCACGTACCAGTAATCCACAAAAAATGCCGAAGTAGCCAGCAGTATACGCGTCTGGATAGGGATTTCCTGCCCCATGCCCTTGATAAAGCCGACCAGTTGCGGCACCAGATAAATCATCAGGAAGAAGGTGATCGCCACCACGATAGTACCGACGAAGGCCGGGTAAATCATGATGGTTTTGGTATGTGAGGCCATTTCATCCTGCCACTTCAGCGATTCGGTGATATGCAGGAAAACTTCCGGCAGGCGCCCGCTCTCCTCGCCGGCATGCACGAGGCTGATGAATATCTTATTGAACGCATCGGGGTGCTGTTCCATGGACTGGGAAAGTTTTTTGCCGCCTTCGATGGTTTCGACCAGATTGGCGATGATTTCCCGAAAGTGCATGTCGGTCATGGTATCGCGCAAATCGGCAAGGCTTTCCAGCAAAGGCACGCCAGCACGGGTGAGCTGCTCGAGATTGAAAAAAAAAGTAATCAACTCGGGGCGTTTGATTTTGCTGTGCCTGGAACCGGCTTTGCTGCTGTCCTCTTTGGCATCAATCAAATCCAGGCCGCCGCGCTTCAGACGCAACTCCAGATCCACGACATTGGCGGCATCCTGAATGCCTTTGCTGGGTTTGCCACGATCGTTGATGGCGCGATAGGAATAAAGGGTCATTAGGGAACCTCTGAATATGATCCGCATGACCGCGCACTCGGCTTTGCGGGATGGCAGGCAAGGCGCGAGGTGCAGCGAATGGTGCAGCCCCAACACGGTGGAGCGTAGCCCTCCGGTGCGGGAGGGGCTAGCTGGCGACTGCTCCCGCAAGCTGCCGCTGCGCGGTAACGTGTCGCAGTCGCCCCCTTCGCAAACCGAGCAACACCGCCTGTCGCCCGCAAAGGCAGTGCCCATCCGGGTTGTGCCAAATTTGTGCGTCTGCGTTGTCGCTCACCTTGCGAATACGCTGCGGCTATTCGACGCGGATCGCTCCTAGCATCCATCGCAAATTTGGCAGCAACGCGGCTCATGATGATCATATTCAGAGGTTCCTTAGCCAATCCGGTCGGTCAAGTCCACCACGCGGCTGACTTCCGCGAGCGAGGTAATGCCTTGCATAATGCGCCGGATGCCGTCAATTGCCAGTGGGCGGAATCCCTTGGAGAGGGAAATTTCCTTGATTTTGCTGGTGCTGGCGCGAGAAGCAACCAGGTCATCCAGATCGTGATCCATCTTGAGCAGTTCCATGATGGCCATGCGTCCGTTATAGCCCTGATGATTGCAGGCATCGCAACCGGCAGCCCGGTACAGGGTAGTGTCCTGATCGGCCGCAATCCCCAGCAGTTTGCGTTCCGGTGCGTCCGGTTGGTACGGGTATTTGCATTCCTTGCATAACACGCGTATCAGGCGCTGCGCCACGATGCCGATGATGTTGCCGGCCATGATGTCCGGCAAGATGCCGATGTCGAGCAGGCGCGGAATTGCGCCGATGGCGGAGTTGGTGTGCAGTGTCGAATAGACCTGATGGCCGGTCATTGCGGCACGGAACGCCATTTCGGCGGTCGGGTGGTCGCGGATTTCACCGACCAGGATGATGTCCGGATCCTGGCGCATCATGGAGCGGATGCCGTTGGCAAAATCCAGCTTGACGGACTCATTGATCGAAGTCTGGCGGATCATGGCAATCGGATATTCCACCGGGTCTTCCAGGGTCATGATATTGACCGACTCGGTGTTGATATGGTTCAGCACCGAATACAGCGTGGTGGTCTTGCCGCTGCCGGTCGGGCCGGTGACCAGCACGATGCCTTCCGGCTTGGCGATGATCATCTTGAGCAGGTTGAGTGCGGTATCATCCAGGCCGATGTGGTCAAGCGGCACGATGCCTTTTTGCCGGTCAAGGATACGCAGCACCATATTTTCGCCATGCGTGGTGGGATGCGAAGCCACCCGGAAATCGATCGGCCGGCCGGACAGGCGCAGGGAAATGCGCCCGTCCTGCGGCGCACGCGTCTCGGCAATGTTCATGCTGCTCATCACTTTCATGCGCACTACCATCGCCGGCCAGAAGCTCTTGTGCAGGCTGCGCACCTGGCGCAGCACGCCGTCGATGCGATAACGGATACGCAGGAAGCTGCTTTCCGGTTCGAAGTGGATGTCGGAAGCGCCACGCTGCACCGCCTCGGTGAGCAGCGCGTCGATCAGGCGTACCACCGGCTGGCTGAATTCGTTTACGCCGGATTGCAGCGTCTGGTATTCCATCTCACCCGGCTCAATTTCATGCAGGATACCGTCGATGGAAAGCTCGAAGCCGTAGTACTGGTCTATCGCGCGCAGGATGTCGGATTCGCTGGCAAGTTGGGTGATCAGTCGGTATTCATCCTTGAGCAGGGCGCGCACCTGGTCCAGTGCGATGATGTTGTCCGGATCGGCGACCGCCAAAGTCAGGATACGGCCGGCCTGAGCCACTGACAGCGGCAATAACTGGTAGCGCCGCGCAACATCCTTGGGAATGAGCGCCAGCGCGGCAGGGTCGATGATGACGGCCGTGAGGTCGACGCTCTCCTGGCCGAGATTTTCCGCCAATACATCGCGGATGGTGGCTTCCGACAAAAAGCCCAGGCGCACCAGTAAGCGGCCGAGTGGCTGATGTGATTTGCTCTGTTCTTGCAGGGCGATACGCAGCTGGTCGTCGCTGATCACGCCTTTATCGACCAGTATCCGTCCCAGCGGTTGTTGGAGTTGGTTGTCGATCATGAACTAGCGAATCAAATCTTCAATACGTTGTGAAATTTGCGCGTGATCGAAGCCCGCGCTGTGTGATTGGTCAAGCTGTATGGCGCGCTGATAATGCTGCGCAGCCAATTTGTTCTGGCCGAGATGGTCGAGGCTGACCGCGAGGTTAAAAGCGAATTCGGCGTTGCCGGATTCCAGTATATAAGCGTTGAAGTAGGCTTGCTGTGCTTCACCCCAGCGCGCTTGCTCGGCATACAGGTTGCCCAATGCAAAATGTAGCGCGGCGGAATCCTTCTGTTCTCTTAGCAAGGTTTTCAAACGGCTTTCGCTGTTGTCGTCCGTGGTCAGGGCGGACATTCCGGCATTCGCCACCGCATTGCGCGGATCCAGCGACAGCGCGCGTGTGTAATACTGCGCCGCCATCAGGTTTTCCCCACGTTGTTGAGCGATAGCTGCCAAACCGAGCAAGGCATCAATATTACGTACATCCTTGTTGAGCATCTCCCGATACAGTTGTTGCGCATCGTCCAGCTTGCCACTCCGATAAGCGAGATAGGCATCATTGAGCAACTGGTTAACCAGTGGTTCGAAGCTTCGCTGCTCTACACGTATGGGCGTATTGTTTGGGCGTGCCGGACTACTGCTACGTGCTTGCGGCATCTCGGCGGGAGCGTTTGCCACCGAAGCCGAGGCAATCGGCGGAGTTTTCTGAATCGTGCCCGCAGCGTTCGGTTCGGTGATTCCCGGCACCAGAGTGCCTTGCGGTGTGGGTTGCGCTGCAGCAGGTTGCGGCTGTGCAAGCGGCGCAGCGGGACGCGCACTGACAGGACGCAGCGGCTTAATATTGCTCGCAGAGTCGAGATACCAAAAATAGCCTGCACCGACTCCGAGCAACAAAACCATGCCGCCCAGAGCAAGCAATAAATTGCGGTTGGGCAGTGTGCGCTCAGCCGGTGAAGATGGGGATTTTGCGGCAAACAGGTTTTGCCCGGCGTTGCGCGCCTGATGTTCGGTCTGCGGGACGTGTTCAGTCGCGGCTGGTTTTGCACTGGTTTCCATGGGGTGTTCCTCCAGGCTGAGCTCCGGAGTTTGGGAAGTGTGATTCTCACCCTGCGCGGATTGCGCTTGCTGCAACTTTTTGCGGGCATCCAGGAGCAGGCTCATGGTCAGTGTTCCCTAAGGTTTGCCGTCTGCCGATTCTTTGAAGAAATTCTGATCCGGCAGCGTATCGCGGTACGCGCTGAAATC
>DASTNS010000027.1:0-5218 GCA_035720625.1 Gallionella sp. | reverse complement strand
TATCTCCACTTACCAGTCCTATTGCGGCGCGCAGATATTCGAGGCCATCGGCCTGAATGCCGGATTTGTCGAAAAATATTTCACCGGCACGGCAACCCAGATCGAGGGCATCGGCCTGCACGAGGTGGCCGAGGAAGCGGTGCGCATCCACCAGTCCGCATTCGGCAACGACCCGGTGCTGGCTGACACACTCGATGCGGGAGGCGAATATGCCTGGCGCGTGCGCGGCGAAGAGCATCTGTGGACGCCCGACAGCATCGCAAAACTGCAGAGCGCCACGCGCACCAATAATTCTTCGACCTACAGGGAATACGCCAGGCTGATCAACGATCAGGACCAGCGCATGAAGACTTTGCGCGGGCTGTTTGTGGTCAAGCCGGCGGGCGCACCGGTGCCGCTGGAAGAAGTCGAACCGGCGAAGGAAATCGTCAAGCGCTTCGCCACCGGCGCGATGTCGCTCGGCTCGATCTCCACCGAGGCGCATACCACTCTGGCGATTGCCATGAACCGCATCGGCGGCAAGTCCAACACCGGCGAGGGCGGCGAGGATGCGAACCGCTACCGCAAGATCAAGGCGGGCGAAAAACTGTCCGGCATCATCGGCAAGAACCGCATCGCAGCCGACCTGACGATGCAGCAGGGCGATTCGCTGCGTTCAAAGATCAAGCAGGTGGCCTCCGGACGCTTCGGGGTGACGGCGGAATATCTCGCCAGCGCCGAGCAGATCCAGATCAAGATGGCGCAGGGCGCCAAGCCCGGCGAAGGCGGGCAGCTGCCCGGCCACAAGGTGTCCGAGTACATCGGTTTCCTGCGCCACTCCGTGCCGGGCGTCGGCCTGATTTCCCCGCCGCCGCACCATGACATTTATTCCATCGAGGACCTGGCGCAACTGATCCATGATTTGAAAAACTCCAATCCGTCCGCATCGATTTCGGTCAAGCTGGTGTCCGAAATCGGCGTGGGCACCGTGGCGGCGGGCGTGTCCAAGGCCAAGGCCGACCACATCGTGATCTCCGGCCACGACGGCGGCACTGGCGCATCACCCTTGTCGTCCATCAAGCACGCCGGTACGCCGTGGGAGCTTGGCCTGGCGGAAGCGCAGCAGACGCTGGTACTGAACAAACTGCGCGGGCGCATCGCATTGCAAGTAGACGGGCAACTCAAGACCGGGCGCGATGTGCTGATCGGCGCCTTGCTTGGCGCCGATGAATTCGGTTTTGCCACAGCACCCCTGGTGGTGGAAGGCTGCATCATGATGCGCAAGTGCCACCTCAACACCTGCCCAGTGGGCGTAGCCACGCAGGATCCCGAGTTACGCAAGAAATTTACCGGCCAGCCGGAGCATGTGGTTAACTTCTTCTTCTTCATCGCCGAAGAAGTGCGCGAATACATGGCGCAACTGGGCATCCGCAGGTTCGACGACCTGATCGGGCGCAGCGACCTGCTCGACGTCAGGCAGGGCATCGCGCACTGGAAGTCACAGGGGCTGGATTTTTCAAGGATATTCCACCAGCCGGATATGCCGGCCGGCGTGGCGCGCCGCCATGCCGAGCAGCAGGATCACGAGCTGGAGAAGGCGCTGGACAACATCCTGATTGCCCAGGCGCAGGGTGCGCTGAACGACAGGAAGCCGGTGGTCATCGAGAGTCGAATCGCCAATGTCAACCGCACCGTCGGCACGATGCTGTCGCATGAAGTCGCAAAGCGTTATGGTCAGATAGGGCTGCCCACCGACACCATCAACGTGAAATTCAACGGCACTGCGGGGCAGAGTTTTGGCGCGTTCCTTGCGCATGGCATTTCGTTCGAACTGCGCGGCGAAGGTAACGATTACGTCGGCAAGGGCCTGTGCGGCGGGCGCATCGCCATCATGCCGCCGAGGGATGCGAGAATCGCCGCGCACGAGAACATCATCGTCGGCAACACCGTGCTGTACGGCGCGACTTCCGGCGAGTGCTATTTCAGTGGCGTGGCCGGCGAACGCTTCGCAGTGCGCAACTCCGGCGCAGTCGCGGTGGTGGAAGGTGTGGGCGACCACGGCTGCGAATACATGACAGGCGGCATGGTCATCGTGCTGGGCCAGACCGGGCGCAACTTCGCCGCGGGCATGTCCGGCGGCGTGGCCTTCGTGCTGGACGAGGACGGCGCTTTCGAGAAACGCTGCAACCTCGCGATGGTAGAACTCGAACCTGTTCCCGCCGAGGCCGAGGCCAGCGAGACCGGCGAAGTGGAGGCGCATGGCCGCGTGCACTTCAACCACCTGAACAAGGCGGACGAGCAGGTGCTGCGCGAATTCATCCGGAACCACTGGCAGCATACCGGCAGCGTGCGCGCCAGGGAGGTACTGGACAACTGGGCGCGATACCTGCCGAAATTCATCAAGGTCATGCCGACCGAATACCGCCGTGCCCTGCAGGAGATAGCGGCGCAGCAGAAGGAGATTGTCCATAATGGGTAAGATCACCGGATTCATGGAGTTCCAGCGGCAGAGCGAGACCAGCCTGCCGGTAGAGAAACGGCTGAAGAATTACCGCGAGTTCACGCTGCACCTGAGCGACGAGCAGGCGAAGATACAGGGTGCGCGCTGCATGGATTGCGGCATCCCGTTCTGCACCAGCGGCTGTCCGGTTAACAACATCATCCCGGACTGGAACGACCTGGTGTACCGCGGCAACTGGCGCGAGGCGCTGGATACGCTGCATTCCACCAACAACTTCCCCGAGTTTACCGGGCGCATCTGCCCCGCGCCCTGCGAGGCGGCCTGCACGGTGAACATCGACGGCGATGCGGTGGGCATCAAGTCCATCGAGCACTTCATCATCGACAAGGGTGGCGAGAACGGCTGGGTCGTCCCGCAGCCCGCGGCGAAGAAGACCGGCAAGAAGGTCGCCGTGGTCGGCTCCGGCCCCGCAGGGCTGGCGGCGGCGCAGCAACTGGCGCGCACCGGCCATGCGGTCACCGTGTTCGAAAAGAACGGCCGCATCGGCGGCCTGCTGCGCTACGGTATTCCGGACTTCAAGCTCGACAAGCGGCTGATCGACTGGCGCATGGCGCAGCTTGAGGCCGAGGGCGTCAAGTTCCAGACCGGCACCTTCATCGGCAAGGAAAGGCCTGGCAAGGGCGTGGCGAACGACGCGAAGAAGACGGTCGCACCGGACGAATTGCTCAAGAAGTTCGATGCGGTGATCCTGTCGGGCGGTTCGGAGCAGCCGCGCGACCTGCCGATGCCGGGGCGCGAACTGCAAGGCGTGCATTTCGCGCTGGAGTTCCTGATCCCGCAGAACAGGGAAGTGGCCGGTGACGGCAAGAACCCGATCAGCGCCAAGGGCAAGCATGTGGTGGTGATCGGCGGTGGCGACACCGGTTCCGATTGCGTCGGCACCTCGAACCGTCACGGCGCTGCCTCGGTGACCCAGATCGAAGTGATGCCGCGCCCGCCCGAGAAGGAAGACCGGTCGCTGGTGTGGCCGAACTGGCCGCTCAAGCTGCGCACCTCCAGCTCGCACGAAGAAGGCTGCTCGCGCGACTGGGCGATCGCCACCAAGGAGTTCGTCGGCGAGAATGGCGTGCTCAAGGCGATCAAGGCGGTGCGCGTCGAGTGGAAGGACGGCAGGATGAGCGAGATCGCGGGCAGCGAATTCGAGCTGAAGGCCGACCTGGTGTTTCTGGCGATGGGCTTTACCAATCCGCTGCAGCAGGTGCTGGATGCGTTCGGCGTGGAAAAGGATGGCCGCGGCAACGTCAAGGCCAATACTGAGAACTACCGCACCAGCCGGGACAAGGTGTTCGCCGCGGGCGACATGCGCCGCGGACAGTCGCTGGTGGTGTGGGCGATCCGCGAAGGCCGCCAGTGTGCGCGGGCGGTAGACGAATTCCTGATGGGCTCGTCCGTATTGCCGCGATAACTACAAAACAGTCCACGAAATACACAAAAAGCACGAAAGGGTTTCGTTCGTGTGGTTTCGTGATTTTCGTGGACAACTGAATTTCGGAATCTTGCAGGGATAAAACACACAATCATGAACTTCAAACTGAAAAACGACACCTTCCTGCGCGCCCTGTTGCGTCAACCGACCGAATACACTCCGATGTGGATGATGCGTCAGGCCGGCCGCTACCTGCCGGAATACCGCGAGACGCGCAAGCGTGCCGGCAGCTTCCTCGGCCTGTGCAAGAGCCCGGACTTCGCGACCGAAGTCACGCTGCAGCCGCTGGATCGCTTCCCACTGGATGCTGCGATCCTGTTCTCCGACATTCTCACCGTGCCGGATGCGATGGGGCTGGGGCTGTATTTTTCCGAAGGTGAAGGCCCGAAGTTCGAGCGCCCGTTGAACGACGAGGCGGCGATCAAGGCCTTGCGCGTGCCGGACATCGGCAAGGATCTGAAGTATGTTACCGATGCCGTGACGCAGATCCGCAAGGCGCTGGATGGCCGCGTGCCGCTGATCGGTTTTTCCGGCAGCCCGTTCACGCTGTCCTGCTACATGGTCGAGGGCGGCAGTAGTGACGATTATGCCAAGGTCAAGACCCTGATGTACAACGAGCCGAAGCTCATGCACCACATCCTCGATGTGACCACCAAGGCGGTGATCGCCTACCTGAACGCGCAGATCGAGGCGGGCGCCCAGGCGGTGATGATCTTCGACTCATGGGGCGGCGTGCTGTCGCATGCGGCGTTCCACGAATTCTCGCTGGCCTATACCCAGCGCATCGTCGACGGCCTGATCAGGGAAAAGGATGGCGTGCGTATCCCGTCTATCGTATTCACCAAGGGCGGCGGCCTGTGGATCGAGAGCATCGCAGACAGCGGCTGCGATGCGGTCGGTCTGGACTGGACCATGGACATCGGCATCGCGCGGCAGAAGGTTGGCAACCGGGTCGCGCTGCAGGGCAACATGGATCCTGCGGTGTTGTTCGCCTCGCCAGAAGCGATCCGTGCGGAAGCCGAGCGCATCCTCGGCAGCTATGGTTACGGCAGCGGCCATGTGTTCAACCTCGGGCACGGCATCTCGCAGCATACCGATCCGGAACATGCGGCGGCGCTGGTTGCGGCGGTTCACGAACTGAGCCGCAAATACCACTAGTATACAAACCCATTAATTACGAGACATAATGTCGAGCCATTTTTATATCTGCATCCTGCCGAGTGAACGACCACTTGATGCCACGTTGCTCCGCGTTCCGGCGCGACTGCCAGGCATTCACCTCGTTGGTGATC
>DASTNS010000026.1:0-31946 GCA_035720625.1 Gallionella sp. | reverse complement strand
TAGCGCGTCAGCGCATCCATCAGGGTCTGGTTGAAACCGTGCCCCATGTGCAGTGTGCCGGTGACATTGGGCGGCGGCAGCAGGATGCAGAAGTTGTCGGTTTTATTCGGGTCAAGTCCAGCCTTGAAGTAGCCGGATTGCTCCCAACGGGGATACCAGCGCGCTTCGATGTCTTTCGGTTCAAAACTTTTGGCGAGTTCCATATTCTTGCTTTTGCTGTTCGATTGAGGGTGCTGCGGAAAAGGGCGCGATTATAGCCCGTGACGCGCCTTCAGCGCATTGCGCAGCAGTTCGGGCAGCTCGGCTTTGAGCTCGCTGACCGCCTGTTCGACGGCTTGGCGCTGTAGTTGTTCGAGGTTGAGGCTGAGCTTATGGGTAAATACGTTTCCGAGGTGTGTTTCGAGTTGCCGCAACAACCGCTGCATTTCTTCATCGTTTGAAGCGCATGATGCGGGGATGGCTGCTTTGAGTGCGGGGGCTTCCCGGTCGGCGTCAGGTTGAAGCCTGGTAGCGGGTTCGGTTTGTCCTTCTGCGACGACTTCGGTGAGGGTCGGCAAATCGTCCGGCACGTCTTCATCTGCCACATGGGTCAGTAAGGGCAAGTTATCCGGCAAGCCGTCGCCGAGTTGTTTGATGGAAGTCATGGCGCTTTGGACAGATCGATATGGCTCAGCTCATAGCCGCGGTCGCGATAGAACTTGAAACGTTCGCGTCCCAGGCGGCTATCCTCGGCATCGTGGCCGACGATCTCGATGACGCGCTCGAAGCGGCTGAAGAATGAGACGCATTCGCCATGTAAGCTGATCAGCAGCTCGTAATGGGGGAACCTGTCGTTGCCGCTGTTCAACACGACAGGCCACTGCGCTGCCTCATCGGCATCGCTGCGGCAATGCGGGATGAAGGCGGTGACCGGGAAGTGCCAGAGCAGTTTGTCCAGTGCGTTGGCGGTCGCCGCATCCTGCGTGCTGAGTGCTACGCGCACGCCGTTCTGTATCGCCTTGTGGCTCAACTGGCAGGCGGTGCGCAGCTTGTCGGTCGAGCCAGTGTAGAAATCGACTTTTGTCATTATTTCACGGACTGCGTGCGCTGGATCAAGTAGTGGGTGAGCAGCGGCACGGGGCGGCCGGTCGCGCCCTTGTCCTTGCCGGATTTCCATGCGGTGCCGGCGATGTCCAGATGCGCCCAGCGGTAGCCCTTGGTGAAGCGCGCGAGGAAGCACGCGGCGGTGATGCTGCCCGCAGGGCGGCCGCCGATGTTCTGCATGTCGGCGAAGTTGCTGTCCAGTTGCTGCTGGTAATCGTCCCACAGCGGCATGCGCCAGGCGCGGTCATGCGCGTAATCGCCCGCTTCCAGCAACTCTTTGGCGAGCTTGTCTTCGTTGCTGTACAGGCCGGTGGCGACATGGCCCAGCGCGATGACGCAGGCACCGGTGAGGGTGGCGATGTCCACTACGGTATCCGGTTTGAAGCGTGCGGCATAGGTCAGCGCGTCGCACAGGATCAGGCGGCCTTCAGCATCGGTGTTGAGGATTTCGATGGTCTGGCCGGACATGCTTTTGACGATGTCGCCGGGTTTGCTGGCCGAACCGCCGGGCATGTTTTCGCAGCTTGGGATTACCGCGACCACGTTAAGTTTCAGTCCCATCTCGGCGATCGCCTGCATCGTGCCGAGCACGCTGGCCGCACCGCACATGTCGTATTTCATCTCATCCATCTCTGCACCGGGTTTGAGCGAGATGCCGCCGGTGTCGAAGGTGATGCCCTTGCCAACCAGCACGATGGGTTTCTGCTTTCTGTCGCCGCCGTGATATTCGAGCGAGATCAATTTTGCAGGCTGGTGGCTGCCGCGCGCGACCGACAGCAGGGAGTGCATGCCGAGTTTCTGCATATCCTTCTCTTCCAGTACGGTCGCCTTGAGCTTGTGCTTCTTGGCGATAGTTTTGGCCTGTTCGGCGAGGTAGGTCGGTGTGCAGATATTGCCCGGCAGGTTGCCCAAATCCTTGGTCAGCTTCATGCCGCGCGCGACAGCAGCGGCCTGCTCGACGGCCTGTTGCGCTGCAGCATCCGGCTTGGCGGCGCAGCCCAGCATGATTTTGCGCAAAGCCGACGCATCGGCGGGTTTGCTCTTGAGCTGGTCGCAACGATAATCGGATTCAGCGGCGACAAAGACGGCTTGCTTGATCTTCCAGGCTTCATCTCGATCCTTGACGACGAGGTCGGTGAGGAATAATGCGGCATCCTTGCTGGCGGTCTTTTGCAGCGCGCCAAAGGTGGCCTGCAATGCATCGAGGAATTGTTTGGTGCTAAATTCGGCAGCCTTGCCGAGTCCGACCAGTAATACGCGTTCGGCGGCGACGTTGGCGATATTGTGCAGCATCAGCGCGCTGCCGGCCTTGCCGTTCATGTCGCCGCACGCGATGAGGTCGCTCAAATGATGCGCTGCAACCTTGTCGAGTGCCTGCGCCGCCGGCGAGAGTTTTCCGCCTTCATACACGCCAACGACCACGCAGCCGCTGCGCTGCTTCTCCGGGCTGCTTTGTTTTATGCTAAATTCCACGCGTTGCTCCTTATAAAAAACCTGCATTTCAATGCCCGATTATCCGCAAACTTACCGCATAAAGTCAAAGCCGCCGCGCTTCGGGCTTTTCCATCGCGCTTTGGCAAGCGAATTTGCCGGCAATGGATTGCTGGTGTTTGCAGTGTTGCTGGGTATTGTAGTAGTCAGCCAGTTGATACGCCTGTTGAGCGAAGCGGTCAGCGGCGTAATTGCGGTAGAGGGTGTGTTGGCACTGCTTGGTTTCGGTGCCATGAATTATCTACCGGTGCTGCTTTCGATCAGCTTGTTCGTTTCCATTATACTTACTCTGTCGCGTTGTTATCGCGACAGCGAGATGGTGGTATGGTTCTGTTCCGGAGTCGGATTGACGCGCTGGATACGTCCGGTGATGCGGTATGCCTTGCCGGTGATCGGGGTGATTGCCTTGCTCAGCCTGGTGCTGTCGCCGTGGGCGTCGCAGAAAGCCGCCGAATTCAAGAGCAAACTGGAAAGCCGCGATGACGTGGCTGCCGCCACTCCGGGTACGTTCCGCGAATCGAAGCAGGCCGATCGGGTGTATTTTGTTGAAAATATGTATGCCGGATCCAATCGCGTCAGCAATGTCTTTGTGCAGTCCGAGCAGAACGGCAAACTCGGCACGATGGTCGCCCGACAGGGCTTGCAGGAAACGCTGCCGAACGGGGACCGCTTTCTGGTATTGCTCAATGGCACACGCTATGAAGGCGTGCCTGGGCAGCGCGACTACAATATCGTGGAGTTCGAGCGCTATGCGATACGCATTGACAGCGCGCCGGCCAAGCTGGCGCAGCCTTGGTCGCGCACCATGTCGACAGCTGAGCTATGGCGCAACCGCACAACATGGAATCTCGCCGAGCTGGAATGGCGGATCGGGCTACCGATCAGCGCATTGATTCTCGCTCTGCTGGCGATCCCCCTGAGCCACGTCAACCCGCGCGCCGGCCGTTCGCTTAATCTGGTTCTGGCGATCGTGCTATATATGCTCTATAACAACACAATCAGTGTGACCAATGCGTGGGTTGGTCAGGGCAAGCTGTCGCCCGGCATCGGACTGTGGGGCATCCATATGGTGATGCTGGCGATAACGGCATTGATGTTTTATCGCCGCATGACATTGTTTTCATTGCGCAGGGTGCTGGTAAAAGAGCGCCCTCATCCCAACCTTCTCCCGCAGGCGGGAGAAGGGGTAATTGATTCCTCTCCCATCCATGGGAGAGGAGAGCCGAGATAAATATATGAATCTGCTGACGCGCTATCTCGGTCGCGAAATTTACCTGAGTATCGCACTGGTGTTTGCCGCACTTATCATGCTGTTCGCCTTTCTGGATTTGATTCATGAACTGAACGTGATGGGGCAGGGGCAGTATCATCTGAGCTATGTATTGCTGTTCGTGATACTGACTATCCCCGGCCATGTTTATGAGCTGTTTCCGGTGGCAGTGCTGGTGGGTACGATTTTCGCGCTGGTACAGATGGCGGCCAGCTCGGAGCTGACCGTTTATCGTTCGTCCGGCGCGTCGCTGTGGCAGATGATCGGCGCGCTGTTCAGGATTGCGCTGCCGCTGGTGGTGCTGAGTTTTGTCTGCAGCGAGTTTATTTCCCCACCAAGCGAGCGGATGGCGCAGCAATTGCGCCTGAAAGCACAGAATGCGCAAGTTTCGCTCAAGGAGTTCCGCTCCGGTGTGTGGGTCAAGGATGATCGCAGCTTCGTGAATGTGAAGAACGTGATGCCGGACACCAGTCTGTTGAATATCGATATTTACCGGTTCGATGAGGCCTATCACTTGCAGGCAATCACCCATGCCAAGCGGGCCAACTTTATCGAGCAGGGGCGTTGGCAGCTTGAAGAGGTGCTGGAGACGCGCTTCGGCAAGCAGGGAGCCAGTATCAATGTCGCTACCAGCCAGGAATGGCGTTCTGCATTGAATCCCGGCATCCTGAGCGTGTTGCTGGTGGTGCCGGAGCAAATGTCCGCCTACGACCTGTATCAATATACCAGCCACCTGAAAGATAACCGCCAAAAAAGTACGCGCTACGAAATTGCCATGTGGAACAAGCTGGTTTATCCATTTGCGTTAATGGTAATGATGCTACTGGCACTGCCGTTTGCGTCTTACCATCGGCGGGTGGGAGGGATCGGCGCGATGATATTCATGGGTATCGTGCTTGGCCTGGTGTTTCACTTTGTCGGGCGGCTGTTCGCCAACCTTGGTGCGCTCAATGACTGGCAGCCATTTGCCAGCGCGACGACGATGACGGGTTTATTCCTGTCGTTGGGGATGCTGATGTTGTGGTGGACCGAGCGACGCTGACAGGGCGTCAAAAGACTGACAGTCCAATTTTCGAGCCTGCTTTTCTCTTTGTGAGCGGCACTCTTCTGACAGCCGGTCAATCACGACCGGATGCAGCAGCAGGAACCCCACTGGCAAATTGCAATGTCTTCACCTCTTGATCCTGCCTGATCATTTGTTTTACCTGCTCGCGTTTTTCCGCCGGTACTTTGCTGAAGGCGCGATATTTTTCACGGGCGGCGTTACGTTGTTCCGGGGTGAGCTTGCTCCATGCCTCCAAACGGTCACGGAAGCGTTTTTTTTGTTCGGGACTAAGATTCGGATAGCGCTTGGCCGTTTTGAGCAGGCGGTGTTGCTGTTGTTCCGGCAGGCTATCCCACTGCTGTGACAAGGGGGCAAGGGCTTCTTGTTGTACAGGGGGGAGCGAACGCCAAGGTGTTGTTGCCGCCCCGGCAGGCGTACCGATTAGACACAGTAATAAGAATGCAGTGATTGTCGAATTTCGCATTGATCGGAATGAATTATAAGAATTAATCGACAAAAACTTCAAGTGGTAAATCATCGATCAAGATGGCAGTGTCTAGACGAGCGAGGGCATTCTCATGAGCGTGTTGCCAATAGCTTAACCCGCCAAAAAGTATCGCCACAAGTAGAATGATTGTGGCTACCCACTGATGGGCAGAATGCGGCATCAGCCAGCGCATGCCGTGCCCTGCGCTTAGCACAAAAACCGGTTTGCTCTGCGACTGCCTCTCCAGCGCAACATTGCGCGCCCGGCGCAGTGCGGCGACAGTATTGTCATCAAGCCGCTGTGCGGCGCGCGTAAGCAACTTGGCAATATGCTCCGCAGCGATGTCCCGGGAGTCATTGTTTGGTAGATTGGTATTTGTGTTCATGACAGATCGACCCCTTTTTCCTTGAGAGACGCGGCAAGCGCGTGTGCTGCGCGCGAACAGTGGGTTTTTACGCTGCCTTCAGTACATCCCATCACTGTGGCTGTTTCTGCCGTGTCCAACCCTTCCCAATAACGCAGCAGGAAGGCTTCGCGTTGACGTGGCGGTAGCTTGCCAAGCGCTTCTTCAATCAGCGCGATAACCTGGCTTTGCTGTAGGGACTCATCGGGCGCGGCGGGGGCACTCTGGTTTTCATCATCTTTAAGGTTATCGAGCGGATCATATTCAACATCTTCATTTTTTGGGGCAAATGAGGAAAATAAGGTTGTCCGGGCATTTTGGACCTTTTGCCTGCGGTAATAATCACGAATGGTATTTTGCAGGATGCGTTGGAATAACAGCGGCAATTCTGCGGCTGGCTTGCCCCCATATTTTTCGGTGAGCTTGATCATCGCGTCCTGCATAATATCCAGCGCGGTATGCTCATTACGCACGGCATACAACGCCTGCTTATATGCGCGGCGTTCCACCGTACTGAGAAATTGGGATAATTCGGTGCGGTTGGCCAGTTCAGTCGCTCCTTGTACGAGTGCAAATGGTAGCAAATTTTTGATGGCCAGCATGAAAAACCTGCTGAAAGAGGCTCTAGCCGCCAAGGGACGGAAGGCAATAGTCCGAACCTGATGAGTCGATGCCGCTGAGACTGCCGGATTGCGTGCGGGGGCGGGGTAATGATCAGCCTCGAGGTGGCTTTAGGGCGGCTGCACGGCTGGAATCCCCCGGCTTTGCCGGGGGGTATTTGTTAATGATGGTGGTGGGCGGTTGGGTCGGGGGCGGTTATGGGCGCTTCTGTGACCTCCTTGAACAGTGCGTGCCATTTCTTGTTGAATTCGCCAAAGGTTATCTGGCCATTGTACAGGTCTGGCACGATGGTCAAGAAAAGTAAGTGCAGGTCGACCGAGCGCTTGACCGGGTCATGATTGACACATAGCGATCTGGCATCGATCCAGTCGGCTATGGCCCGTTTCTGCTGCTCGTCAGGGCTTGTCTGGTCAGTCAGCATTTGAGGCTTTATCACATCTTGCCCATCAAGTATCACATGGCTTGCAATTGAAGAAAATCTTGCATCCTTTTCCAACCCTTTCAGGCATTGCGAAGTCTTGTCCTGAGTCTCTGCCAAGGAATGGCTGGAAATAATCATAAAAATAATTAGTAGTGTAATCCTCATAAATTTTCTTTCTTTATTTAAAGCGTAAAAATAATGCAAAAAATACTCAAATATCACTTGCGCTGCGCCAATCACGCATCTGCTAATACTCGCGCTTCCTGTATTTCCTTTGGTGGGGTCATCATGGCTTCAGCGGCCTTCTTTTCTGCGAAGCGATTGCGTAGCCACCATCCACTCTTGATTAGGTTTGTCTTGAAATATTTTGATATCGTACTACAGAAATTCATGGCTCAAATTAAATGTGGGGCACTGAAAATATATAAAAAAAGCCAGCAAAAGCTGGCTTTCTGAGTCAAAACCGCCAAGAAAACGGTTCCTACTGCAATTACTTGAAAGATAATATCATATCCAATATAGCGCTGAGATTTTCATCGCTTATAGCGCCTTTCTGCGGAGGCATTTGATTATCGCCCCATGTGCCTTTGGTGCCATTTAGAACTTTTTTAGTCAAATCTGCTTTCGCAGTGGCAACGCCTGCGTACTTTCGGCCAACATCCTGAAAAGCTGGCCCATATCCTTCATAGTCCAAAGCATGACAACCTTTACAAACAGCCTTGCTAAACGCCAATTTCCCCGCTTCCACATCGGCAGCACTTGCATGACCGGCAAACATCAGTGCCGCTGTAGCTGCCGCGATACCTACCCAAGATGCTTTCATAACAATACTCTCCAAAAATAGATTTTATAAAACCACTCCCCGTTCCAGGGCATTGGCATCCTAGCATGAGCAGGCAGGCTTTGAAAATCCCTTTTTGCGCTTGTCAATACCGTCCATAGTCACAATAACGTTCAAGAGCGAATCGATGTTGACAGTCCTGGATAATCTTTTCATCCCCTCTTGACGGTAGTGTTTACTTTGGGCATGATGCGACAAAATGCCGCAGCGTGACAAAATGCTGCAGCGTGCAAAAATAAAAGCGTTTTTTGTATGTAACAAGGTTTTATTCTGTAGCGTTGTGCTTGCCCATTCTGTTGGTGTTGTGCCTGCCGACTTATGGGGCGGTACGTAATGTTGTAGCAGTTGTAGCATCGCAGTGTGTAGTAAGTTTGTTTTTATAACCAATGAAACGGGAGAGGAATCATCATGAAAGTAAAAGGAATCATCGGGGCATTGTCACTGGGTCTGCTGACATTGGGTTCGTCGGCATCGTGGGCTGCAGAAGTAGCAGCTACTGCTCCTGTAGCGATAGCCGGGGCTGTGGATATTCATCAGGACCCGACTGCAGTGGGGACGCCTGTAGGTAAGCGTGCCGCAACAACAGTTAAAATGGCTCTGGAAGCGGTGGAACTGGAAGGGATTCTTGATCCTGCCAAAAAAACCACCTTCACTTACTGGACATTCAACGGAAAAGTACCGGGCCCGATGCTGCGTGCCCGCGTGGGTGACACGATTGAAGTTACCATGAGCAACAGAAAGGACAGCTCGGTAACCCACAACGTTGACCTGCATGCAGTATGGGGTCAAGGCGGTGGTGCTGCAGCAACGGTCGTTGCGCCTGGCGAATCGAAGTCTTTCGTCTTCAAGGCAATGAACCCAGGCCTGTATGTTTACCACTGCGCTACCCCTATCATTCCGCAGCATATTTCGAGCGGCATGTATGGTTTGATCCTGATCGAGCCAGCAGGCGGCCTGAAACCGGCGAAGGAATTCTACGTAATGCAGGGCGATATCTATACGGACGGTGCTGCTACCGGTCACCGCGCATTTGACGTTCCGAGCCTGTTGGCCGAGCATCCAACCGACGTCGTGATGAACGGCTCCCGTATGGCATTGGCTAACGCCCCGATGCACGTCAAAGTGGGCGACGATGTCCGCGTGTTCTTCGGCGTTGGCGGTCCTAACCTGACCTCAGCCTTCCATGCAATCGGCACCATCTGGGAGAAGGTTTACCCTGAAGGCGATCTTGACCCTAAGCACGTGCATAATAACGTTCAAACTACCGTGGTGCCACCTGGCGGCTCCACGATGGTGGAATTCAATGCGCGCGTTCCGGCCAAATACATCTTTGTTGACCATGCGCTTTCCCGTTTTGCGAAGGGTAATGCAGCTATCATGGTCGCCGAAGGTGACGAACAGCCTAATGTATTCCGCACCGGCAAGCTGAAGTAATAGCAGGTAGACTTTATCGCTCTTCGCCGTAAGAAGAGCGGGAAAATAGAAGAGCAAGGCTGTTAAGCCTTGCTCTTTTTTTGCTTGGCATTTCTTTTGTTGGCCTCGACAGGCATGAACAACCGTCTGAGTTGGCCGTCGTACCCGTCAGGTATGGGAGCTATCAGATTGGGTCCCGGCTACTGGCCGGAAGTTGTTGACTGATGCGTGTTTTCATTGTGAAAGCTGTGGCAATTATCACAGCCGCTGCGGATCCTGTTTTTTACTTGTTTATTGCCTACATGACATTCACGGCATTTCTCAATTACTGGAATCGCCACATCCGAGCTTTTCTCGGACTTTGTCTTGTCATGGCACTCAGTACATTTTGCCGTACTATGTTTGGCATGGGTAAAGCGTGAGTTACGTAACCAATGGCTGGTTATTGTTACAGGCGTAACCTTCCATGGGACATCCTTGTCATCGGTAACACGGGTAATTTCGTGACACTCGCCGCAACCGCTGTCCGGCTTAAACAGAATCTCCGCATTTACATGGGCCTTGTGGTTGGCACAGTCCAATGTACGTTCAAGTTGATTCTTGCCAACTCCAACACCGGTGCCGCACTGAAGTTTTTCGCCCGCAGCCACTTTTCCGATTGCTGTAGTTGCGTAATACTCGCGCAGAGCGACCATTAATTTTTGTTCTGAACCGTGAGGTACTTGACGCTTTAATGCAGGCGGCTTGAAATTCAGCGCATGGCATCCGGATTGCTGACAATTTTTTTCCATGGAAATTGGTCTGAAACGAGCGCCAGCCGCATCCAGTTGGTGGCAATCACGGCATTCCAATACGGTGTCGCCCTCAGGGCTGGAAACACCTTCCTTGTCGAGATGAACTTTATGCGAAAACTTAAGCCCTGATTTTTCGACGAGTTTGGTTTTATCGCTCTGTGGAATGCGTACTACATCACTGTCTTTGTGCCCGGTCTTAAAAGTCAGGCTGAATGCGGGATGATCCTTACTAAAATCGCGAATGTTTGCCAGCTTGGTTTTGTCGTTCTTCTTTTTGATCTTCGCGTGGCAGGCCACGCACTGCGCGTCTTGTGTTCCCTCCCTTACTTCGCCTCTGTGCTCATGATGGCATTCCCCGCAACGCATATCTTTGAACGCATTTGCGTGCAGCGCCTTGTCTGCAATATGCCTTGCCACAGTTTTGTGGCAGCTTTCACACGCTTTATCAGGCACTGCTTCAAATGGCTCCTGATGGCATACGTCGCATTTCGCACTAATCAAGTGGTGTCCGCGAGACATCTCGCCTAACTGCCAAGACTTTTTAATCGATGCTTGCAGGCCGGTTACCCATTTAGGCAGCATCGGGCTTAATGCCGGGATCATGGGAAGTATTAGAAAAGCAAACGCAATTGCACCAGCCAGCCAGAGCGCAGACTGGCGTTTCGATAATCCGGCCCCCGCCAAAGTGACAGGCGCTTGTTTTACTGAAATATGCTCATGGTCATCTGGTAACGGACGAACCATCTCTACCGAAAGCACCAAGTCATAATCATCTGTGGGCGCTTCGGCTACAAGTTCATAAGGCCCGACAAGAACATGTGTTCCCGGCGTAAATTCAGTACTCAACCCGGACGAACCATTAATAGTAATATCCGCGCCTTCTTCGACCTCAATAAATAACTTTCTTTCATCTGAGTGACGAATTACTGCATGATGAAAATTGACTCTATGATCGAGAAGGAGAATTTTGCATCCGGCGGCACGTCCGATTTGAAGAATCTCGCCAGTGACCAACAGCTCCTTGCGGACAGGCTGGCCGCTTTGGTTGCGTGAAATCTGGATAAACAGGCAACGAATCATTAACGATTACCAGTAAAAAAATATGGCGACAATATGCGCAATGAGTGCTGTCAGAAATGCAACCGAAAGCGGGGCATGCAAGTAAAGCCAGAACTCCAGACGGGCTCTGTACATTACATCCCGCCGCGCTCGCCTTATCAGGGATTCCTTGTGTGCCACAACTGAATAAAGATCATCGAAAGATTTTAGTTGATCATACTTCAGGCTTTTACCCAATACTTGCAACTGTTGCACTGCTTGGGCAGTCGGGCAGTTGCGCTGGTATGCTGTCAACTGCTGGAAAAAATTTCCGCCAACACGAGTTTCTTGTCGAGCCTTGAGCACAATCGCGCAGATATCATCGGAAAACTGAAGGGACTTAATGCTCGCCTGCTTATCAAGATCGTCAATTTCAAGCAGCAGGGTATCAAATGTACCTATTCCGCCCATATTGGCCGTCATCAAGCGTGGGAAGCGTAGATAAGCGTAGATGCCGTAGTAGCCGCTAAGGATTACGACCATCATCAAAGCATAGGCCAAAGTGTGGATATTCCACCCAAACTGAAAACCAGTATGCAGCGTAGCCAGCACGATGAGTGCAGTTCCCAGATATGTGTGAGCAGAAAGCCAACCCTGAAGAGTTGCGCCATGATGCCGCAACCAGTTCGCTTCGCGCTTTCGACGGTCTGGGACATTCTGCTGCGGTGATGAAGTACCTAATAAGTTTCGCCGCTCCGTACGTATGGGCGCCAAACGCTTGCGAACCCCATATAGAATCAGCACAACGACAATCAGCACCGATAAAATCCCAAATAAATAACCCAGCCATGAGCCGCCATAAGCGCCCGTAGCAGGTTGATAGATTAAATAAGCCATTACGGCAAAAATTATCAGCAGGCTGGTGGTTTTAAAATACCGATAATTTTTGTACTCCAGTAATGTGCTGCGCTGCATATTGTTTTAATCCTGGGTTAATATTTCGCCGTTTTATTCCAATACCGCAGAACTGCTGCGCATAGTTTGGGAAAGGGCTTCTGGGCTGATGCGCAAGGCCGCTCCGGTCGGGCATGACCGGACGCAGGCTGGCCCCATTGCATTATCCTTGCACAAGTCGCACTTGATTGCCTTTTTGGGTAAATCATCATCAGGAATGCGCTTTTTCTCGTCATGATTAGCGCTGCCCAGCAGCGCTTGCCATAAACCCGGTTTTTTGAACTCTGGATTAACAGCTGCCATCTGGATGGCATCGTAAGGACAGTTATTTTTGCAATTGCCGCATCCAATACAGCCGTCTGCAATGAATACCTCGCCGCTGACCGATCTGTGAATAACATTGGGCGGGCAATCCAGCATGCAATATGGATGCTCGCAATGGCGGCATGCAGTAGGCAGATGAATGTGGCCGTGGGTAGGACCGGCTTCACGGTCAAAAAGTGGGGTGCCCCCGTGCGTATTTGCACAGGCAGCTTCACAATTGTTGCAACGTATGCAAAGCGAATAATCGATCAATAATACGTCTGTTGCTTCGCCAACACCATGCTGAATAAGAAAAGTAAATAAATTGCCCGGTTTGCCCTGAGGCTCGATCATTTTTTCATCATGAGCATTTTCGCGATAGCGTGCAGCAAAAAGATCACGCAGGTCTGTATTGCGCTCGAGTACCGCAATAGTCACTGGGGCTTTGAGTAGGACAACCTCAGTTGCTGAAGCGGCCCGTGCTGTGGCCGAGCGCGGCTTATCCGAGACAAGTGCCATTTCGCCAAAATAGTTGCCTGTAACGACATATGACAATACATCCTCTTTCCCACCAGTCATGCTGGAAATTATCACCGAGCCGCGCCGGATCAGATATAGGCCGTCAGCTTTATCGCCCTGATGAAACAAGACATCTCCGGCCTTATATCGTTTGATCGTTGCACCCTGCAACAAATAGTTCAATTCGCTTTCCGGAAGGGTGTTGGTCAGACAGTTGCGAACTACCCGTTTCATCGATATCTCATCGAGTTTTTGACGCACGGATTCCACGGAATTAATCAGTTTAAGCATCGAGCGGCGCGGTGTTTCGATAAGCACGCAATCCGTAATTGCCTTGATTGTGGCGGATCTGCGGCGTCCGGATATCAGTCCCATTTCACCAAAAAAATTCCCTGCCTTAACTTGAAAATAAATTTCACTGCCATCCTTCGCCTTAACAAGAACAGCAAGCTCCCCTTCCAGGATTGAGAAGAAACTGCTGGTGTAATCATCGTATTTGAAAATAATTTCGCCCGGCTGGGGAGTCAAAACATTGCTTTCGAGCAGGAGTTCACGCAGCTGCAGTGCGGTAAGGTCAGCTAATATAGGCGAGTTACGCCGGATAATGGCGAGTCCTTCGTTGACTGAGCATGAGGCATTGAAGGTGGAAATCTTTTGTTTGAGGAGCGGTTCGTCCGCCGTCTCTACCGGATTTCCGAGGATATATTCGATCACCTCGTAACCATGGTTCAACGCCTGCTTGATAAGCGGGCAACCGCCGAGCGCGCCGATAATATAGAGGCCAGGTACATTCGACTCATATTGTTCCGATAACTCCGGTGCCGAGGTTATGTCGCTATTGGGGAATTTCACGCCAAAACTTTCCAACAGTTTACGCGGCGGACTGGCGCCAAGACGCGCAATAACGCGATGGCAATCAATGATCTCGACACCTTCAGAAGTTTTTGCGACAACTCTCAGCAAAAAACCATTTTCTGTTTCAGCGTCGATATGGTCGATACTTGCACTGGCCCGTGGTTCAATCCAGCCCGCCTTGATGGCAGCTTGCAGGAGGAGGAAGTTCCCTTCTTTACAGCGGCTAAATTCTTCCTCGCGATTGATGAGGATCACCCGATTCTGCTGTGCGAGCGCGAGTGCATTTTCCACGCCGGCATCTCCACCTCCCACAACCACGATAGTTTCATCTTTAAACTCTTCCGGATCATCGAGTTGATATTGCACATTCGGTAGGTCTTCACCCTGAACCCCCAGCTTGTTAATGTTGCCTTGAAGCCCAATTGCAAGCACTACAAACTCGGCATTAATGGTTTGCCCAGAAGACAAAGTGATCTGAAAGTTGCCACGCTCGCCTGTTATTCCGTCAACCTGTGCGCCTAGGCGCAGGTTGACCTTATACCTCTGGATATCTTCGTGCCATGCTTCAAGGATGTTTTCGCGAGTCCCCGCTGCAAATGTCACCGGGCTCCGGAGCGGCAGCACAGCTGGCTCAGCCATGACAAGCTTGCCTTTTTGGTATTTATGGATAGTATTTGCGGGATGCTGCCCAGCTTCCAGCAGAATATGCGAGATTCCCAACTCGGCAGCATGTGTAGCAGCAGACAGACCGGCCGGCCCTGCGCCAATGATGGCAATCTTGAATTTTTCAGTCATCGTTTTTTTGTACCCGCAGTTTTCGAGCCATTTTTCATTGTGACATATTCACAATTGAGTGAATTTTGATTTTTAAGATGAATAAATTTCTCATTTAATTCGATTCACCACAACTAATTGAATATAATAGCTTAAAAAATATATGGCATCTCTATGTATCGGGATGGGGCTTAAAGCCTACTGTATTTGAATAAGCTGTTACTAAGCTAGTATTGACATGACTATATGCTCTAATGTAAATTTCAAAACGTAGTACAAACTTAACAGAATACAAACTTAACTCCTTAGGAGGGGCTTTTAAAAATGCGTAAATTTGCTTATGTTATGCTTGCAGCGCTCGGTTTTTTCAGTCTGCCTGCTCAGGCGGATGTGGATGGTGCAAAACAATTTGTTAAACAATATCAAGCCCTTGTCAAGGGTGTTAATCCTTCCTACGTTTTAAATGCGGAAGCGGGGCGTGCATTCTTTATCAAGAAACATAAAGTAAAGGGTAAGGATGTGGCTTGTACGGATTGCCATGGTGATAATCCAGCAGCCGTTGGCAAGCATTCACAAACCGGAAAGAAGATCGCTTCCCTTTCCCCGACTGTCAACCCAAAGCGTTTCTCTAATCTGAAAAAGACAGAAGAAACTTTCGATTTACACTGTAATGACATTCTTGAGAGAAACTGCACATCTCAGGAAAAAGGCGACTATATAGTCTACGTACTGTCGACCAAGTAATTTGCCAGTAGTGCCAAGTAACAGCCCACATTTTTGTGGGCTGTTTTCTTTATTTCTAAAAAATTATTGCTTCCAATAGTGGGCGTATTTTGGAGCGACAAACATTTATGGTTACTTTGCCGGAATTAAAACAGGTTTTTGATAATCTCGACGAGGGGATTGTTTTTATCGATCAAGATCGCCGCGTTGTTGCAATCAATGAAGCGGCTAGTCGCATGCTGGGTCAGGATCGCGACGTTACTCTGAACAAACTTTGCCCTAGCCTTTTTCAGGGGACGGATTGTGCGAAGGATTGCGAAAAGAGTGACCATTGCACGCTTATGGTGGAAACAAAGCAAGAAAGAAAGTTTCAAGACCTTGTCGTGCGGCGACCGGACGGTGCGTTGGTTCAATTGCGCATGTGGGCCATAGTGCTGCCTTCCAAAGGATCGTCGAAACACTGTGCTGTGGTATTGCGTGGAACGAATTGGTGAGATTCAAGCGCGTAAAGCGGATATGGGGGTCATTGCGGCAACGCACCAAGGTATTTCAGCCATGGTGTTGTGGCGCTATGAATCCAGACCCGGCCTCAATGGCACAATAAAATCAAAGTGATTTCTACAGGATGATACTTGTCTTGGTTGGCAGGCTATCAAACTCGCCACGACTTACGATAAAGACGGATTTTCTGGCAAACTTCTTTCTTGCCACCACGCATAGATGACAGGAATGACGATGAGAGAGAGCAGCGGGGCGGTAATCATGCCGCCCACCAGCGGCGCAGCAATACGCTTCATGACATCTGCGCCGGTGCCTGCGCTGACCATCACCGGAACCAAACCGGCCACGATCACCGATACCGTCATTATTTTCGGGCGGATGCGCAGCAGCGCCCCTTGAACGATGGCAAGCTGCAAATTTTGATAGTTTACCGGACGGCCGGACTGGCGGAGTTCCGCGATGGACTGATCCAGATAGAGCAGCATGACCACGCCGAATTCGGCCGCTACGCCGGCCAGCGCGATAAATCCGACTGCTACCGCCACCGACAAGTGATAATCCAGCCAGTACACCAGCCAGAAGCCGCCCGCCAAGGAAAAAGGCAGGCACAGCAACACCAGCAGCACTTTGCCACTATGGCGGAAATTCAAATAAAGCAGTGCCACCACCAGCAGCAGCGTGAGCGGTATCACCCACATGAAACGTTCCTTGGCATGCTGCAAGCTGGCATATTGCCCTGACCAGGCGATGGCGTAGCCCGGTTGCAGTTCGACGGCTTTTGCCACGGCTACCTGCGCGTCGGCGATATAACCGCCCAAGTCGCGCCCGGCGAAATCAAGATAAACATAAGCCACCAAGCGGCCATTTTCGCTTTTGATCTCGACCGGGCCATCATTCACGCTTATGTTTGCTATCGTTCCCAGCGATACTTGCGCACCGGAAGGTGTCATGATGCGGCTGGCTGCGAGCGCGGTGAGTGAATCGCGGAAAGCGCGCTGATAGCGCAGGTTGATCGGGAAACGGTTGCGCCCCTCGATCACCATGCCGATGTTTTCTCCACCGATGGCACCCTGCACGAGGCGCTGCACATCGGCTGCGGTAACACCGTAACGCGCCGCCTGCACGCGGTCCAACGCAATATCCACATAACGCCCGCCGGAAGCCCGGTCGGCGAAAGCGTTGCGCGTGCCCGGCACGGAGTTTCTTATTACCTCTTCGATTTGCATGGTCAGTGCGCTGATGCCGGCAAGGTCCGGCCCGGTAACCTTGATTCCCAGCGGCGTGCGTATGCCGGTGGACAGCATATCTATGCGCGTGCGGATCGGATATCCCCAGGAATTAGTCAGCCCCGGCAGGCGCACCTGGTTGTCCAGTTTGCGGATCAGGTCATCCATGGTCTCGCCGGGTGGCCACTGCTCGCGCGGTTTGAGCTGGATCGTGGTTTCCAGCATCGAAAGCGGTGCCGGATCGGTGGCGGAATTGGCGCGCCCGGCCTTGCCGAACACGCGCTCGACCTCTGGCATTTGCGCGATCAGGCGGTCGGTGATTTGCATGATATTTGCTGCCTCGTCTATCGACACGCCGGGCAGCGTGGTGGGCATATAAAGCAGATCGCCCTCGTTGAGCGGCGGCATGAACTCGCTGCCCAGTTTTGCAATCGGCCAGGCGGCGCTCAGCAGCAATAACAGGCAGAGCGACAGGGCCAGTTTGCGTTTTTGCAGCGCGGCCATCAGCAGCGGGCGGTAAAGCGCATGCAGCAGCCGGTTCAACGGGTTGCTTTGCTCGTGGGCGATGCGCCCGCGGATAAAATAACCCATCAGCACCGGTGCCAGGGTAATGGCAAGCGCCGCGCTTGCGGCCATGGCATAAGTCTTGGTGTAGGCGAGCGGAGCGAACAGCTTGCCTGCCTGCCCGGTGAGCGTCAGCACCGGCAGGAAGGATACGGTGATGATCAGCAGCGAAAAGAACAAGGCCGGCCCCACTTCAAGCGCGCTCTGGGCGGTGATTTTCCAGTAGTCGGGCTGGTCGCCGGCGCGCTCCAGATGCTTATGCATGTTTTCTATCATCACTACTGCGGCATCCACCATCGCGCCGATGGCGATGGCAATGCCGCCCAGCGACATGATGTTGGCAGTTACGCCTTGGCTTTCCATGATGATGAAAGCAGTCAGAATGCCGATCGGCAGCGTTACCACCGCCACCAATGAGGAGCGCAAGTGGAATAAAAATGCGAGGCATACCAAGGCGACGATGATCGATTCCTCGACCAGCTTTTCGCCTAGTGTTTTGATGGCGCGCTTGATTACGCCGGAGCGGTCATAGGTGACCACCAGCTCGATGCCGGGCGGCAGCCCGCCCTGCAATTCATTCAGGCGCGCCTTGACGCGCGTGATGGTCTCAAGCGCGTTTTCGCCATAGCGCATGATTACGATGCCGCCAGTCACTTCGCCTTGCCCATCCAGATCGGTCACGCCGCGGCGCAATTCGTGCCCGACCTGGATTTGCGCCACATCTTCCAGGCGGATCGGCACTCCTTGCGCGTTGGTGGACAACGGAATGCGCCGAAAATCATCCAGACTCTTCAGATAATTCTGCGCGCGCACGACGTATTCGGCACGCCCCATTTCCATCACCGAGCCGCCGCCCGTCATATTGCTGTCACGGATCGCTTGCTCGACGCGTTCCAGGCTCAGGTTGTACGCCGCCAGCCGGTTGGGGTTCACCTCGATCTGGAATTGCCGCACCATGCCGCCGATGCTGGCGACTTCGGCCACGCCGGGCAGGCTTTGCAATTCGTACTTGAGGAAGAAATCCTGCACTACACGCAATTGATCGGCATCGTAGCGGTGGTGCCTGTCCACCAGCGCATATTCGAACACCCAACCCACGCCTGACGCGTCCGGCCCCAGCGCGGGGATGACTCCCTTCGGCAGGCGATCCTCGATCTGGCTCAGGTATTCCAGCACGCGCGAGCGCGCCCAGTACAGGTCGGTGCCATCCTTGAAAATCACATACACATAGGATTCGCCGAACATCGAAAAGCCGCGTACTGCGGTCGAGCCCGGCACCGACAGCAACTCGGAAGTGAGCGGGAACGTGACCTGGTCTTCCACCACCTGCGGCGGCTGACCGGGATAGGCGGTCTTGATGATGACCTGAATGTCGGAAAGGTCGGGAATGGCGTCCAATGCCATATGGCGCGAGGAGTAGACTCCCCAGCCGGCCAGCAGCACGGCGCATAACAGCACCACGATGCGGTTCTTCAGCGACCATTTGATGATGCGTGCAATCATGCTTGAGCCAAAAAATCTCCGCGCCAGAAGCGCGAGGAATGGGTGTTACTTCACGGCAAACTTGTTGCGCCTGGTATTTGTCTGCCTAGTGGTTGCCATGCATGCGCTGTGCGGCATCGCTCATCGATGCCGCCGCATCCAGTAAGAATTGCCCGTTTACCGCAACCTGATCGCCGGCTTGTAAGCCAGCAGTGATTTCAATAGCATCGGCAGTTTCGATCCCTGTTTCCACTTTGACTGGCGAGAAGTGCCCTGCGCCCTCGGACAGTATTACCCAATCGCCCTTGCCGGTGCGCATTACCGCCGAGCGCGGTACGGCAAGCGCCTTATGTGGCTTGGCGTGAATGATGACGTCAAGGAAGGAGCCTATAAGCAGCTGGCTTTTAGCGTTGTCGACGCTCAATCGCGCCTGTACGGTGCGTGTCGCGCCATCGATCATCGGAGAGATAAATTTCAGGCGTGCCTTGATTTCCGGCGAGCTGGACTTTAACAGGCGTACTGTCACCTCATCGCCGTCTTTTACCCAGGCAAGTTGATCGGGGAAAAGCGGCACATCGATCCAGACCCGTGATGTGTTGGCGAAGGAAAACAAGTTATCCATCGGCTTGATGGCGCTGCCTTCATGAACCTCGATCTTGGTGACGAAGCCGGACCGCGGCGCAAGTACCTCAACCACTTCTCTGGGCCGGTAGGTGGTGTTGAGCTCTTCAATCAGTTGGCCGACATCGTAATATTGGAATTTCTCGGTGTAGAGGTTGCGTTCTTTGGCATTCATCTGCACCGCCATCATGTCGCTCTCGGTCATCCGATAGTCAGGGTTCGTATGTGCGTCGTCGGACAACATGGGAATCATGAGTATGTTCTTTTCCTTGAGCAATTCGACATATTCGAACTGGGCTTTAAGCAACTCGGGAGAATATATTTCATAAATCGCCTGTCCTTCCTCGACTTGCTGGCCAACCAGACTTACGTGGAGTTTTTTGATGACTCCTTCAAGTTTCGAGCTAAGGTTGAAAACCAGACTTTCGTCGGCAACCACGTTGCCATAAGCATGGATATCCTGGCTCAGCGTTTGCCATTCGACAGTGGCCAAACGCACCCCGAGCCTTTGCTGGGAAGCGGTATCGATATTTACACCGTGGCTATGTCCGGGCTGGTGCGCACTCGGCGGTTCCATTTCCACCAGGTCCATGCCGCAGATCGGGCATAGCTCTCCCGGCCGATCACTGATAATCTGGGGATGCATGGGGCATACCCAAAGCTTTTTTGCCGGTTTGGCTGAAGCCTTATCGGTGGTTGTTATTTGATTGAGATTTGAATTGGCCGCAGGAGCGGCGGAAGCGTTGCCGTCCAGCCGGTTTGCCGAATGGCCAACATAGAAATACCCGCCGATTGCCAGGATTGCGATTGTGCCTATGCCCAGCCACCACTTCGCATATTTGGATGCAAGTGTGCCGAGCAATTTGAGATATCGTTCTTCTTCAGGCTGCGCCATGTTCGTATAATAAGCTGGCAACCATAGACTGGTTCAAGAAAAATAAAGGCCGGCTTTTCATTCTAATCAAAATAGCGAGCCGTTCGTCCCGAGCATACCGTGAAGGGTCATTGTTTGTCGGCGCCTTTGTAACGCGAGTTCGGGATGCACTGACCGGCTTTCTTTTCGGCATCCTTTTCGCATGACTCCATATCAAAGTATTTGTCGCAGACTTCCAGCCATCCCAATACCAGGCAATACGGCGCTTTATCCGATGGGTCGGGCAGGTCGGCTACACAATCTTTCTTGCTCTTGCTTGCCTGCTTGCATTCTTCGTTAGAGCTGTACTTGCACTCGTCTATGCGAATTGCTCCACTGTCTGTCACCGGGCAATACCTGCCGGCGGAGGCATATTGCGGAAGCCCGATTGCAACGCATAACATCAGGCTGGTAAGAATCTTTCTGGCTTGCATAGCGATATCTCCTCAAACGTTTATTTTATTGTCCGGTGCCCGCGAATTGGAGGCGCACCAGAAGCGGTTAGTTCCAAGTAACTGTGGCCGGCACAATAATCCCACCATGAAGCGTGGCTCAAGCACGGCCCTTGGGATGGCGCATCTGGAATCCGGCATGGAATTTATGGCACTGCAACCAGCGATTGCGTTGCTCTACAGTAGAGTGCCATTCTACACGACAGCCAACCCAATGTGATGCTACCATTGGCAACATTTGAGGGTAATAAAACATGAGTCATCCGGATTTTTTCGATAAGGTTCCCAAGATCAGTCTGTACGACCCGCTAGCCGAATTTCTCGGCGCGACGGAAGGCGGGATCCTGGAATACGGTTATTTCGATGCGGTACGGCTGGCCGGCCATTCCTGCCCGACAGTCGCCTCGGCCTATTGGATGACCTGCAAGGCGCTGGCCGCGCTCTATCCCGGCGCAATGCCGGTGCGCGGTGACATTCTGGTGGAATTCAGCCAGGACAGCACGAGCGGCGTGACTGGCGTCATTGCGAATGTCGTGAGCATGTTGACCGGCGCCAGGGCCGACGACGGATTCAAGGGGCTTGTCGGGCGTTTCAATCGTAACGAAAAGCTGTTCTTTGCGGTGGACATGCCGGGAGAAATACGCTTCACCCGGCTCGATACCGGGCAGGCGGTACAGACGGCGGCAAACCTGCAACGCGTCCCGGCCGCGCCGCGCATGCCCATGCTGATGGGGAATTGCCTGTCGGGCAACGCGACCCCGGCCGAGGCCGCCGAATTCGGCAAGCTGTGGCAGGATCGGGTGCGCAGCATCCTCCTGGATCACGGCGACGACCCGGAAGTCTTCATCGTAATGTCCGTCTGAGCATCCCGTGAAACGAATTCCGGCACTGCAACCCCTGTCACGGGAACATCATACCGCTCTTACCCTGGCAAAGGCCTGTGAGCGGGCCGTGCAATCGCGTGATGAGGAGCGGGTAGGCAAGACCTGCCAGCGCGTACTTCAGGCATTTTCCGACGAGCTGGAGCCGCACTTCCAGATCGAGGAGCAATCCCTGTTGCCGCTGCTGCGCAGCGCCGGAAACACGCCGCTTGAGCAGCGCACCCTGGAAGACCACCGACAACTGCGCGCGCTGCTCAGTGGCTTGCAGCGCAACGACATTGATGCATTGGACAGCTTCGGCAGGCTCCTGACGGAACATGTCCGCTTCGAGGAAAGAGAGCTTTTCCCGGCGCTTGAAAGTTTGTTGCCGTGAAAGTTGCGGGGTAGTTCAACCTGCGCCGGAGACAGCACCTTCCGGCAGGCTGCGGATCCCATCGAAAAATCTCCAAAAGTGCTGCCGCATCCCGCGTGTCACGGCACTTTGTCTAATATCCGGCTTGTATGGTATGTGTAACCATATAGTCCACCGCAGCCTTTACCTCCCTCTCGGATAATTTGATATTAGCGCCGCGGGGTGGCATGAAGCCCTTGCTGCCCCTGTATCCATTTATGGCACGATCATAGAGAACTTCGTTGCCTTGAGCAATGAGCGACCCCCAATCTTGCTTGTTGTTCATGCGTGGTGCGCCCCCCAATCCGGATTTATGGCAAATGCTGCAGGTGCTTTTGTACACCTTCTCGCCGGTTGCCAGATCGGGAGCCGCCGCAACCGCCTGCGGTTCGGCCTCATTCGGCTGTGGTTGCGGTGCAGCGGGCGAAGTTGAAGCGGCTGCCGCGTTGGGCGTTGCGGTAGCAGGGGGTGCGGGCACAGGTGCGGCAACTTCCTTGTTCTTGCCGCCACACCCGTAAAGAAGCGCAAGCGAAGCGATAGCGATCAGTATTGGTTTTTGCATGTTGGTCATAATCCTTCGGTTAGCGAATTGTAGATGGTTTGGCCGTGGAGGAAAACACATGCGATCCGAGCGGGCCATGTGGTTTTGGCACGGAATACCGTACCATATAGTCTACTGCCGCCTTTACCTCGTTCTCGGATAGCTTGGCGTTGGAGCCGCGGGATGGCATGAAACCCTTGCTGCCTCTGTATCCGTTTATGGCATGATTATAAAAAACTTCATTTCCCTGGGCGAGGCGTGACATCCAGTCTTCCTTGTCACCCAGGCGTGGTGCACCTTTCAATCCGAGTCTATGGCAAAGGCCGCAGGTGTTCCTGTACACCTTCTCACCGATTGCCAGGTCGTGTGAGATAGACGGTTTCCCCAGTAAAATTGGAGGGGAATTGACTGACACTTCCTTCGGTTTCGGCAACTCGGCAGCGACAGGTGCCGTGCCGGGCGCGGCTGTTCCACCTTCCTGGCTGTCGCATCCGAAAAAAAGTGCAAGTAACGCGATAGCCACCAAAACCTGTTTTTGCATGACTACGTTACCCATTGAAAAACCTGTGTGGTCGGAGAGCGGGCAGCCGGATATTCGCGGCGTGTGGCAAATATCCCCAAAGCGTCGGCGCCGATGTTGCGGCTGCAAAATGAGTTGCGTGATTGAATATACCTGAATCCATATTCCGCTTAAAGCTGGCGTAGGGAATCAACGCGCTCGGAATCAGGCTTGCATTTTCGGAATATCCTATTAAAATAGTCGGGCATTATTTTCAATCAACCTCTCTGATCAAGGAACCCAAGATGATTCACAACTGCTCCAATTCCATCATGCCCGACATGCGTTACCCGTTCGATGCCCGCGGCGTTGCCAAGCGCTTCCGCCACGCCGCCATTTTCGGTGCGTTCGATTCCCTGCATCCCGGCGAAACTATGCTGTTCTGCAACGACCATGACCCGCTGCCGCTGCTCGCGCAATTGAGCGACCGCTACGGCGCCGGCATTGAGATCAACTACGTCGCCCGCGAACCGGGCCAGATCGTCATCGAGTTTACCCGCAAGTAAGCGTTTCATCCTCTCCCATGACGGCGGCGGTCATTGCCGCCGCCGTCGCACCGAACCTGCTTCATTGCGGCATCTCTGCAACCGCTTGGCTATCCAGCCCGCCACCTGTTCTGCACCTTCCGGCATAACCGGCTCGGAGCGCGGCGCATAACAGATTTCTCTCAGTGCTCCGGCAAAATTTCCCTGTTCCAGCGCATTCCGTGAAACCTCGCGGCACAGGCCGTGTTGTTGCAGCCATTCGATCAGGACCGACGACTCCGGCCAGTCGGCGCGGCTGACATACAATACCGGCGTGCTGCTGCATGCCGCCTCGACGAAGCTGCCATAGCCCGGCTTGCAGATCAGCGCATCGCTGCTGGCGAGCAGATCGCCGAAACTCATCTGCAAGGATTCGATAACGATGGCATCGGGATGTTCGACCCGCCAGTCCTGCTGCACCAGCCAGCACACGCCGGCGATACGCGGCCAGCGCTCGATGGGCAGGCGGCCACCAATGCCGCCCAGGCTGACCAGCACCAGCCTCTCTTCTTGCGAAAGTTTCAGGTGATGGTCCAGTTCATCGCGCCGGTTGCTGCCGACGGCGGCGATGGGCGCGACCGGCACGAGATTAGGCAGATGTCCCATCGCCAGGCCGGGCGTGATGCGCAGAAAGGCATCGGCGTTGGCGTAACAGGCATGCATCTGCGCGGTGATGGTGTCATCGCCGCAATAGTGGCGATAGATGTCAAACCAGTTCAGCGAACCCAGCGCGGCATTCGCGATGCCCGCACGCTGCGCGCCCGCCAGCGGCAGGTAGCCGACGTTGGACAACACCATGTCCGCGCCGAGTTCGCGCAGCAGGCGCGCCTCGTCGGCGATGCGCCTATCCCAGTCCGCATGAAAGGCGCGATAGGCCGCGCGGCTCTCCTCGACATGAACGTCGATCGCCGAAGACATCGCCATGCCGATATCGCCCTCGCCGGGCAGATGGGAGAACGGCGCCTGGATGCGCGAATGCAGATGGGCAAGCGGCACGGCGGAGCGCACCGTGAGGCGCAGTTGCGGCATCATTTGATGCAATGCGTTCAGAATCGGCGCGGTCTGCGCGACATGGCCGAAACCGTGGCCGGTGATCGAGACGACGAGATGGGGCATATGGCAGTTTCAAATTAATCGGAGAGACGGAGTTTACCGTGAGTGGGGAAAGGGTTCGACTCCGTCACCATAGGGTTGTAAGATGTTTCGCACGGTGCGTGGCTTCCGGAGTGATTGCGCCGTTTTTCTCCACACAGTCGGGAGGATGCCATGGACAGACGCTCATTCATCAGGCTCGCAGCCGGCGGGGCAGGTATGCTGGCATTGTCGAGGTTCCTCATGGCGGGGCAGGCCGTTGCCGCCGAGCACATCGTGAAACTCAACAAGAGCGATGCGGAATGGAAGAAGCTGCTCACCCCCGAGCAATATGAGGTGTTGCGCCGGGAAGGCACCGAGCGGCCGTATTCCAGCCCGCTCGACCGCGAGAAACGCAGCGGCCTGTACCTCTGCGTCGCCTGCGACCTGCCGCTGTTCCCCTCCAGATTCAAGTTCGACAGCGGCACCGGCTGGCCGAGCTTCTACGACGTGCTGCCCGGCGCGGTCGAGACCAGGACCGACTACAAGCTGATCCTGCCGCGCACCGAATACCACTGCGCGCGCTGCGGCGGTCATCACGGCCACGTGTTCAAAGACGGCCCGCAACCCACCGGCCTGCGCTACTGCAACAACGGCGTTGCGCTGAGGTTCGTCCCGGACAAGGAGCAATCATAGACTGGAAAACATTCAGCCACGGATTGGCACGGATGAAACGCGGATTAGAACCGGTTTTATCCGTGAATATCCGTGTTAATCCGTGGCTAATGTCAGGAGCTTAAGATGAGCGCGATCGACATCGGCTTGGCGTTCCTCGAAGGCGTAGCGCTGATTGTTTCGCCCTGCATCCTGCCGGTGCTGCCGCTGGTGCTGGCCACCTCGGCCGGCGGCGGCAGGCGCAGGCCGTACGGCGTCATCATCGGCTTCGTGCTGGCGTTCACCCTGTTCGCCATCGTCGCGCGCAAGCTCGTCGCGCTGCTCGGCCTGGACCTCGACCTCGTGAAGGATGTCTCGCTGGTGCTGCTCGCGCTGCTGGGGCTGGTGCTGCTGTCATCAAAGTTGTCGGAAAGATTCAGCGCGCTGACGCAGGGTGCGGCCGATCTCGGCAACCGGCTTGCCGGAAGCGGCGGGGAAGGCCTGCTCGGCGGTATCGCCATCGGCGCATTGATCGGTCTGGTGTGGACGCCCTGCGCGGGGCCGATCCTCGCCGCCGTGCTGGTGCAGGTGATCCGCCAGCAGACCGACCTCGCCGGCAACCTCGTCATCCTCTCGTTCGGCATCGGCGCGGGCGTGCCGATGCTCGTCATCGCGCTGGCCGGGCGCAGGATCATGGGCAGGCTGGGATTCTTCGCGCGCCACGCCGAAGCAGTGCGCAAGGGTTTCGGCGTGCTCATCCTCCTGTCGGTCGCCTACATCGCCTCCGGCGCGGACATCGAGGCGCTGTTCATGCCAAGAGAAACCGCCGAAGCGCCGCGCGGCGAACTGGTGCTGCAGGATGGTCTGGGCCAACCTTACGCCGCGCCGGAATTCGCCGGCATCGAGGCGTGGCAGAACTCGGCGCCGCTCACCATGAAGGAACTGCAAGGCAAGGTCGTGCTGATCGACTTCTGGACCTACTCCTGCATCAACTGCGTGCGCACCTTGCCCTATCTCACCGACTGGGACAGGAAATACCGCGACATGGGGCTGGTGATCGTCGGCGTGCATTCGCCGGAATTCGAGTTCGAGAAAAAGCCGGCCAACGTCAAGGATGCGATCGCGCAGCACGGCATCCGCTATCCCGTCGCGCTGGACAACCAGCTTTCCACCTGGCTGAATTTCAACAACCGCTACTGGCCGGCGCATTACCTGATCGACCGGCAGGGCCGGGTGGTCTACACCCACTTCGGCGAGGGCAAATACAGCGTCACGGAGAACAACATCCGCTACCTGCTCGGCCTGAAAGAGAAGGGCGAAACCATCCAGGTGGAAGCGCCCACGTTCGCGTTCGGCCAGACCCCGGAGACCTACCTCGGCTACGCCAGGGCAGACAGCTTCGGCGGCAGGGAACACGTGGCGCGCGATGCTCAGGGGGTCTACCGCTTCCCCGCTTCCCTGCCGGATGACGCATGGGCGCTGCGCGGCACATGGAAAGTGGAACGCGAAAAGATCGTCGCAGGCGGGCAGGGCGCGGCGCTGCGCCTCAACTTCAAGGCGCGCAAGGTGTTCCTCGTGCTCGGCACGGCCGGCGGCAAGCCGCTGCGGTTATCGCTCAGGCTGAACGACAAGGAGGTTGAAGGCAATGCGGGCAAGGACGCACCCGCGGGCGTGGTCAGCGTCGAGCGCAACACGCTGTATGAACTGATCGACCAGCAGACCCCGAAGAGCAGCCTGCTCGAGATCGAAACCGATGCGCCGGGGCTGGAGGCTTATGCGTTCACGTTCGGCTAGTGGTTATCCGGTTCAGCACGAACGGCTTCAGGCGCCCTTCAGATCGCGCAACTCTGCGTCTCGCGCAACTGCTTCAGATAATCCTCCACTCGCTCATGCAGCGTCACAGGCTGGCTGACGATATCGTGCGACAGCGAGAACAGCGGGTAGGCGCGCCACTCGAACACGCGATACTTCTCCACCATGCGCAGGGTATGCACCCCCTCGCCGGAGATGTCCGACCATTCGCCGCGCACCAGCCTGCGGCCCAGTTCATGGTGGTGCGAACCCTCGCTGGTCGCCGTCGTCAGCAGGTCGCCCAGGCCGGCATAGCTGTAAGGCGTATGCGCCTGACCGCCGAACGCCTGCACGATGCCGGACAGCTCCGCGATCGCGGTGACCATCAGGTGCCCGCGCATGTTGTCGCCCAGTTGCAGCTCATCCGCGATGCCGAACAGGATCGCATACACATTCTTCAGGATCACCGACCAGCTCCTGCCGTGCATGTCCGACGCCTGCTGGCATACCAGCGTGCTGCCGCGGAACAGGCTGTGCATCACCTCAAAATCCGCCGTGTCGGACAACACCGCATCGGCAAAGCCATACCGCCCCGCCCTGAGTTCTTCCGAGATCATCGGGCCATACACCACCCCGTAGTGATGCTTGCCGCCAAACACACTGTCGAACACTTGCGCTGCCGTGCGCCCCGATTCATCCAGCCCTTTGGCGATGGAGAGGCACAGGCTGTCTTTTGTGAGATAAGGCGCGATGCGGCTCGCAATCTCATGGTGCGGATTCACCGGCAGGCAGAACAGGATCACCTGCGCATCGGCAACCTCATCCTCCAGCGTCGCTTTGCAACCCTTCACCACCACACCCATGTTCCAGATGCGCACATCGTGGCGCGCCGCCAGCAGATACTCCATGGCATGCCCCATCTCGCCGTAGCCCAGGATCAATACGCGGAGTTTCATGATCGTTCCTTAAATCAACTTCGCCGGGGGTTGCCCTGCAGCAAGCTACTTTCTTTTGCTTCGCCAAAATAAAGTAGCCAAAGAAAAGGCGACCCCGGTTTGCCGCCCCTGCGGGGTGCCCTGCGTTGCTCGACTGGTCAGGCGGCTGCGGAACTCGCGCTGCGCGCTCAGACAGTCCTCGCCGACACCTCCTGACCAGTTTCTGCTACTCGGCGGCGCACAGGGGAAGTAAAACCTAAAACCGTTTAATCGTGGGCAATAAGGTGCCCAACATCTTTTGGACTACCAGTGGGCACAACATCGAACCCATGCTACCTGGCTGGTAGAGTGTCAATAAGCAAAGCGCATTGCACGGTATGAGGTCTTACGGGTCCATTACTATTGATGAACAAGTCATAGGTATTCGAGATAAATATTCGTTCGGTTTGTATTGTTTAATAGTTCCAGTTTTTCCGAAGACGCCAACGCAATAACTGTCATCATCCTTGTTGTCCAATGTGATTTGTTCATATTCAACTTTGCCGTTTGGAGATGGTTTTATGACATATTCAATTAGAGTGTTGCATGAACTACCGCGTTCTTGTTTAGACCAGATGCCTAAATTTTTCATCTTATATTCATCTTTACCAGTCCATGCTGATATTCGACAACGGCTAGGTTCTGGGTCTTTGTCATCTTTTTTCCAATTGTAATAACTCACTGTTGTTTCTCTGATATTGCATAAGAGTTCATCATTCTTGGTTTCACAATTAAAAGTCCTGACTTCCACTTCTTTGGAGCTTATGAATATGACATCAAAATGCTTGATAGGATTATCAGCAGCAAAGGCCTGATTTGCCATTAAACATAGAGCTAGCAGTATTTTTCTCATAATTAAATCCTTTCGCTATTATTTGAGCCAATGTTACCGGAGTCGAACTGTTTCCAGTAATTTCGCTATATCATTTTCTTCAACTGATATAGCCTCTCCAGCGCTTCCTTCGGACTCAGTTCGTCCGGCTGCAGTTCGCGCAGCGACTTCAACACCGGATGCTCTTCCGGTTCAGGCATCTCCGGTTTTCGGTCGAACAGGTCGCCCTGCGGGTTCTGTGCGGCGCTGTTCTGTTCCAGCTTGAGCAGTTGTTTCTTCGCAGCGCGGATGACATCGTTGGGTACACCCGCCAGCGCGGCGACTTGCAGGCCGTAGCTCTGGCTGGCTGCGCCTTCGTTGACGCTGTGCAGGAACACGATACTGTGCTGGTGCTCGATGGCGGCGAGGTGGACGTTGGCGAGCTGCGCGAATTCTTCGGCTAAGCGTGTCAGCTCGAAATAGTGCGTAGCGAACAGGGTGTAGCTGCGGTTCTTTTCCAGCAGGTGGCGCGCGATCGCGTAGGCGAGCGCGAGGCCGTCGAAGGTTGAGGTGCCGCGTCCGATCTCGTCCACCAGCACCAGGCTCTTCTCGGTGGCGTTGTGCAGGATGTTGGCGGCCTCGGTCATCTCGACCATGAAGGTGGAGCGTCCGCTGGCGAGGTCGTCCGATGCGCCGATGCGCGTGAAGATCTGGTCGAGTTCACCGAGCACTGCATCCTGCGCGGGGACGAAGCTGCCGACATGCGCGAGTAGCGCGATGATCGCGACCTGGCGCATGTAGGTGGATTTGCCGCCCATGTTGGGGCCGGTGATCAGCAGCATCTTGCGCGCGCCGTGCAGGTCGGTGTCGTTGGCGATGAACTGTTCGACTTGCGCCTCGACGACCGGATGGCGGCCCTGCGTGATGCTGATCTGTGGCTCGTCGCTGAACTGCGGTGCGCTGAAATTCAGCGTCGCGGCGCGCTCGGCAAAAGTGGCGAGCACGTCCAGTTCGGCGATCGCGGCGGCGATGCGTTGCAGTTGCGGGATGAACGGGGCTAACTGGTCGAGCAGTTGTTCGTAGAGGAATTTCTCGCGTGCCAGCGCGCGCTCATTCGCGGACAGCGCCTTGTCCTCGAAGACCTTGAGTTCAGGCGTGATGTAGCGCTCGGCGTTCTTTAGCGTCTGGCGGCGGCGGTAATCGTCCGGCACGTTGGCGCTCTGCGCATGCGTCACCTCGATGTAGAAACCATGCACGCGGTTGTATTCCACCTTCAGCGTGGCGATACCGGTGCGCGCCCGTTCGCGCGCTTCCAGCGCCAGCAGAAAGTCGCCGCAGTTGGTCTGGATGCCGCGCAGCTCGTCCAGCTCGGTATCGAAGCCGTCGGCGATCACGCCGCCCTCGCGCAGGACCGAGGAAGGCTCGGCCTTGATTGTCTTTTGCAGCAGCTCGACCAGTGTGTGGTCGGCTTGCAGGGCATCGGCGAGGCTGGCAATCAGCGAGTGGTTTTGTAGGTCGGGTTTCCCCGCAAGGGGGAGGCCGGTGGGTTCCCCGTTGCTGCGCAGCGACCCTTCCGCACTCAACCTGACATCATTAGTCTCGTGCCGGGTTGAAACCCGACTTACAAGTGCTGTGTGCAGTTGCGGCAGGGTCAGCAGCGTATCGCGCAGGCCGGAGAGGTCGCGCGGGCGCGCGCTGCGCAGGGCGATGCGCGCGGTGATGCGTTCCACGTCGACGCAGGGTTTGAGGTGGTCGTGGACGTTGCGATAAACCCCTCCCGGCCTCCCCTTGTCAGGGGAGGAGTTGATATTGAGCGCGGCGTGTCCGTCACCTCCCCTGACAAGGGGAGGCCGGGAGGGGTTAGGGGTTGAGGTGCCCAGTTGTTCTACCGCATCCAGCCTTGCGCGCAACACATTCCGGTCGCGCAGCGGATGGTGCAGCCAGTGATGCAGCAGGCGGCTGCCCATGTTGGTGGTGCAGGTGTCGAGCAGGGAGAGCAGGGTAGGGGCGGGTTCGCCGCGCAGGGTCTGGGTGATTTCCAGGTTGCGCCTTGTCGCGGCATCCATGCGCACGTACTGGTCGGCGCTGTATACCTGCATGCTGCGCACATGGGTGATGCCTTGCCCTTGCGTGAGCCTGGCGTAACCGAGCAATGCACCCGCCGCTTCCAGCCCTATAGTGAAATCATCGCAACCGAATCCGGTCAAGTCGAGCGTGGCGAACTGCTGGCACAGCGCGCGGCGTGCTGTTTCGAGGTCGAAATACCAGTCAGGAAGTGCCTTGAAAGCCGCATGGATACTGACTTGCAGGCCGGCGTTCTCGGCATGCAGGATTTCGGAAGGTTGCAGTCGTTCGAGTTCGGCGGGCAGATTTTCGGCAGCAGTCTCGCACACAAAAAATTGCCCCGAAGCCAGATTCAGCCAGGCCAGCCCGACCTTGCCGTGGCGCTCATGCAGCGCCAGCAGCAGGGTGTCGCGCTTTTCTTCCAGCAGGGCGGAGTCGGTGACGGTGCCCGGCGTGACGATGCGCACCACCTTGCGTTCGACCGGGCCCTTGCTGGTGGCTGGGTCGCCGATCTGTTCGCAGATCGCCACCGATTCGCCCAGCCTGACCAGCCGTGCCAGATACTGCTCGGCGGCATGATAGGGCACGCCCGCCATCTTGATCGGCTGGCCGCCCGATGCGCCGCGCTGGGTCAGCGTGATGTCGAGCAGTTTCGCGGCGCGCGCCGCATCCTCATGGAACAGCTCGTAGAAATCCCCCATGCGGTAAAACAGCAGCATGTCGGGATGCTGAGCCTTGATGCGCAGGTACTGCTGCATCATCGGCGTGTGATTCCCAGCCACATGCTGCTCGGTACCGTTTTGAGGGGCGGCGCGAGACATCGGGTGTCGTCAGCCTTTCAATCCCGGTGTCAGGTGCGGCGCCATCACCTGCAGCAGCAGCGGGTGGATG
>DASTNS010000025.1:0-44595 GCA_035720625.1 Gallionella sp. | reverse complement strand
CGCGGCGCAAAAAGGTTTGCAGCATGTGTACCGCGACATCGAGCTGCCGACGATGCAGGTGCTCTACCAGATGGAGCGCAACGGCGTGCTGCTCGACTGCGACCTGCTGAAAATCCAGAGCCGCGAGCTGGGCGAGAAGCTCATCGCGCTGGAAGCCAGAGCGCATGAGGCCGCCGGGCAGCCGTTCAACCTGAATTCGCCGAAGCAGATCCAGGAAATCCTGTTCGACAAACTGCAATTGCCAGTGAAGAAAAAAACGCCGAGCGGCACACCGTCCACCGACGAAGAGGTGCTGCAGGAACTGGCACTCGATTACCCGCTGCCGAAGATCCTGCTCGACTATCGCGGCATGGCGAAACTCAAGTCCACCTACACCGACAAGTTGCCGCAGATGGTGGATCGCCTTACCGGACGTGTGCACACCAGCTACTCGCAGGCGGTGGCGGTCACCGGGCGGCTCGCCTCCAGCGATCCCAACCTGCAGAACATCCCGGTGCGCACCGCCGAAGGCCGCCGTATCCGCGAGGCGTTCATCGCGCCGCTCGGCAGCCGCATCGTGTCGGCGGACTACTCGCAGATCGAGCTGCGCATCATGGCGCACCTGTCCGGCGACGCGGGCTTGCTGCAAGCCTTCGCCAACAACGAGGACATCCATCGCGCCACCGCCGCGGAAATCTTCATGGTCGCGCCCGCCGACGTGGATAGCGAGCAGCGCCGCTACGCCAAGGTCATCAACTTCGGCCTGATCTACGGCATGTCCTCGTTCGGCCTCGCCAAACAGCTCGGCATCGAGCGCGGCGCCGCGCAGGCCTACATCGACCGCTACTTCGCGCGCTACCCCGGCGTCGCCGACTACATGCAGCGCACCCGCGAGCAGGCCAAGAGCCAAGGCTATGTCGAGACCGTGTTCAGCCGCCGGCTGTGGCTGCCGGAGATCAATGCCAGCAACGGCATGAAACGCCAGGGTGCCGAACGCGCCGCGATCAACGCGCCGATGCAGGGCACCGCCGCTGACTTGATCAAGCTCGCGATGATCAAGGTGCAGCACTGGCTGGAAACAGAAAAACTGCACAGTCGCCTGATCATGCAGGTGCACGACGAACTGGTGCTCGAAGTGCCGGAGGCGGAACTGCACCTGGTCAAGGACATGCTGCCCAAGCTGATGTGCGGCGTCGCCGAACTTAACGTGCCGCTGCTGGTGGAGTTGGGGGAGGGCAAGAATTGGGATGAGGCGCACTAGAATTACACAATGACTAGGGAGAAGGTGCTGTGATACTCAAAGAAAAAGAATTTACTAATCCATCCGATGTGAAACTGCGTGCTGGTGAAGATGCTGAAAAGAAACTGGCTCATTACCTCAAACGAGCGTTCAAGAAACGCGATGACTGTTTCGTTATTAACGATCTCCGCTTAATTCATGATGGAGAAGCCGCTCAGATAGACCACCTCATCGTTTCACCTTATGGATTGGCTATCATCGAATCCAAAAGTTGCCACAGCACAATTATTGTTGATGAATTTAACAGGTGGGCACGTACGTTTAACGGTAAGCCGGAAGGTATGAAATCCCCTGTCTTGCAGGCTGAAGAACAAGGGAAAATTGTAAAGGAGTTGTTGCAGGCCAATACTGAAAGGTTGCTCGGCAAAATGTTGATGGGCAGCGTTCAAAGAGGATTCGCATATTGTCCTTTCCTTGTCTATGCTTCCGTTTCGGACAGTGGGATTATTGAGCAGAAAATTGATGTTCCAGAGCTTTATAAGGCAGATGAAGTAGCGAAGGCAATTACAGACAAGCTGGACGAGCTCAAGAAGAAATCTGATTTGCTCTCGCCGAAATTTTGGCTCACGTCTGAAGTGGGATGGCGCATGAAGTCGGATGAGGCAAAGGCTGTAGCTGAATTTTTGGTAAGCCAACATCAACCAAGGTTGCAGGTAATTTTTGAGAGGGATAATAAAAAAGAATCTTTGCCTGAGGCTGTGCCAAAACAAATAGAAACTACCTTTGTGCCCAAGGTAGGCGCAGTGTGCCCAAAGTGCGGCTCCAACAAGATTGTTAGGAAGAGCGTTCCTCGAAGTGATGGCACAGAAACTGATTTTCTTGCTTGTGAAGGTTACCCAAGTTCATGCAAGGCAATGTTTCCTTTGGTAGCCGTTGTGCGTCAGCAAATATCGAGTTACGAGGCGCAACCTCAAGTTATGTCTGTAACCACCCAATTTTGCGAGGGGATGCCGTGCCCAAAATGTGGCGAGGGGAAATTGACAAAAAAACTGGGAGTAAATGGACAGCCAGACTTTTGGGCATGTACGAATTTCCGTAAAACAAATTGTCGATTTAAGAAGCCGATTGATTAGCGTAGTGGGAGTTAATGGGCATCACAGCTTAGATCTGTTCTTTCATCGTCTAGGAGGTGCAGCATGATCCAGAGAGCCGCTGTCTTCATCCTGCTTTTAACTGCCAGCCTGGCCGCCTGCGCCCGCGACCTGCCGCTGGATAAGATCAAACTGCCGCCCGGCTTCACGATCAGCCTCTATGCCGATGACGTGCCGGGCGCGCGTTCGATGGCGCTGAGCCCGGACGGGACGCTGTTCGTCGGCACGCGCGGCTCTAGAGTCTATGCGCTGCCCAACCGCAACCTCGGCAAGCGGGCGGATGAGGTGATCGTGCTCGCCGACGGTCTCGACACGCCGAATGGCGTGGCATTTCGCAACGGCGCGCTGTATGTGGCGGAGGTGAACCGCATCCTGCGCTTCGATAACATCGAGTCGCGCTTGCGCAATCCGCCCAGACCGGTGGTGGTGAACGACCGCTTTCCCGCCGATGCGCACCACGGCTGGAAATTCATCCACTTCGGCCCGGACGGGCTGCTGTATGTGCCGGTGGGCGCGCCGTGCAACATCTGCGAGCCCGACCCGGCGCGCTACGCCGCGATCTTCCGCATGAAGCCGGACGGCTCCGCGTTAGAACAATATGCGCGCGGCGTGCGCAACACCGTGGGTTTCGACTGGCATCCCGATACCAATGAGCTGTGGTTTACCGACAACGGGCGCGACTGGCTGGGCAACAACGCGCCGCCGGACGAACTGAACCATGCGCCGCGCCCCGGCATGCACTTCGGCTATCCGTATTGCCACGGGATGGCGATCAGCGACGACGAATTCGGCGGCAAGCGTGCCTGCGGCGAATTCACTCCGGCTGCGATGGAGCTCGGTCCGCATGTGGCGTCGCTGGGGATGCGCTTCTATACCGGCGGGATGTTTCCGGAAAGCTACCGCAAGCAGATATTCATCGCCGAACATGGCTCGTGGAACCGCATCCCGCCCATCGGCTACCGCATCACGCTGGTGCGGCTAAAGAACGGGCAGGCTGCGAGCTACGAGGTGTTCGCGGAAGGCTGGCTGCAGGGCATTAGCGCGTGGGGGCGGCCGGTGGACGTGCAGCTGATGCCGGACGGTGCGCTGCTGGTGTCGGACGATAAGGCAGGCGCAATTTATCGGATCGCCTACGGGGAATAGAACCTTATTCCGCCATCACCTGCATGCTTACTCCCAGCGTCTTCCACTGCTTCATTTCTTCCTGCAACGCAGTTTCGGTCAGGGGATTTTGCGCCAGCCAGCCGGCGTCTATCGAGAGGTGGAATTTGGTGCCGCTGAAACGCCCACGCAACGCAGGCAGGCCGTTGTCGCCGCGGTTGCGGTAGAACAGCACGGCAAGGCGCAGACTCATTGCCAGCACACAGTCCTCGGTATTTTTCAGTTGCCCTTGTAGCTTGTCCAGGTTGCCGCGTTGCGCCAGCGCCAGCAGGCTCAGGCGCGCCTGTTCCTTTTTAGAGAAGCCGGGCATGTCGGCGTTGGCGAGGATGTAGGCGGTGTGTTTGTGATAGCCGCTGTGCGCGACGCTGATGCCGATCTCGTGCAGCCTGGCCGTCCAGCCGAGTATGTGCAGCGCGGCTTCCTCGGCTTCGTCGCCGAGGAATTGCTGCGCAAACAGTTGCGCCAGTTGCGCCACGCGTTCGGCCTGCCTGGCGTCGATGCGGTAGCGCTGCATGAATTGCCGCACCGTGACGTCGCGCATGTCGTTGTCGTGAAAGCGCCCCAGCAAGTCATACAGCACGCCTTCGCGCAACGCGCCGAGCGCGGGTTGCATCTGCTCGATTTCCAGTTCGCAGAAGGCGGCATACATGATGGCAAAACCGCCGGGCAGGACTGGTATGCGCTCCGGGCGCAGGCCGGCCATCGCGAGCTTGCGCGTATCGCCGACCTTGATCAGGTCGGCGCGCAATTTTTCCAGGCCGTTGTGCGTGATGCCGCCTTTGCTGTAGCCGTTCTGTTCCAGGATGTCGCACAGCACCTGTGCCGTGCCGGATGAGCCGAGCGCGTGTTTCCATTGCCCTCGGTAATCGGTGGCGATGGTCTGCACTTCCATGCGCGCGGCAAGTTCCGCCTGCTTGAGGTTTTGTTTGGTGATTTTTCCGCCGGGAAAAAAACGCAGGCTGTAGCTGACGCAACCCATGTACAGGCTTTCCAGCTTGAGCGGGGTGAGTCCGTTGCCGATGATGAATTCGGTGGAGCCGCCGCCGATGTCGATCACCAAGCGGTTGTCCTGCGATTGCGGCAAACCCTGCGCCACGCCGAGATAAATCAGGCGTGCTTCCTCGCGCCCGGCGATGACTTCTATCGGAAACCCCAGGATATGCTCGGCTTGCGGAATGAAGTCGACGGCATTCTTCGCCACGCGCAGCGAGTTGGTGCCCACCGCGCGCACCGCCTCGCGCGGCAGACCGCGCAGGCGTTCGGCAAATCGTCCCAGCGCGGTGAGCGCGCGCTGTTGCGCGTCGGTATCGAGATATTTGTCGGGAGTGAGCCCGGCGGCAAGGTGGACGGGTTCGCGCAGTCCATCCAGCATGTAGAGTTGGTCACCCTCGACGCGCGCGACTTGCAGCCGGAAACTGTTGGAGCCGAGGTCTACCGCGGCGAGGATGGGTTGATGTTGCATAAGGGTAAGTGAGTGGGGGAGTGGTGAGTGGTGAGTAGTTTTTCCACTTACCACTGAGGCACGAAGTGCCGATCCACTTACTACTCCCCCATGCCTTTACTGCTGAATTTCGCGGTCGATCTCGTCCACGGTCACATGGCGCACATCGCGCCCCTTGACCATGTAGATGACGTATTCGGACATGTTCTTGGCGTGGTCACCGATGCGCTCGATTGCTTTTGCGACGAACAGGATTTCCAGTGAAGTGGAGATGGTGCGTGGGTCTTCCATCATGAAGGTGATGAGGTAGCGCATGATGGCGCGAAACTCTTCGTCTACCTGCTCATCCAGGCGCACCACTTGCGCGGCCATCGTCACGTCCAGCCGCGCAAAGGCATCGAGGGATTTGCGCAGCATGTCCAGGGCCAGGTCGGCGGCATGCTTGATCTCGTGGTAGCGCGGCAGATTGAGCGCGTTTTTCTGCGACAGCAGCTTGGCCATGCGCGCGATTTTTTCGGCTTCGTCGCCGATGCGTTCCAGGTCGGTGATGGTCTTGACCACGGCCATCACCAAGCGCAAGTCGCCCGCCGTCGGCTGGCGGCGCGCAATCACCTGGCTGCAGCTTTCGTCGATCTTCACTTCCATGGCGTTGACACGATGATCGTCATCGATCACCCGGGTCATCAATGCCACGTCGCCGCCCAGCAGCGATTCCACTGCACACTTGATCTGGCTTTCCACCAAGCCGCCCATTTGCAGCACGTTGGCGCGGATGGCCTCGAGTTCGGCATCGAACTGGCGGGAAATATGATAACCATGGCCCATGCTGTCATTCCTCGAAATAATTAATCGTGTAGTGTAAGCGACCAATGTGAAGGATAGATGACATTGGCACCACCCCTCACCTCAATCCTGATATAACCACTAGCCATCCGACTAGGCTACCAAAAGACGGCAGCCAAGTCGTTGGTTATCTCCCGCAAGCGGGAGAGGAAGCAATCGTCCCTTCCCTTTGGGGAGGGACGGCATAATATTCATGCCGTCACCGTCTTCACGCCTTCCGCCGTGCCGAGCAGCAGCACGTCGGCAGCGCGGCGCGCAAACAGACCGTTGGTCACCATGCCGGCGATGTGATCCAGCGCGGATTCCAGCTCCACCGGATTCATGATCTGCAGCCCGTGCACATCGAGAATCACGTTGCCGTTGTCGGTGGTAAAACCCTCGCGCAATCTGGGCTGCCCGCCCAGCGCGACCAGTTGGCGCGCCACGGAACTGCGCGCCATCGGAATTACCTCGATGGGCAGCGGGAACTTGCCCAGCACATCCACCAGCTTGCTGGCATCGCATACGCAGATGAATTTCCTGCTCGCCGCTGCGACGATCTTCTCGCGCGTCAAGGCGCCGCCGCCGCCCTTGATCATGTGCAGGTGCCGGGTGATCTCGTCCGCACCGTCCACATACACCGGCAGGTCACCCGCATCGTTCAGCGACAACACTTCGATGCCGTGCCTCTGCAAGCGCTTGGCAGAAGCCTCCGAACTGGCGACCGCACCGCGTATCTTGTGCTTGATTTTGGCCAGTTCGTCGATGAAGAAATTGGCGGTAGAACCGGTACCCACACCGACGATGCTGTCGAACGGCACATATTCGATGGCGGCCTGCGCGACCGCGCGCTTCAAATCGTCCTGGCTCATCATGCTGGCTGCTCTCTTTACAGTATTATTCATTCGTGTCCGCGATTATTGCAGGAATCGGGGGCTTTGGGGAAACCTGCAGGGTAAGTTTACCCCGTTCCGGTGGTAAGATGCCGAAGAAGAATCGCAGCAAACGGGAGGAATGAGCATGCAGATCCGTACGGTTTCCACCACGCCCTTCACCGACCAGAAACCCGGCACCTCCGGCCTGCGCAAGCGTGTGCTGGCCTTCCGGCAGCCGCACTATCTGGAGAACTTCGTCCAGTCCATCTTCGACACCATCGCCGCGCCTGAAGGTTCGACCCTGGCGCTGGGCGGCGACGGACGCTATTACAACCGCGAGGCGATCCAGGTCATTTTGAAAATGGCGGCGGCCAACGGCTTCAGGCGGGTGCTGGTCGGCAGGGGCGGCATCCTCTCCACGCCGGCGGCTTCCTGCGTGATCCGCAAATATCGGACGTACGGCGGCGTCATCCTGTCCGCCAGCCACAACCCGGGCGGGCCGGACGGTGATTTCGGCATCAAGTACAACACCGCCAACGGCGGCCCGGTGCCGGAAAAAATCACCGAAGCAATTTTTTCCGCGAGCAAAACGATCACACAGTACAGCATCGCCGATGCACCCGATGTTGCTCTGGATACGTTGGGCGACAGCCGGCTCGGAAACATGACGGTGTCGGTGATCGACCCGGTCGGCGACTACGCCGGACTGATGGAGTCGCTGTTCGATTTCGGGGCGATTCATGCTTTGTTGAACGATGGCTTCCGCATCAAGTTCGATGCCATGCATGCCGTGACCGGCCCCTATGCGCGCGAGATTTTCGTCAATCGTTTGGGCGCGGCACCAGACAGCGTGATCAACGCCGAACCGTTACCGGATTTCGGCGGCGGCCATCCCGACCCGAACCTCACTTACGCGCATGAACTGGTGGAGGCGCTGTACGGCAACGACGCGCCGGATTTCGGTGCGGCTTCGGACGGCGACGGTGACCGTAACATGATCCTCGGAAAGCATTTCTTCGTCACGCCTTCCGACAGCCTTGCCATTATCGCGGCCAATGCACATCTCGTGCTTGGCTATAAACAAGGCCTGGCAGGCATCGCGCGCTCGATGCCGACCAGCGCGGCGGCGGATCGCGTGGCCGCGGCGCTCGACATTCCCTGCTATGAGACGCCGACCGGCTGGAAGTTCTTCGGCAACCTGATGGATGCGGGCAAGGTGACGCTGTGCGGCGAAGAGAGCTTCGGCACCGGCTCGGATCACATCCGCGAGAAGGACGGGTTGTGGGCGGTATTGTTCTGGCTGAACATTCTCGCGGCGCGCGGGCAATCCGTGGAAACCGTCGTGCACGAACACTGGGCGCGCTTCGGGCGCAATTTCTATTCGCGCCACGACTATGAAGGTATCTCCAGCGATGCGGCCAACGGCGTGATGAAGCTGCTGCACGGGCGCTTTGGGGAATTGCAGGGGGCGCATTTCGGCAATTACAAAGTGCTGTTCTGCGACGACTTCAGCTACACCGACCCGGTCGACGGCAGCGTCAGCACCGGGCAGGGCGTGCGCATCGGCTTTACCGACGGCTCGCGCATCGTGTTCCGTCTGTCCGGCACCGGCACCGAGGGTGCGACGCTGCGCATCTACCTGGAAGCGTATGAGCCGGACGTTGTCAAGCATCACCTCGATGCGCAGCAGGCGCTTGCGCCGTTGATCGGCATCGCGCTGGAGATTTCCGAGCTCAGGCAGCGCACCGGACGGGAACGCCCTACCGTTATTACCTGAACGGCTATAATCGTATCCTGATCCCTGAAGGAGTAAATCATGGCAAACAAGAAATTCATCCAGACTCCCGACGCGCCGGCCGCGATCGGCACTTATTCGCAGGCCATCCGCGTCGGCGACACGGTATACCTGTCCGGGCAGATCGGCCTCGATCCGACCACCATGCAGATGGTGGAGGGCATCGAGGCGCAAATCCACCGCGTGTTCCGGAATCTGCGCGCGGTGGCTATTGCCGCCGACAGTAGTTTCGACGATCTGGTCAAGCTGAACGTGTATCTCACCGACCTCGGCCATTTCGCCAAGGTCAACGAAATCATGGCAGGCTATTTCCGCCAGCCGTATCCGGCGCGTGCCGCAGTGGGCGTGGCGGCATTGCCGCGCGCCGCATTGGTGGAGATGGATGGCGTGCTGGTCGTTCAGGATTAGGCGCATCGCCAGGCCGTGCAACCGACCAGAATTTCGCCTGCCACACTAAGCAAGCTCGCCAAACTCGGCATCCGCCATCGCACCGACCTGCTGCTGCATCTGCCGTTGCGCTATGAGGATGAGACCCATCTTGCGCCGATCTCCGCGGTGCAGCCCGGCATGAATGCGCAGGTGCAGGGTGTCATCACGCACGGCGAAGTGGCTTTCCGTCCGCGCCGTACTTTGGTTTGCCGCCTGCAGGATAACGGCAGTGAGCTGTATCTGCGCTTCCTGAACTTCTATCCCAGCCAGCAAAAGCAACTCGCCATAGGCAAACAGATACGCGCCGTCGGCGAGGTGCGCATGGGCTATTACGGTCTGGAGATGGTGCATCCGAAGTGCCGTGCGGTGGATGACGACACGCCGCTGCAGCAAAGCCTCACGCCGGTTTATCCGACCACCGCCGGGCTGTCGCAGGCCGTGTTGCGCAAGCTGATCGCCAACGCGCTGGACACGCTGCCGCTGGACGACACCCTGCCGGATGGGCTGCTGCGAAGAATGAAGCTGGCCGCCTTCGCCGACAGCATCCGGCTGTTGCACAACCCGCCGCCGGACATTTCGGCGGCCAGCCTCGAACAGCGCAGCCATGCGGCGTGGCGGCGTATCAAGTTCGACGAGCTGCTGGCGCAGCAACTGTCGATGCGCGTGCATCATCGCGAGCGCGGCAAGCGCATCGCACCGGCGCTCGCACCGCAGCACTGGTTCACTGCGCAGTTGCTGAAGGACCTGCCGTTTGCGCTGACTGGCGCACAGCAGAAGGTGTATGCCGAAATCAGCCTCGACCTCGCGCAGCCGCACCCGATGCAGCGCCTGCTGCTCGGTGACGTCGGCAGCGGCAAGACCGTAGTCGCGGCGCTCGCCGCATTGCAGGCCATCGAGAACGGTTACCAGGCCGCCTTCATGGCGCCAACCGAGATCCTCGCCGAACAGCATTACCTCAAGCTGCGCGATTGGCTGGAACCGCTGGGCATTTCGCCGATATGGCTGTCCGGCAGCCTGAAGAAGAAGGAGAAACGGCTCGCCGCCGAACGCATCGCCAGCGGCGAAACGCCGCTTGCCATCGGCACGCACGCGCTGTTTCAGGAGCAGGTCAGCTTTCACAGGCTCGGCCTGGCGATCGTGGACGAGCAGCACAAGTTCGGCGTGCAGCAGCGCCTCGCGTTGCGCAACAAGGGAAAGGCAGCCGTAGGTCGGGCTTCAGCCCGACAGGACAGCATCGGGTTAAAACCCGACCTACAGGAACCCCATCAACTGATGATGAGCGCGACGCCGATCCCGCGCACGCTGGCGATGAGCTATTACGCCGACCTGGATGTGTCGGTGATCGACGAATTGCCGCCGGGGCGCACCCCCGTCGTGACCAAGCTCATCAGCGATGCGCGCCGCGACGAGGTGTTTGCCAGGGTGCGCGCCGCGTGCCTGGAAGGGCGGCAGGCGTATTGGGTGTGCCCGCTGATCGACGAATCCGAAACCCTGCAATTGCAGACCGCGATCGAGACGCATGAGACATTGCGTGCCACCTTCCCCGAACTCGATGTCGGCCTGGTGCACGGCAAATTGGACAATGCCGAGAAGGCGCGCGTGATGGCGGCGTTCAAGGCGGGCGAGTTGCAACTGCTGGTCGCCACCACCGTCATCGAAGTCGGCGTGGATGTGCCGAACGCCAGCCTGATGGTGATCGACCATGCCGAGCGCATGGGGCTGGCGCAACTGCACCAGTTGCGCGGGCGGGTGGGACGCGGTGCGGCACAGAGCCTGTGCATCCTGTTGTACCAGCAACCGCTTTCCGAGCTGGCGCGGGCGCGCTTGAAAGTCGTTTTCGAGAGCAATGACGGCTTCGCCATCGCGCAGCAGGATCTGCAGTTGCGCGGGCCGGGCGAATTGCTCGGCGCGCGGCAGAGCGGCGTGGCGATGCTGCGCTTCGCCGACCTCAATGCGGATGAGGATTTATTGGATGACGCGCGGCTGGCCGCCGCCGACTTGCTGCGCGATTTTCCCGAGGCGGCGCAAAGGCATCTGCAGCGCTGGATGGCAAGCAGACATGATTACCTGCACGCCTAGAACCCCTCCCATCCTCCCCTTGTCAGGGGAGGTGCGGCTTTGCTCTCCCCTGACAAGGGGGAGTTAGAGGGGGTTTCGCACTCGTTCCGCAGCGCTGTATTTGAACGGAAGAAATGAATATTTACAAAACTGATTTATTTTGGCGCGGCGCGGCGCTGGGTTGTGAAACCGGGCTTGTACCGTGGCTGCGCGACCGCGGATCGCTGACGCAGCGCATCCAGCAGCGCTGTGCCTGCTTCGCGGTGCGCGGCGTGCGCAGCGGGCTGGCGCGCATCGCGCCGGATGAGGCTGCCCTGCTGGGTGTCGCGCCGCAGCATCTCGCCTGGTCGCGCGAAGTGTTCCTGTATGCCGATGGGCGGCCCGTGGTGTTCGCGCACAGCGCGTGCGCCCGGCAGCACCTGCGCGGCGCATGGTCTGCCGTGCGCGGCCTGGGTAACAGGCCGCTTGGCGCGCTGCTGTTCGCGCACCCGCTGGTGGAGCGCAGGCCGCTGCATTACAAGGCGTTGCGCAGCGCGCACCCGCTGTACCAGCGCGCTACCGCGGTGCTGGGTGATTCGCCGGGCAGGCTGTGGGCGCGCCGCTCGCTGTTTTATCTGCGCGGCGCGCCGTTGCTGGTGACGGAGGTTTTTCTGCCGGAAATCCTGCACTTTGCCAAATCGACATGAAAATTTTTTGGGTAGGGGCACGACGCGTCGTGCCCCTACTCTTTCGTTTCGATCATCTTTTTCAGCGTAAGCTTGAGCGGCGAGTCGCCCAAGGTCTGATTGAACTCATTCAGCGTGTCCCGCGCCGTTTTGCCGAGTTTGCGGGGGGGGGATACGGGTTGGCTGAGATTGAAGGAAACTTGCACCTTGACGCGGATTCCGCTAACCTCGCAACCCCTGTTTTGCAACATAACGACAAGTTCCGGTACAAGTTGGCGCAATTTTGCGGCGATGGCGGCATTGGCGACGGCGATGCTGAGCATGCCGGATTGCAGGCCCAATACCTGGCTGGATTGCGCAAGATGGGGGGGCGCGACACCCATAAAATGGCGATGCAAGGCCGACAAGGCTTGTGCCTTGGCCAGTAGCGGACGTAATTCCTGATTGCCGCTCAATAGTGATTTGAACCGTTGCGCCACAAGTTCCACGATTACACGAGAAGGGGGAGGCATGAATGTTATTCTAGTTTCCAATCGCTTGGCAAAAACTCGCAATATTACACTGGGCGGTTGGCAGGTGCTGTTGCTGCTGCTGCTGATGTCAGGGATGGTGTGGGCTGCGGCATTCACGTTGCAGTACACGCTGATGCGCTTCGCGCCGGAAGGGTTGAGCGACGGGGTACGTATCCTGCTGTCCAAAATACAGAGCGAAGAGCAGCAAAAACAAGAGTTTTATGTGCACAATAGCTTGGATGCCATGGCGGCCCGGGTCGGCCAGATGCAGGCACAGATGCAGCGCCTGGACGCGCTTGGCGCGCGTCTGGCCAAGCTGACCGGCATGAAACCGGAGGAGTTCCGCTTTGACCAGCCGCCTGCGCTAGGTGGGCCGCTGGTAACCTTGCCTGCGCAGGAAATGTCGGTGGGCAGCCTGGAACAGCAATTGAATAGATTGACCCAGGCGGTCAATGACCGCAGCGACAAGCTACAGGCTTTGGAAACCATGCTGTTGCAGAATCAATTGAGCCGCAGGTTGCTGCCGTCGATACCGCCGATCGCCGAGGGGTTCTATTCGTCAAATTTTGGCTGGCGCCTCGATCCGTTTACCGGCGCAAATGCGATGCATGAAGGCGTCGATTATATGGTTGAGGCGGGAACGGCGATCCGCGCCTCGGCAGGCGGTGTGGTGGCCTTTGCCGACCAACACCCCCAGTATGGTAATATGGTCGAAATCGATCACGGCAACGACATTGTGACGCGCTACGCACATGCCTCGCGATTGCTGGTGAAAGTCGGCCAGGTGGTGCGGCGCGGCGAGAAAATTGCCGAAGTCGGCAGCACCGGGCGTTCTACCGGCAATCACTTGCACTTCGAAGTCCGCTATAAAGGCATCGCCCAGAATCCCGTGCGCTTCTTGCAAAAAGCCGCCAGTTAACCGGGTGAACATATTGGTGAGGGTGAGGTGATGATTAGCCTCACCCTTTATTATTTGCAGTTGAGAATTTTAATTATTTTGTAGTTTGGAAAAACATGATTTCCAGTGTACTGAAAAGTGTCTTTGGTAGCCGCAATGATCGCCTGCTCAAGCAGTATCGCGCTACCGTTCAATCCATCAATAAACTGGAAGCCGATATCGCCAAATTGAGCGATGAGGAATTGCGCCGAAAAACCGATAGCTTCAGGCAGCGTTTTGCGCAGGACGAAACGCTCGACGCGCTGTTGCCGGAGGCGTTTGCCGTGGTGCGCGAAGCCGGTATCCGCACATTGGGGATGCGCCATTACGATGTGCAGTTGATCGGCGGGATGGTTTTGCATTACGGCAAGATCGCCGAAATGCGCACCGGCGAAGGCAAAACCCTGATGGCCACCCTGCCGGTCTACCTGAATGCGATTTCCGGCAAGGGTGTGCATGTCGTTACGGTGAACGATTACCTGGCCAGCCGCGATGCCGAGTGGATGGGCAAGCTATACCGCTTCCTCGGCCTGTCGGTCGGCGTGATCCTGTCGCAGATGCCGTCGGGCGACAAGCAGGCCGCTTACGCCGCAGATGTCACTTACGGCACCAACAACGAATTCGGCTTCGACTACCTGCGCGACAACATGGCGACGCAGATCGGCGAACGTTTCCAGCGTCCGCTCAACTACGCCATCGTGGACGAAGTGGACTCGATCCTGATCGACGAGGCGCGCACGCCGCTGATCATCTCCGGCCAGGCCGAAGACAATGTCGATATCTACGTGCGCATGGACAAGCTGGCGCCCCAGTTGCAGCGGCAGGCCGCGGAAGATGGGCCGGGCGACTTCAGTGTGGATGAAAAAAACCACCAGATATTGCTTACCGAGCCCGGCCACGAGCGCGCGGAAGCACTTCTTGCCCAGGCCGGCCTGTTGCCGGCCGGCGGCAGCCTGTACGATCCCGCCAACATCACCCTGATCCACCATCTGTATGCGGCGTTGCGCGCGCATAACCTGTATCACCGCGACCAGCACTATGTCGTGCAGGACGGCGAAGTCATCATCGTGGACGAATTTACCGGACGTTTGATGGCCGGGCGGCGCTGGTCGGACGGCCTGCACCAGGCGGTGGAAGCGAAAGAGGGCGTCGCGATCCAGAAGGAAAACCAGACGCTGGCATCGATCACCTTCCAGAATTATTTCCGCATGTACCACAAGCTGGCCGGCATGACCGGTACGGCGGATACCGAGGCCTACGAGTTCCAGCAAATTTACGGCTTGGAAACCGTGATTATTCCGCCGCATCGCCCGACCATCCGCAACGACCAGATGGACAAGGTATATCTCACCGCACAGGAGAAGTACCGTGCGGTGATCAATGACGTCAAGGACTGTTACGAGCGCGGCCAGCCGGTGCTGGTGGGCACGACCTCGATCGAGAACTCGGAATTGCTGTCGCAGTACCTGGAACGGGACAAATTGCCGCATCAGGTGCTGAACGCCAAGCAGCATGCGCGTGAGGCGGAGATCGTTGCGCAGGCCGGACGGCCCAAGATGGTCACCATCGCCACCAACATGGCCGGTCGTGGCACGGATATCGTGCTGGGGGGCAATGTCGAGAAACAGATTGACCACATTCGCGTTGACGAAAGCCTGGACGAGATTACCAAAGAGCAGCGCATTGCGCAGTTGAAATCCGAATGGCAGCAGGTGCACCAGCAGGTGCTGGCCAGCGGCGGTCTGCACATCATCGGCACCGAGCGGCACGAGTCGCGCCGCGTGGACAACCAGTTGCGCGGCCGTTCCGGACGCCAGGGCGATCAGGGTTCCAGCCGCTTCTACCTGTCACTGGAGGATCCGCTGTTGCGCATCTTCGCTTCAGACCGTGTTGCGGCGATCATGAACCGGTTCAAATTGCCGGAAGGCGAGGCCATCGAGCATAGCTGGGTGACGCGCGCCATCGAGAATGCGCAGCGCAAGGTCGAGGCGCGCAACTTCGATATGCGCAAGCAGATTCTTGAATATGACGATGTCGCCAACGACCAGCGCAAGGTGATCTATCAGCAACGCAGCGAGTTGCTGGAAAGCTCGGATATTTCCGAAACCATCCAGGCGATGCGCGAGGGGGTGCTGGAAGACACCATCAGCCAGTACATCCCGCCGCACAGCATGGAAGAACAATGGGATGTGCCATCCCTGGAGAAGGCCCTGGCCGCCGAATTCCGCCTGGAATTGCCGCTGGTGCGGTGGCTGGAGGAAGACAAGCAATTGAACGAAGTGGGCTTGCGTGGCCGCGTCGCCGAAATTGCGCAGCAGCAATACCAGGCCAAGATGGATATGGTGGGCGGCGAGGCCATGCATCACTATGAGCGGGCCATCATGCTGCAAAGCCTGGATCAGCACTGGCGCGAACATCTTGCCGCGCTGGATCATCTGCGCCAAGGCATCCATTTGCGCGGTTATGCACAAAAGAATCCCAAGCAGGAATACAAACGCGAGGCTTTCGAACTGTTTTCCTTGATGTTGGATGCGGTCAAGCGCGAAGTGACGCAGGTATTGATGACCGTACAAGTGCGCAGTGAGGAGGATGTCGAGTCGGTAGAAGCGCCACCCGCGCCGGAAAATGTGCAGTATCATCACGCCGATTACGACGAGGCATTGGCGCAACCGGCTGATGGACAGTCAACCGATGAAGAGCATAAGCCGTTTGTGCGCAGTGGACAGAAAGTGGGGCGCAATGATCCGTGCCCATGCGGATCGGGCAAGAAATACAAGCAGTGCCATGGTAAATTGAATTAAATAAATTAACACGCGAAAGGGGGATAACATGTCACTAGTGATTGATACGCTGCGCACCTCGACGATTACCGAGGAATTGAGCGATGCCGAAGTGGAGATTCTCGCCGGATTGTTTGAGGTGCGGGATTACAAGTCGGGGGAAGCGATTACCAAACCGTCCGATCCAAAAAACGACAACCTGTTCATTCTCGCGCATGGCGATATCGAGGTGAAAATCCTGAGCGGCAACGAGGAAGCCACCATTCATGTGCTCAAGCCCGGCGATCTGGCCGGCATCATCACCTTCGTGGGCGGTGCAGCCTCGCATATCAGTGCGACGCTCTATGCCGTCGGCGACACCAAGGTGCTGAGCCTGGAGCGTGCCAGGTTCGAGACGCTGATCAATTCACACCCGATGATCGTCTATAAGGTAATGCGCGGCGTGGTGCGCAATGTGCACGGCATCGTGCGGCGCATGAATGTGCAATCCACCGAGCTGAGCAACTATATTTTCCGCACGCACGGACGTTATTAGGAATACGTTCTCATGCCGGTCAACCTGACACCGCCCGCCGCGGCACAACTGCTGCCCGTTGCGGGCGTTTCTTTGGGCGCCGCCGAGGCGAACATCAAGCGCGAAAACCGCAAGGACCTGCTGGTGATGCAGTTGAGCGAGGGCGCACGGGTCGCGGGTGTGTTCACCAAAAACCGCTTTTGTGCGGCTCCGGTGATTGTGGCGCGCGAACACCTCGCGCAACCCGATGGCATCCGCGCGCTGGTGGTCAACACCGGCAACGCCAATGCTGGAACCGGCGAACAGGGGATACAGGACGCGCACACCACCTGCGCGGCACTAGCGGGCTTGCTGGACTGCAAGGCGACGCAGATACTGCCGTTCTCCACCGGCGTCATCATGGAGCCGCTGCCGGTCAGCAAAATTGCCGCAGGCCTGCCCGGCTGTGTGGCGAATATGCGCACCGACAACTGGTTTGACGCCGCGCACGCGATCATGACCACCGACATCATCGCCAAGGCGGTTTCCAGGCAGGTCACGATTGGCGGTGTGATTATCACCGTTACCGGCATCGCCAAAGGTTCCGGCATGATCCACCCGAACATGGCGACCATGCTCGGCTACATCGCCACCGATGCGGGAATCGCGCAACCATTGCTGCAACGGATGGTCAGCGAAGCCGCTAACCGCTCGTTCAACTGTATCACCGTGGATGGCGACACCTCCACCAACGACGCACTGATGCTGATCGCCACCGGTCAGTCATCCCTCCCGGAAATCCGCGATGCCTGCAGTGTGGAATTCGCCGCGCTGCAGGCCGCCGTCGCCGAAGTCGCGATCTGGCTGGCGCAAGCCATCGTGCGCGACGGCGAAGGCGCGACCAAGTTCATCACCGTGCGGGTCGAGGGCGGCAAGGATGAGGCCGAATGCAAACAGATCGGCTACGCCATCGCCCGCTCGCCGCTGGTCAAGACCGCCTTCTTCGCCTCCGATCCCAACCTCGGGCGCATCCTCGCCGCGATCGGTTATGCGGGCATCGACGACCTGGATGTTGCCGCGCTCAAGTTGTATCTGGATGAGGTGCTGGTCGCCGAAAATGGTGGGCGTGCTGCCAGCTACCGGGAGGAAGATGGGCAGCTGGTGATGCAGCAGAGCGACATTACCATCTGCGTGGTGTTGAATCGCGGGGCGGCGAATGCGACTTTGTGGACTTGTGATTTTTCTTACGATTATGTAAAGATTAACGCTAGTTATCGCAGCTAGCATGTAGGTTGGGTTAGCGTGCAGCGCATAACCCAACATCAGGACTAAAAACAACACCGCCGGGGATAGCCCGGCAGCTATAACCAATGACTTAGCCAGCGTCTTTTGCTGGGTTAGTCAGATGGCTAGTAGTTCTATCAGTCACTTTTTCTTGCGTCGCCAAGAAAAAGTAACCAAAAAGAAGGCGCCCCCGGTTTGCCGTCCCTGCGGGGTACCCTGCGTTGCTCGACTGGTCAGGCGGCTGCGGAACTCGCGCTACGTGCTCAAACATAACCAGCGACTTGGCTGGCGTCGTTTGCCAGCTTAGTCGAATGGCTAGTTATTTCATCAGCCCTCGCCGACATCCTCGGGCAACCCCCGGCGGTTTTGATTTTGATTGCAAGTTGAACCACATTGAACACGCAAACCGAACACACAAAAATCATCGAAGTCGCCGCCGCCGTCCTGCAACGACCCGACGGTTCCTTCCTCCTTGCCAAACGTCCCCCCGACAAAATCTGGGCCGGCTACTGGGAATTCCCCGGCGGCAAGATCGAGCCGGATGAAACGCCGTTGCATGCGCTGGTGCGCGAGTTGCGCGAGGAACTGGGGGTCGAGGTCGAAACTGCATATCCGTGGATCACCCGTGTGTTCACCTATCCCCACGCGACGGTGCGGCTGAATTTCTTTCGTGTGACGGCATGGCGTGGCGAGATGCATCCGCACGAAGGGCAGCAGTTTGCATGGCAGCGCCCCCTCTCCCCCAAAGAGCCCCTCTCTCTAGCTCTCTCCCGCAAGCGGGAGAAAGGACAAATGAGAAAGGCAATCTTTAATCCCCGGGAGAGGGAACAGACGGTGGTTTCTCCCATGTTGCCAGCCAATGCGCCCATCCTGCGCGCGCTGGAGTTGCCTTCCCTGTACGCCATCAGCAATGCCGCGGAGCTGGGCGCGGAAGAATTCCTGCGGCGGCTGGAGATCGCGCTGGACAACGGGCTGCGGCTGGTGCAGTTGCGCGAAAAGAACCTGTCGCGCGAGGCATTGCGTGAACTGGCATTACGTGTGATGGCGCTGGCCCACGCGCATGGCGCGAAGGTGTTGCTCAATGCCGATATCGAGCTGGTGCAGGAGGTGGGGGCGGACGGCGTGCAGTTGACGGCCGCGCAACTTGCCGAATTGCACGAGCGGCCGGCCGTGGATTGGTGCGCGGCTTCGTGCCACAACGCGGAGGAATTGCGCCGTGCCGAGGCGTTAGGTTGCGACTTTGCGCTGTTGAGCCCGGTGCTGCCGACACTATCCCATCCCGGTACGCCGCATCTGGGCTGGGAGAATTTCGCGGCCATCGCGGCGGACTCATCCATTCCGGTGTATGCGCTGGGCGGTTTGACGCACGACGATATGCAGACCGCATGGCGGCACGGCGCACACGGGATCAGTTTGCTGCGTCAGGCTTGGTGATCCGGTTCGGATAGTTCCTGCTCGCGTTGTTCGACGCGATATTCCTCGTTCGCCCATTTGCCCAGGTCGATCAGCTTGCAGCGTTCGCTGCAGAACGGACGGAAGCGGTTGCTGGTATCCCATGGTATTTCCTTGCCGCACTGCGGGCATGCAACAATCGGCGGCGCTTTGTTTGGCATTATGAGGAGAGGCTGCAGAAGGTCAGGTCGAACGGCACATCCTGTTCGAACAGGGTAGTCTTTGCGGCATAGTTGGCGACGATGAAGCGGATATTGATGGCGTATTTGTTGGCTCCGACCTCGGGGATGCACGCCAGGTCGCTGCTCAGGCTGACGCGCAGCATCTGCGCGATGCGACCGCCCTGCATTTGCTGGAAAGTGCCATGGTGCGCAGTGAAGTGGAAAATCTTGCCGTTTTCGCGCAACAGGCGCAGCACGATTTCCAGCCCGGTATGCAAAGGCAGGAGCGGCGCCAGCCACGCTCGCAGCAGTTCACGCCGCGAGCCGGCATTCTGTTCCTGCCAGTAGTGGTAGGAAGGCAGGTCGAATTCGCACGTGCCGCCCGGCATGCAGGTGCGTTGCTTGATGCCCATCAGCCATTCGTTTTCGCGCAAATGCTGGCCGATCTTGCCGGTCATGGCGAGGATGCCCACAGAGGCTCCGTCAATCTCCGCGAGGATGGCGTCCAGCGCATCTTCGGAAATTGCGGGATTATTATGCAGCGAGGCAAGGGCGCGTTTCTGGCGCTCCAATTCCTGCAACAGCTCGGATTTCAAATCGGCGCGACAGGCCACCTCGAGGGTTTCAAACAGGGTGATCAGCGCGGCATGGTGATCCATGCCATGGGCGTATTCGATAAAGTGCGTCGTGCGTGCGAACAAGTCCTCCAGGCGCAACAAGGTGCGCACTTTTTCGTTGAGAGGGAACTCGTAGTCGATCACGGCGGCATGGGCGGGTAAATTTAATTGCGAAAGATATATGGAATTTCCTTATATCGTCAATTACTGTTTTGCGTTTTCGCGTAGCGTTCATGCAGGATGGCAGCCTGCCCAGCCAGGTTGTCCAGGCCGGCATCGTTGCGTATGACGTCGTCGGCCAGCCGCAAACGTTCGGCGCGCGGGGTTTGCCGGGCGATGATGGTGCGCACTTCCTCTTCCGTCATGCGGCTGCGCCCGATGACGCGCGCAACCTGGGTATTTTCATCGCAATCCACCACCAGCACGCGCTGCACCAGTTGCCGGAAGGTATGGCTTTCAGGCAGCAGCGGCACGATGATGAGGATGTAGGGCCTGGCCTGCAATTGCTTCAACTGCGCCTTGGCCTGTTCGAATATCAGGGGGTGCAGGATCTGCTCCAGCCGTTGCTTGGCGGCGGCATCCGAAAAAATCAGCCCGCGCATTTTCGCCCGATCCAGTGCGCCGTCATCCATTAGGTAATCGTTGCCGAACGCAGCGCGGATTGCCGCAATGGCCTCGCCGCCGGCTTGCGTCAGGCGGTGGGCGATGGCGTCCGTATCGATGATGCCTGCGCCATGTTTCGCGAACAGCGCGGCAACGGTGCTTTTGCCGCTGCCGATCCCGCCGGTAAGTCCGATAATCAGCCTGTCCTGAGCCATGCCGAAGGAGTTCATGGGACGGCGAGCAATTGCAGGTAACCCTGCGTCAGCGTTTGCCCCCAGAACAGCGCGATCAACCCGCCACCCGCCAGATACGGGCCGAACGGGATGGGAACGTTGCGGCCATGTTTGGCCGCCACCATCAAGGCGATGCCAACCGCTGCGCCCACCAGCGAGGATAATAAAATGATTAGCGGCAGCATTTGCCAGCCCAGCCAAGCGCCCAGTGCCGCGAGCAGCTTGAAATCGCCGTAGCCCATGCCTTCCTTGCCGGTGACGAGCTTGAACACCCAGTACACGCACCATAGCGCGAGATAACCGAACACCGTGCCCAGCACCGCGCCATGCAAATCGGTAAAGGTACCGGACATGTTGAACAGCAAGCCCGCCCAGAGCAACGGCAGAGTGATGTCGTCCGGCAGCAGCTGCGTGTCGAAATCGATTGCCGTGAGCGCCAGCAATGCCCAGATGAGCAGCAATGCGCCGACGGCCATCCAGCCGAAGCCGAAGTGCCATGCCGCAAATCCGCACAACAGGCCGCTGATCGCCTCGATGGCCGGGTAGCGCGGCGAGATGGCCGCACCGCAGCCCTTGCACTTGCCGCGCAACAGCAGGTAACTGACGACGGGAATGTTTTCCCATGCGCGGATGGCACGATTGCAATGCGGACAGGCGGAACGCGGGACAACGAGATTGTAGGTGGGGGTGGCAGCCGGTTCTTCGCCGCGCAGTTCGGCGCATTGCTGCCGCCAGCCAAGCTCCATCATTTTCGGCAAGCGATGGATCACGACGTTCAGGAAACTACCCACCATCAGCCCGAGAAGCAGGCACACGCCGATGAAGGCGGCTGGAACCGCTTGCAGGAATTCCAGAAAACTCATTGGCTTGTGTAGGGAGTGGGAAGTGGAAAGTGGTGAGTGGCGAGTAGTGAGTGGCGAGTGGTCGTACTTTCTACGCTGCATTTCCCACTTACTACTTTCCACTTCCCATTCACTATCTTCATCAAACCACTGCACCCATCTTGAAGATCGGCAGATACATTGCGATTACCATGCCGCCAATCAGCGTGCCGAGCACTACCATGATGATCGGCTCCATCAGGCTGGACAGAGCTTCCACGGCATCATCCACCTCTGCTTCGTAGAAGTCGGCGACTTTGCTCAGCATGGCATCCAGCGAACCGGCCTCTTCGCCGATGGCCACCATTTGCAGCACCATGCTCGGGAACACTTCGGTATTCTGCATGGCCACGGTCAGGCTGTTGCCGGTGGTGACCTCGCGTTGGATATATTTCGTGGCGTCATAATACACGACGTTGCCCGCCGCCCCCGCCACCGAATCGAAAGCTTCGACCAGCGGCACGCCGGCTGCGAACATGGTGGCAAGTGTGCGGCTCCAGCGCGCGATACTGGCCTTGCGGATTAGTTCGCCGAAAATGGGCAGTTTCAGCATGATCCGGTCCATGACCGCCTGCATTTTCTTGCTGCGCTTCCAGAAATAGAAGAAGGTGTAGAATCCGCCGCCGACCCCACCGAAAATCAGCCACCAGTAGGATACGAAGAAATCAGAAATGGCCATGATAACCAGAGTGGGACCGGGCAAATCTGCGCCAAAACTGGAGAACAGTTCCTTGAATGCAGGAATCACAAAAATCATGATCACGGCGGTGATGATGAAGGCCACCACGACGATGGAAACCGGATAGAACAACGCCGACTTGATCTTGCTCTTGATGGCCTGGATCTTTTCCTTGTAGGTTGCCAGCCTGTCCAGCAGGCTGTCCAAGATACCCGCCGCCTCGCCTGCACCGATCAGGTTGCAATACAGCTCGTCGAAGTACAGCGGGTATTTTTTGAAAGCCTGCTGCAGGCTGCTGCCGGTTTCCACGTCGGTTTTGATGTCAAATAGCAGTTTTGCTACGGAGGGGTTGCTATGTCCTTTACCCACGATGTCGAATGCCTGCAACAAGGGCACGCCAGATTTCATCATGGTGGCAAGCTGGCGGGTGAACAGCGAGATGTCTTTTTCAGTGACGGGCTTGCTGCTGGCACGCAGGCGTTTTACTTTCAGAACATTGATGCCCTGGCGGCGCAGGGCAGCGGATACGGTGGCCTCACCGGGCGCGCGCATCTCGCCTTTGACCAGTTTGCCGGTTTTATCCTTGCCTTCCCAGAGATAGGAATATTCTTTTGCCTTTGCGGCTTTCGGTGCAACAGCCATAGCGTCTCCCTTGGGTCACTCTCTAATGTTGATGGGCATGATGCCGAGCTTTGCTCCTCTTGTAAAGCGGTAGGGGCACGGCCGCCGTGCCCCTACGTCTTGACGCCTCTCTGCGCCGGGAAAATGCGAGCCACCTTTACGATGCGATCCTGCGTCTGGATGATCTCTATCGGATAGCCCGCAATTTTCAGACTGGTGCCGGCCTCGGGTATGTCCTCGAGATGTTCGAGAATCAGGCCATTCAGTGTTTTCGCGCTATCCAGCGGCAGGTGCAACCCCAGTTTGCGATTCAATTCGCGCAAACTGCTGCTACCTTCCAGCAGGATGCTGCCGTCCTCCTGGCGCAGGAATTTGCCGGTTTGCGCGGGTGATTGCGTGGTGAATTCCCCGACGATTTCCTCGAGGATATTTTCCAGCGTCACCAAGCCGAGCAGTTCGCCGTACTCATCCACTACCAGCCCCAGCCGCGCGTGGCGTTCCTGGAATTGTTGCAATTGCTTGAGCAGCGGCGTATCGGAAGGGATGAAATAGGGCTCATTGAGTATTTCGCGCAGTTGTGCCACATCCAGCGTCGCCTCCTGCAGCAAGGCCGGTGCGCGCTTGATATGCAGGATGCCGATGATGTTGCTGGGCGTGCCGTCATAAACCGGCAGCAAGGTGTGGTGGCAGGTGATGATTTGCTGGCGCAATTCGTCTGCATCGGCATTGATGTCCAGCGCCTCGATCTGGTTGCGCGGAATCATCACGTCGTTCACGGTGATGCGCTCCAGATCGACCAGGTTCAGCAGCATCTTCTGGTGCTTGCGCGGCAGGAAATGCTCCGCATCCAATACCAGTCCGCGCAATTCCTCCAGCGTCATTTTCTGTTTGCTCTGGTCCGTCTGGATATTGATTCTCAGCAGCCAGAGCAGCCCGCGCACGATCGCGGTGGCAACCGAAACGACCGGGTAAAACAGCATGATCAGCGGGGAGAGCAAATAACTGGAAGGCAGCGCGATACGTTCGGGGTGGCTGGCGGCAATGATCTTGGGCATGATTTCGCTGAATACCAATATCACAAAAGCGATCACGAGCGTGCCGATCAGCATGGCCATTTCGTTATGCCCGAACAGACGCAGGATGATAATTTCGGTCAGCGTGGCGGCTGCCACATTGAGCAGCGTATTGCCGAGCAGGATGGAGCCGAGCAGCTTGTCTATTTTACCCAACAGTTTTGAGGTGAGCTTGGCGCTCTTGTTGCCCTTGCGCACCAGGTGATTGAGGCGATGGCGGTTGATTGCCATCATGCTGGTTTCCGAGCCGGAAAAAAATCCGCTGAAGATGAGCAGCAGCAACAAAAACCCAAACAACGTCAGCAGTGAAAATTCGTTCAAGGTTTACTTTAGGGCGCCTCTATAAATTCAAAATCCTAAGCGAGACAAGGCGTGAAAGAAATTTTAGTGCGCTGCATATGTTTTATATGTAAGCGTTAAAATTTATTGAGCAACGCAGTATCGCGACGGAGTTTGGATTTATAGAGGTACCCTTTGGTCGTATGCGGTATTCGAGTATCGTAGAGGGCAGCCACAGGTGTCAAGGTAATATCAGGATGTTTGCGCGTTGCGCTTGCTCCAGATCAGCATGGCAATTCCCGCGATAGCCATCGGCAGGCTCAGCCATTGGCCCATGCTCATACCGAATGACAGCAGGCCGAGAAAATCATCCGGCTCGCGGCTGAATTCGACCAGGAAACGGAAGCTGCCATAGCCGATCAGGAATACCCCGGATACCGCACCGGCGGGGCGCGGCCGGCGCGCATACAGCCAGAGCAGGACGAACAGCAACACGCCTTCCAGCGCGAATTCATACAATTGTGAAGGGTGGCGCGGCAGGTTATCCACTTTGGGAAAAATCATCGCCCACGGCACATCAACCGGCCTTCCCCACAATTCACCGTTGATGAAATTGCCGAGACGTCCGAAGGCCAGGCCGGGCGGCACCAGCGGAGCGATGAAGTCGGTCAGTTGCAGCCAGCGTAATTTTTGCTTATGCGCAAACCATACCATCGCCGCCAGCACGCCGAGAAAGCCGCCGTGGAACGACATGCCGCCTTGCCATACCGCGATAATCTCCAGCGGATGAGCGAAGTAATAAGGTGCTTTGTAAAAAAATACATAACCCAGCCGCCCGCCGAGGATCACGCCGAGCACGCCGTAGAACAACAGGTCGTCGAGCAGCTTGGCGTTGATCTGCGGATGGTTCAGCACGGCGATGCGTTTGCGCCCCAGCCACAGGAAGGCCATGAAGCCGGCGAGGTACATCAGCCCGTACCAGTGGATGGCAAGCGGGCCGAGCTGCAGGGCGACGGGATTGAATTGCGGATGAACGAGCATGGGCGAATCGGGTAAAATTAACCGCTCAATTATCCTATAAAAAGCAGTTCAGCCACGGATTAACACGGATGTACACGGATATCAATGAGTTGCCTTTCTCATCCGGTGCATCTTTCTGATGAAAGGCGGATTTCCGGCAACACAGGGTTTTATCTGTGGCAATCCGTGTCTATCCGTGGCTAATGGTTGTTTTATGGGTATTGCACGCTTCAACTTTTAAAGAGAGACATCATGCCCGCTTACCGTTCCCGTACTTCCACCCATGGCCGTAACATGGCCGGTGCGCGCGCCTTGTGGCGCGCCACCGGCATGACCGAAGGCGACTTCGGCAAGCCGATCATCGCCATCGCCAACTCGTTCACCCAATTCGTGCCCGGCCATGTGCACCTCAAGGACATGGGGCAACTGGTGGCGCGTGAGATCGAGAAGGCAGGCGGCATCGCCAAGGAGTTCAACACCATCGCGGTGGATGACGGCATCGCGATGGGGCACGCCGGGATGCTGTATTCGCTGCCCAGCCGCGAACTAATCGCCGACAGCGTGGAATACATGGTCAATGCGCATTGCGCCGACGCACTGGTGTGCATCTCCAACTGCGACAAGATCACGCCGGGGATGGTGATGGCGGCGATGCGCCTGAACATCCCGGTGGTGTTCGTCTCCGGCGGGCCGATGGAAGCGGGCAAGGTCAACTGGCAGGGCAAAACCAGGGGGCTGGACCTGGTGGATGCGATGGTCGCGGCGGCGGACGACAAAGTCAGCGCCGCGGAATGCGAAGCCATCGAGCGCTCCGCCTGCCCGACCTGCGGCTCCTGCTCCGGCATGTTCACCGCCAATTCGATGAACTGCCTGACCGAAGTGCTGGGGTTGTCGCTGCCCGGCAACGGCACGCTGGTGGCGACGCACGCCGAGCGCAAGCAGTTGTTCCTGCGTGCCGGACGCCTGATCGTCGAGTTGTGCAGGCGTTACTACGAGCAGGATGACGCCGGAGTGCTGCCGCGTTCCATCGCCACGTTCGAAGCGTTCGAGAATGCCATGACGCTGGATATCTCGATGGGCGGTTCGACCAATACCGTGCTGCACCTGCTGGCGATTGCGCAGGAAGCGGAAGTGAATTTCACGATGCAGGACATGGATCGCCTGTCGCGCCATGTACCGACCTTGTGCAAGGTTGCGCCCAACTCCGAATACCACATGGAAGATGTGCATCGCGCCGGCGGCATCCCTGCGATCCTCGGCGAACTGGACCGCGCCGGCCTGTTGCATGCCGGCGCCGGGACGATATACAGCCCGACCCTGCGCGATGCGCTCAAGCAGTGGGACATCATGCAGACCAATGATGAAGCAGTGAAGAAATTCTTCCGCGCGGCGCCCGGCGGAGTTGTCACCACCCTCGCCTTCTCGCAATCCATGCACTATCCGGAACTGGATGCCGACCGCAGCGACGGCTGCATCCGCGACAAGGCGCATGCCCACAGCCAGGACGGCGGATTGGCAGTGTTGCACGGCAATATCGCCGTGAATGGCTGCATCGTGAAAACCGCCGGGGTGGACGAAAGCATCCTGAAATTCACCGGGCGGGCGCGCGTATTCGAGAGCCAGGACGACGCGGTGGCGGCGATTCTTGCCGATCAAGTGGTGGCGGGCGATGTGGTGGTGATCCGCTATGAAGGGCCGAAGGGCGGGCCGGGGATGCAGGAAATGCTCTATCCCACCAGCTATCTGAAATCGAAAGATTTGGGCGCGGTGTGCGCGCTGCTCACCGATGGGCGATTTTCCGGCGGTACCTCGGGTCTGAGCATTGGGCATGTTTCGCCGGAAGCCGCGCGGGGCGGTGCGATCGGCCTGGTGGAAGAGGGCGACACCATCGCCATCGATATTCCGCAACGCAGCATCGCGCTGGCGATTTCCGATGCAGAAATGCAGCGCCGCCGCACCGCAATGGAGGCAAAAGGCGGCAAGGCCTGGCAGCCTGCCAGCCGGGATCGTCATGTATCCGCCGCACTCAGGGCCTACGCCGCCATGACGACATCCGCCGACAAGGGGGCGGTGCGCGACGTGACGCAAATCGAGAAGAGATCGGCATGACCACTGCGCAGCAATTGAATACGCAATTCGGCATCGACGGCCACTTGGTTTTCAGTGAGGATGCCCCCGTAAAGGGGACGCCGCCAGACACTCGCCCTGCGGGCGGTCTTGGCGCAGCCAGCGGGCTGATCGTTGCGGAAATCCGCAATCCACAGGCAACCGCAACGCTGTGTTTGCAGGGCGCGCACCTGATGACCTGGCAACCCAGCAGTCAATCCGTGCCGGGGATTTGGCTGTCGCGCGATGCCAGGCTGGCGGCTGGCAAATCGATACGCGGCGGCGTGCCGGTATGCTGGCCGTGGTTCGGCGCACATACTTCCGAACCAGGTTTCCCCGCACATGGCTACGCACGCACTGCACCCTGGCAAGTGGTTGAATCCGGTGTTGAGCCGAACGGTGCAACGCGCCTGACGCTGCGCTTGATTGAATGCGAAAAAACGCGGGCGCAGTGGCCGTATTCCTGCAGACTTGAACTGACCGTAATCGTCGGCGAGGCGCTGCGCATGGAGTTGTCCACCGAAAATACCGGTGAATCCGATTTTGTAATTAGCGAAGCCCTGCATGCCTATTTCCAGATCGGCGACATCAGTGCGGTGCGCGTGACCGGTTTGACAGGCTGCGATTACTGGGACAAAGTGGGCACCTCGACGCTCAAAAAGCAGGATGGCGCAATTCAATTCACGGGTGAGACCGACCGCGTATATATCAACACCGCCGCAGAATGCGTGATTGAAGATGACAAGCTGAAGCGGCGCATACTTGTTGCCAAGTCCGGCAGTCTTTCCACCGTCGTGTGGACACCGTGGACTGCAAAGGCCGACAGGATGGGCGACCTGGGGCAGCCGGACGGCTGGCGTGAGATGCTGTGCGTGGAATCGGCCAATGCAATCGACAACGCGGTACATGTCGCGGCAGGAACCAGGCATACCCTGATAGTCGAATACCGGGGTGAATTGCTGTAATTTTTGATAACCCCTAAACTATTGAGTTTTCCAAAATACATGACAGTAGAAACCCTCATACCACTTTCCCCTCAAGCTGAGGAGAGAGTTTACCCCCATCCCCGCCTTCCCCCGTGAACAGGGGAAGGAGCTAAATACTCCCTCCCTTGCGCGTAGCGCGGGGGAGGGTTGGGGTGGGGGCAAAAAACTGTCGCCAATTATGGAAACGTCAATAGGTAACTGGATAATCACTGTTCCAATTTGATATTGGTGTGGCAATATACATCCCCATTTGGAGAGTTTCTTTACGCGTTTATTTTTTACCACTCCAGTATTGATAATTGAACAAAGCTATTAGCTTCATGGGCAGCAGTCATTCAGAGATGACTCAGTCATGAGCAGAAACGGAGGCTCATCGGTCTGCCCAGCAAAGTTTTATGCCGCGCGCAACAGCGCTTCAAACTCCTCGGCAGGCACAGGCTTCGAGAACAGGTAGCCTTGCGCATAGTCGCAGCCTGCGGCAGACAGCAGTCCGCGCTGCGCTTCCGTCTCCACCCCTTCGGCGATTACCTTGAGGCCGAGCTTGTGCGCCATCACGATGATGGCCTCAGACAGCGCCATGTCGTTGGGGTTGGTCACCAGATCGCGCACGAATGACTGGTCGATCTTCAGGTAGTCGATGTCGAATTTCTTGAGATAGGACAGCGACGAATAGCCCGTGCCGAAATCATCGATCGAAACCTGCATGCCCGCATCGCGGAATTCGAGCAGTTTGTCCGTCACACCAGTTTCGGCATCCAGCAGCAGCCCTTCGGTGATCTCGATGGAAATGCTTTGCCCCGGCAGGTCGAGCTCCTGCAGGTAATCGAGCCAGGCTTCATGGGTAGTGCCGGATTGGCGGAACTGCATGGGTGACTTGTTCACGCTGATCTGGAATGCGGGGTGGTACTGCGCCCGCCAGCGCTTGACCTGCCGTGCCGTTTCCCTGAACACCCAGTCGCCGATCTCGACGATCAGTCCGGTTTCTTCGGCCAGTGGAATGAATTGCGCCGGGCTGACCATGCCGCGCTGCGGATGTTGCCAGCGGATCAGCGCCTCCGCTTTGTGGATGCGTCCGGTGGCCAGCTCCACGATGGGCTGGTAATGGACCCGAAACAGGTTACCGGCCAGGGCGCTGCGCATATCGTTAAGCAGGGATAGCCGGCTTTGTGCGGCTTGCTCCAGCGCGGGGGTGAAATAACTCAACCGGTTGCGCCCCGCGTTCTTGGCTACATACATTGCCTGGTCAGCGTCCCTGAGCAGGTCTTCGCTCTCGGTGGCATCATCTGGATACAGCGCGATGCCCATGCTGGCAGATACATAGGCCATTTCGCCTCCCAACCGGAAGGGCTCGGCCATTTTCTGCAGGATATTTTCGGCGACCCGTTCGATGTTGCCGGCATCATCCAGCTCTGACAGGATGATGATGAACTCATCCCCACCGAGGCGCGCCACCGTGTCGGCCTCGCGCACACAGTCGCTGATGCGGCACGCCGCCTCTTTCAGCAGGATGTCGCCCATACTGTGCCCGAGCGTGTCGTTGACTTCCTTGAACTTGTCGAGGTCGATGTACAGCAATGCCATTTTCAGGCCGGCACGGTGCGCCTTCTTGATTTCCTGTGCGAGCCGGTCGTGGAACAGCGCCCTGTTGGGCAGGCCGGTCAGGGTGTCGTAATACGCCAACTGGAGTATTTTCTTTTTGGTCTGCTTGCGCTCGGTGATGTCTTCGTAGATACCCAGAATACCGATGACTTGGTTGCTCTTATTACGCAGCGGCACCTTGGAGGTGCGCAGCCAGATCACGTTGCCGTCCGGTGTAGTCTGAGGCTCTTCGTAATACAGCTTGGGATTGCCCGATTCCATCACTTCCCTATCGTCAGTGCGATATAGTTTGGCCTGATCCTTCCATCCCATGTCAAAATCGGTTTTACCGGTCAGTTCGTCCGGACTGGAGTATCCGGCATCTTTCGCGAACTGAGTGTTGCAGCCCAGGTAGTGCAAATTGCAATCCTTCCAGAATATGCGGGCTGGTGCATTTTCCACGATGGAATGTAGCAAATCATGCGATTTCCGGATGACATCCTCCGCCTGTTTGCGCTCGACCAGCAAGGAGCTGAGGTTATTGGCCATTTCGTTGAAGCTGTCGCCCACCTGCTTGAGCTCATCGTGTGTGCCGAGATCGATGCGCTCACGCATGTCACCAGTGGCGAAGGCGCGTGCGGAACGGACCAGCGCCTGAATACTGTCGATGATGGCGTAGTAGATGCCAACCGAAAAATAAACCACCACCAGGAACAGCAGGAAAGCGATGCCGACACTGATGCGCAATACCTTTTCTGCCTGGGCGATATGCATCTTGATCTGTGCTTCGACCGCCGGCAGCAGCTTTTCATACATGTGTGAGTAGCTATTGTCGATTGCCGTGGTGGTCATCACCAGGAAATCTTCCGGGGAGGTGCTGAAGCGGCCGGTGAGAATGTCCAGTTCCACCAGGTTGATAATCTGGTCCACCGAATCAAAGATGTCTCCGGACATTGCCGATATCGAGCTCCGCAGCGCTGGGTTGTGGTAGGCAGCCTTGTCGAAACTGATCTTGAGCGGCGGGAGCGCATCGTTAAGATTGGCAATCATGCCGTACATGTTTTTCTTCTGCGCCTCGGTGACCCGCTTCTCGGCCAGCACACCGGCGCCATAGGCCCGGATTCGCCCCATGTGTTCGAGTACATCCGGCAGCTTGTCGGTCGCGATATCGACCAGATAGAACAAGTTGATTTCTGCGTCTTGGGAATGCACTGCCCCGAAAAATACTATCTGATCTATCAGGTGGGTATGCGCGGCGAAGTTCTCGGTTACTGTCCAGTTTAGCCCCTCTTTCTGCAGAAATTCCCAGTCTTTCCTGATGCCCTGCCAGTCCGGGGTAGATATCATGTCAGCCGGCAGTTTCTCTTCCAGCACTTTGAACGCCTCGACAACCTTCTGTTCATTGGCGGCACGCCTTTCCCGCACGACTTCCTTGCCACCGAGAAGCATGGCCGAAAGCCCGCGATGCTGCTGGATAAGCTGCACGGTACGGGAAATCGGCTTGATCAGCGAGACGGATTCCAGTTGCCGCTGCGAAGTGCGGATGACCGTGTCGAGACTGACAAACAGGCTCCCCGCCAATATGGTCATCGCAATAAATAACAGCAGCCCCAGCAACGTGAATTTTCTTGGGTAAACCAAACGGTTCATCAGGGTAATGGCCGGGTAAAAGAATAATTTCATAACCTCTCCAATTCAAGATTGCCGTCTGTTTTCATTGCGGCGGCCATCATCCATAGCCGGCTGCGGTGATCCGCTTGGAAACCGGCCAAGTTATTGGAAAATAATGAAACCGCCCCGCCGTAAACAGCAGGGTAAGTCAGAAACCGGACAAACCAGATGACATGTAGGCTACATGTAGCGTGAAGTCAGACTTGGAGAGGCGTAGAGTAGAAGCGAGATAGAGCCGAAGAGTCCGAAACTAGTTCAGTTCAGGAAAATACTCAAGCTTGTCTGGCAATTCCGCTACCATTAGGATAATCCCTTTAGGCCGTAAACTTTGCGCCCCTGCTTTTCAGTCAGGTTTGCCCTTTTCAGACTACGCTCGGGATACTAAAGCAGAGGCAACAGAAAAGTCAACACAAATACCCCATGGAACACACGCACCAATGAACACACACTATTGACGTTTCCATAATTGGCGACAGTTTTTTGCCCCCACCCCAACCCTCCCCCGCGCTACGCGCAAGGGAGGGAGTATTTGGCTCCTTCCCCCGTTCACGGGGGAAGGCGGGGATGGGGGTAAACTGAGGGGAAAGTGGTATGAGGGTTTCTACTGTCATGTATTTTGGAAAGCTCAATAATAAAACACGACAGCCTGCTTTTGGCACATTCATGGCATTCATCAGGATCTGCTTATGGGGTTTGTTTGTCGCACCGCATTACGTTCTCGTTCAAGTAACGCGGGGGCTGTAAATGCATGCCGCAGATTGTAACCACATCCCCATTCTGAGCAGGGATAAAAAACCTAGTTTCTAGAACTTCTCCTGCAGTTCGTTGAGAAAAGCCGCTGTCTTCTCGGAGTTGGCGAGTATCTCTCCGCTGATCCAGAATACGTCTTCGGCGCGGCTGCCCAGCGTGTTGATCTTGGCGCGGTGCAGGCTGATGTTGTGCCTGTCCAGGATCAGCGCGATGCGTGCCAGCAGGCCGGGGCGGTCTCCGGCAACCAGCGACAGCACATACATTCCCTTGTTGTCCGGCTTGATCTCGACCTCGGTGCTGATCGGGAAATGCTTGAGTTGCCGGTTGACGCGCCCCGATGCGGCGAGCACGATCGGCTTGGCTTGCGCAATTTGCTGCGCCAGCTCGAATTCAATGTAGGTCATGATGTCGCGGTATGCCGTTTCGCCGCGCGCGGCCTCCATGATCTGGAAACTGTCCAGCGCATAGCCGTGCTGTGTGGTGTGGATCTTGGCCTCGACGATGGTGTAATTCATGCGTGCAAAAAAATTACAAATACGCGCAAACAGGCCGCGCTGGTCCGGGCAATACACCATCACCTGCAAACCTTCGCCGGCGCGGCTGAGGCGCGCCTTCACGATGGGCGCGGCGGGATTGACCTTGAATGCCAGCAACCGGGTATGCCAGGCGATCTCCTGCGGCGCGTGATCCAGAAAGTAGCTGTCGTCGAGCTGCGCCCATAGCAATTGGTAGGAATCGGGCGGCAGCGCATAAAGATTGAGCGCGTCGGCCGACGCACGGCGGATTTCCCCGAGTTGGTCGGCAACCTTGCCGTCGCTCAGGTAGCGGCGCGTCAGCCGGAACAAATCTTCCATCAGCTTGGCTTTCCAGGCGTTCCATATTTTTGGGCTGGTACCGCGCACGTCGGCGACGGTCAACAGGTACAGCGCGACCAGGTAACGGTCGTTTTTGATCTTGCCGGCAAAACCTGCGATCACTTCCGGGTCAGACAGATCCTGCTTCTGCGCGGTGGCGGAAAGAGTGAGATGGTGTTCGACCAGCCATACGATGAGGCTGGTGTCGGCATTATTGATCTGATGCTGTACACAAAACGCGCGCACATCCTTCTTGCCCAGTTGCGAATGGTCACCGCCGCGTCCCTTGGCGATGTCATGGAACAGTCCGGCGATATACAGCACTTCCGGGCGGGCGAATTCGCCCATCAGTTTGCTGCACAGCGGGATTTCCTGCGCATATTCCGGTGCGGCAAAGCGGCGCAGGTTGCGCACTACCATTAGGATATGCTCATCCACCGTATAGACGTGGAACAGGTCATGCTGCATCTGTCCGACGATGCGCCCGAAGGCGGGCAGATAGCGGCCGAGGATGCCGTATTGGTTCATGCGCCGCAGCGCGTGGAGGACGCCATGCGGCTGGCGCAGGATTTCCATGAAGCGCGCTCGGTTCAGCGGGTTGCGGCGGAACGACGCATCGACCCGGCGCTGTGCGCGCCACAGTGCGCGCAGTGTCCTTGCGCTGGGATCGCTCAGTTCGCCATGCTGCTCCATCAGCAGGAACAGCTCGAAGATCGCCTCGGGTGTATGTTCGAATAACTGCTCGTCGCGGATATCCAGCAGTGTACCGACAATCCTGAATCGCTCGTTCAGGATGCGCCGCACCGGCGTTTCGCCGAATAAATAGTCATGCAGGTTCTGCAGCATGATGGCGTTGAACTGGCGTACCGCCAGCCTGGTGCGGTAATAGCGCTGCATCATGTGCTCGCTCGCGCGGCGGTTGGCCGAGGCGCGAATCTCCATTTGTTCGGCGAGCGGAGTCTGGAAGTCGAACAGCAGGCGGTCTTCGTGCCGCTTGGCGAGGTAATGCAAACGGATGCGCAGTGTTGCCAACAGCGCGCTGTGACGCGCAATCTGGCGCGCCTCGGCAGTCGTGAGTAACCCGATTTGCGCGAGCTCGCTCCAGTGCGTTCCCAAGCCGGCCGCGCGTGCGATCCAGGTGACGGTCTGCAAATCGCGCAGGCCACCCGGGCTTTCCTTCAGGTTCGGCTCAAGGTTGTAATCGGCTTCCGCGTAGCGTGCGTGGCGTCGCTGCTGTTCTTGCAGCTTGGCAAAATAAAAGGTGCGCAGGTCGAGGTGCTGTTGCACGCTATCGCACAATTCATTGAACAGATCCTTGTTGCCGCACAGCAGGCGCGCTTCAAGGAGGTTGGTCTGCACGGTGATGTCGGCAGACTCCTTCATGCATTGCGCCACGGTGCGGACGCTGTGGCCGACTTCCAGCCCGATATCCCATAACATTCCGATCAGCCGATGCAATTGTTGCTGCAAGGCATCGTCCGGCGGGTGCCCGGCCAGGAGTTTTTCGGATTCGGCATCCAGCAGGATCAGCAGATCGATGTCCGATCTGGGGTAGAGCCTGCCGCGTGCGTAACCGCCCACCGCCGCCAGTGCGATACAGTCAGGCATGGCGAGTTGCCGCCAGACACGGCGCAGGTAGCGGTCGATTAGCCGGGTGTGCGCAGCGAGCAGGCGTGCTGCGTTTTTATGTTCCAGAAAACTCTGCTCGAGTGCCGCACGGTCGCTGCGCAGCGACTCGCGCAACGCGGCCATTTCGTCATGGGGATGGTGAGGGAGGGCAGCCATCGGAAACGGTCAACACTTCAAATCCGCTGTCGGTGACGAGTATGGTGTGTTCATATTGCGCCGACAGGCTGTGGTCTTTGGTGACCACGGTCCAGCCATCGCCGAGGTGCTTGATGGCCGCCTTGCCGGCATTGATCATCGGCTCGATGGTGAAGGTCATGCCGGCTTCGAGTCGTATCCCGGTCCGGGGGCGGCCATAATGCAATACCTGCGGCTCTTCATGGAAACGCTTGCCGATGCCATGCCCGCAGAACTCGCGCACCACGCTGTAGCCCAATGGTTCGACGTAGCTCTGGATGGCATGGCCGATGTCGCCCAGGTATGCGCCAGGCTTGACCGCGCGGATGCCGCGCCATAGCGCCTGATAGGTGGCCTCGCATAAGCGTCTGGCCTGAATCGACGGTTCGCCGACATAGAACATCCGACTGCTGTCACCGTGGTAACCGTCCTTGATGACGGTGATGTCCAGGTTGACGATGTCGCCGTTCTTGAGCGCCTTGTCGCCCGGTACGCCGTGGCAGACCTGGTGGTTGACCGAGGCGCAGATCGATTTGGGGTAGGGCGCATGCCCATGCGGCGCGTAATCGAGCGGTGCGGGAATGCCGCGTTGCACATTGACGATGAAGTCGTGGCACAGCTTGTCCAATTCGTTGGTCGTCACGCCTACCTTGACGAATGGCGCGATGTAATCGAGTGCTTCGCTGGTCAGGCGGCCGGCAACGCGCATTTTCTCGATTTCTTGCGGGGTCTTGATGGATACGGGCATATGATTTGTGCTTAATTCCGGGTGCTGCTTTCAGGATGGCCGAGAATATCACGCGGCTCGGATTGCCGACAATCGGGATTGCCAACAATCGCGATCAGGAACTAAACTTGCGTCGCATTTGACTAACCGGCGCAACAAAATTTTGTACAATGCAGCAAACTTGGACAATCTTGATAATGGAGAAGACAACATGAAAAAACCGTTCGCAATCGCCTTATTTCTTTCTGCCAGCGTGAATGCCTATGCCGTGGATAGCGGCGCGGTAGTTGGCAGTGCGGTCGGCGGCGCAGCCGGTGCGGCAATCGGCCATAACATGGGCGGCAGGGATGGCGCGATCCTGGGCGCGGCAATCGGCGGCGCAACCGGCGCGGCAGTCGGCAGCCGCGACAGCGCGCCTGCTGTCCAACCGGCTCCGGCACAGGCGGCATCTTACCGCGAAGCGGAAAACGACGATGGCCACCGGCGTCATGACAATGGACTTCATCTGGGGCAGCAGAAGAAAAAGCACAAGAAAAAACACGAGCAGCGTGAAGATGACTGATCAGGCCAAGAGCTAGCCCGCCGCTTTTCCGGGGTAGGCTGATTCTCAGTAGATAAGGGGCACGGCAACGTGCCTCTTGTTTTTTACTGATAACGCAGCGCTTCGATCGGGTCGAGTTGCGCAGCCTTGCGCGCCGGGTAGAAGCCGAAGAAGATACCGACCGTCGCGGCCACGCCGAAGGCCACGACGGCCGAACTGCCCGAGATGATGATCATCGTGCCGGTCAGCGCATTGGCCAGCAGCGCACCGCCGATACCCACCAGCAAGCCGATGAAGCAGCCGACCACAGAGATGATGATGGCTTCCAGCAGGAATTGCAGCAGGATGTCGCGTTCGCGTGCGCCGATTGCCATGCGGATGCCGATCTCGCGGGTGCGTTCGGTCACCGAAACCAGCATGATGTTCATGATGCCGATGCCGCCCACCAGCAGCGAAACCGAGGCAATCGCGCCGAGCAGCAGCGACATCACGCGCGTGCTTTCTTCGGCGGAATCGGCAGCGGCGGTGAGGTTGCGCAGGAAAAAATCGTCATCCATGCCTTCGCGTATGCGGTGCCGCTGGCGCAATAGTTCGGTCATGGATTTTTCCACCGCAGGCATGACTTCCTGGGTGGTGGCCTGCACCATGACCATGCGCACCGATCCCGGAAACTGGGAACCAAACACTTGTCTTTGCGCCGTCGTGAGCGGGATGAGGATGGTGTCGTCCTGGTCGCGGCCGTCCATGCCCTGCCCCTTGACGGCCAGTGTCCCGAGGATGATGAACGGGCTTTGCCGGATACGGATGGTCTTGCCGACCGGGTCTTCGTCGCCGAACAGATTTTGTGCGGCGGTCTTGCCGATCAGCGCGACGCGCGTAGCGGAGCGCACGTCCGAGTCGGTGAAGGCGGCACCGGAAGTTATTCGCCAGGAGCGCGCCTCCAGATAATTCGGCGTCGTGCCGAGGACGGAAGTATTCCAGTTGTTCGGGCCGTAAACGACCTGTGCATTGCCGGGATGGATCGGTGCGGTGGTCTGCACGCCGGGCAATTCGGCGATGGCGTCGGCATCACCGACGGTCAACGTATAGTTGCCGCCGCCACCGGAGCGTACCCCCCCCACCGAGCGGCTGCCGGAGAGAAGGACGAACAGGTTGCTGCCCATCGCGCTGATGGTTTGCTTGATGGCGTATTGTGCACCCTGCCCGATGGACATCATCAGCACCACCGCGCCGACACCGATCACCATGCCGAGCATGGTCAGCATGGTGCGCAGCCGATTCGCACCCATCGCGCGCCAGGCCTCACCGAGCATGGTGAACATCATGCTCATGCCGCCACCTCATTAAGGGAGCATAAAACGCCACGAGCAGTTGTTTCGGTGGCAGGCGGCATTGCCCGCACCGCCGCTGCGCGCACCGTGTTCATGCCGCCGCCTCCGCTTGCGGCGTGGGCTGGTCGCTGACGATGCGGCCGTCGAAGAAGCGCACCTGGCGTTTGGCATGGTGCGCGATATCCGCCTCGTGGGTGACCAGTGCAATGGTGATGCCTTCGCGGTTGAGTTCTTCGAACAAGTCCATGATCTCCTCGCTGGTGTGGCTGTCGAGGTTGCCGGTCGGCTCATCGGCCAGAATCAGGCGCGGATGATTGACCAGTGCACGGGCGATCGCGACGCGCTGCTGCTGGCCGCCGGAAATCTTGTTGGGCATGGAGTCCGCTTTTTCTGCCAGGCCGACCTTGGTGAGCAGGTCACGCGCGCGCCGCTGGCGTTCTTCGTGTTCCGCACCGCAATAGATCAGCGGCAATGCGACATTGTCCAGTAGTGACATGCGCGGCAGCAGGTTGAAGCCCTGGAACACGAAACCGATGGTGCGGTTGCGCAGCAGGGCCAGTTCGTCCTTGCTCAGCTCCGCAACGCTGCGCCCATCCAGCACGTAGTGGCCGGCGGTAGGTTTGTCGAGGCAGCCGAGGATGTTCATGAGAGTGGACTTGCCAGATCCGGATGGTCCCATGATCGCGACGAACTCGCCGGCGGCAATGCTGAGGCTGACGTCCTTCAATGCCGGAAACAAGCCGGCAGAGGTCTCGTAGGACTTGTGCAGGCCTTCGATGCGGATGACGGTTTCAGACATTAGAACATTCTCATCGGCGGCCTGCTGCCGGCACCGCTGGGGCTTTTCGATTTGTCCGTCGCTTGAACTTCGCCGACGACCACCTGATCGCCGGCCTTGAGGTCGCCAGCGGTGATTTCGGTGTTGCGGCTGTCGGTGATGCCGAGTGTGACATTGACTGGCACCAATTCTCCCTGCTCCAGCACGTACACCTTGCCGGAAAAAGCGTCACGCTTGGGTGCCGCGCCGCTACCCGGTATACCGCCGGGGGGGGCGCCCATGCGTTTCTGGTCGACGGCGGTGGCCGGCTTGAAGCGCAGCGCGGCGTTGGGCACCATCAGGATGTCCTTGCGTTCGGCCACCGCGATGCTGACGTAGGCGGTCATGCCGGGCAGCAGGATTTGCTCGGGGTTGTCTACGTCGATGACCACGTCATAGGTCACCACATTTTGCTGTACGGTCGGATTGAGGCGTATCTGCCTGACCTTACCCTGAAAGTTGCGCCCGGCAAAGGCATCCACGGTAAAGCGCACCGTCTGGCCGACACGGATGTTGCCGATGTCTGCCTCGGCGAAGCTTGCATCGATCTGCATCCTGGATAAATCCTGCGCGATCTTGAACAGTGTGGGGGTCTGCAGGCTGGCGGCGACAGTCTGGCCGACATCCACCGTGCGGTCTACCACGACGCCGGACACCGGTGAGCGGATCACCGAATAGGCAAGATTGGCGCTGTCTTTTTCCACTGCCGCACGCGTCAGTTGCAGTTGCGCCTCGGCGGCCTTTCTGGCTTGCACCGCGGTATCCAGTTCCTGCCGCGAAACATATTCCTGGGCGAACAGGCTGCGCATGCGTGCTTCGTTGGCCACGGCCAAGTCCAGCGAGGCAGCGGCGCTCTGCACGTTGGCTTGGCTTTGCTTCTGTTGCGCGGAGAGCAGGGCGTCGTCCAGTTCCAGCAGCACCTGCCCCTTTTCCACTTTGCTGTTGAAATCTACATACAGTTTTTTCACCGTCCCGGAAACCTGCGTGCCGACATTGACCAGCGTCACCGGATTGATCGTGCCGTTAGCCGAAACGGTTTGGGTGACATTGCCCATCTCTATGGTCTGCAGCCGATATTGCTGCTCTGGCGTGACCATGTATATCTGACGATAGGTGGCAATGCCTGCAGTGGTCACGGCAACGGCAATGAAGAACAGGGCGATCGGGGAATGCAATATTTTTTTCATGGCTGGGTTTTTTCCCGTTGAAGATTCGCACCGGGCGGCTGGCTGCTGCCGGATAATTCCTGCAGCAAGCCTGCATCCAGGTTGCCCATAGCCTGGGCGAGGGCGGCGCGGTTGATGTTCCAGTTAAACGTGGACTGGATGCGCTGCTGGCGCGCACTGGCCATGGCGCTTTGTGCATTCAGCACATCCAGGATGCTGCCCACGCCGGCCTTGTAGCGGCCGAGCGCGACACGTTCTGATTGCTCTGCGCTCCCCAGGAGATCGGCGGTGGTGCGCAATGACTGTGCCGCCGTAACGAGATTCTGGTAAGCCGTCCACACATCCATGGCTACCTGTAATTGCAAGCGATCCAGTTGTGCATTTCTGGTTTCCACCTGCGCTTCGGCGGCGCGGATTCGGTAAGTCGGTGCGTAGCCGGAAAAGAGCGGCACACTCGCGCTCAGTCCGACTGACGAACCATGAGAGGTAATGCCCACACTGGTGGTCTGGGTGTTTGATGCGGTCAGCGAGAGGGTTGGTCTGCCCGCTGCGCGCGCTGCATCGACGCTGGCTTCCGCGGCCTTTACCTGTGCGATGGCGGCCTGCAGATCGGGGCGGCGCAGCTTAGCCTCCTCAATCAGTGCGTTCACGTCGCGGTCAAAAGTCGTGGGGGCAGTTACGGTATTTGCCGTTACCAGCGCCACGTTCCGGCTGGCATCCAGCCCGATTATGTTTGCCAGGCTGCCTCTTGCGTTTTTCAGGCTGCCATCTGCGGTGATGTGGTTCAGGGTGGCTTGCGAGTAGGCAGTCTGCGCCTGCAATTTATCGGCGGGAGTAGCGCTCCCGGCCGTATAGCGTGCCTCCGCAGCGGCAAAGCTTTCTTTCGCCGCGCGTTCCGACTCCAGGGCGGCATCCAGCGCAGCCTGCGTTGCCTGCACCTGGTAAAAGGATTGCACCGCCTGCAGGAAAACGGTTTGCACCGTGCTGTCTTGCGTGGCATTCGCGGCAATGAGCAACTGGCGCGCATTTTCCAAGCTGGCGGCGCGTGAGCCGAAGTCGTACAGCAGATAGGAGAGGGTCAGGCCGATGTTGCGCTGGGATACACCGGGTGAAAAGCGATTGTGCGAAGCGCTCAGGCTGAGGCCGGGCAGGTAGCTTCCCTTGCTCACGCCGACCTGTGCCGCCTGTGCACGGGCGCTCGCCCACACCTCGCGGGTTTGCGGGTTGTTGCACAACGCGAGATTGACCACCTCCAGCAGATTGAGCGCACCTGCCGGCATAGGCTCTGCGCACGGGTCGCCAACCGCACCGCCCAAGCGCAATGCAGGCTTGAGCGGCAGCATCGCTTCCGTATTGAACGGATCGAGAGTTGTTTCAGCCAGCGTCACGCTACTCCAGAGACTGAGCAGGGCGAAAACGTAACGCATTAAATGATAAAGGCGCATAAACAGGAAATCGAGTTTTCTTTTTTTCCAGTATAGCGGCTCGGCATTATCCATACCGGATTTTTTGTAAGAAATTGTATTCACGATAAGCCTCACAAATATAGGGATGCGAAATTGTGGCTCTGTCATTTCATCCTGCGACAGATTGTCGCGCGACAATATGTCACATTCCCAAGCTGTTTTTTCATCCCTACAATCCGCCCGCTTTAATTATTTAAATAATAACTATCGTTAAGGGAGATGAAGGATGAGAGGGAAGCAGGTATTCGCATTAAGCATGTTCACGCTGGCGGTCAGTCAGGCGGTGTATGCCGAGGTTGGAGTGTTGCCTGAGGTTACGGTTACCTCTACGACAATTGATGATCGTTTCGCAGGCAAGAGCGGTGAGCCGGCAACCGTTCATGACATCAGTGGCAAAACCGTGGACGAGAAACGTCCGGAGAATATGATCGAAATTCTCAATTCGATTCCTGGGGTCACTGCAGACCTTTCTTCTGGTGACGAAATCAAGATCAAGCTGCGTGGCATCGAGAATCAGCGCTACATGGGCGAAAAACCCGGTGTGGCTATCGTGATCGACGGCGTGCCGGTATTTGAGCGAACGGGCAAGGTCAACATCGATCTCGATAACATCGAATCGATCAAGGTCATCAAAGGCGGCGCTTCCTACCTGTTTGGCGATGACGGTTTGACGGGTGCAGTAATCGTCACTACCAAGCGCGGTGCGAAATACAAGGGCTTCACGGTTTCCGCAGACAAAGGTGCGTGGAATTACAACCGCGAACTGGCGCGTGCCGGCTTTGCTGGTGAATGGGGTAGCGGCCATCTGCAGGCCTCGCACCGGGCTGGGGACGACTACTACTGGCAATCGGCTTACAAGACAGACCAGATCGATGGCAACGCCAGATTGTTTTTGAGCGACACATCGGATCTGACCATGGGTTTTGAGAAATCGGATCGCATCAAAGACAAGCATGGGTCAGTCAAGGGCGCCACTCAGGCTTTGCTCGACCCGCAGGGAACGATTGGACGGGATTACACCCGGAAGTATGACGTCAGCCTGCAGAAGCTGAACGCGACCTATTCGAATGACCTGACCGAACATAGCAACATCTTGGCGACGGGTTATGAATATCGCGATCACACGATGTTTTGGTCGGCGCCGCAGCGAAACGACGTGAATGGTAGAACCATTGCCGACTCAGCACCTGGTGCGCAGGAAATGTACACTAACGCAAACGATTACCATCAGATCCAGCGTGGTGTGAAGGGCGAGTGGCGTTCAACCGCTGGCAGCTTCGGCTGGCTAGGTGGCCTCGACTTGAGGCGCAATACCTATAAAAACCTCACTACTGCCAAGAATAGCTATTGTGGTGTGACGGATAGAGTTGCTCCTTTTAACTGTAATGGTGGTGTGAACCTTGTAGCTGCAGGAACGATCCTTACTGATAATACCACCGATGAGGCGATCAATGCGCTCTATGGCGAATTGAAGTTCCTTCCGGCGCCGCAATGGACGCTGACACTCAATGGTCGCTACGATCACATTGGCCTGGATTTTGTCTCCGGTAGGACTAATACTGTGATCACACCTTTTTCACGCAACAAGGCGTTTAACGTGACATCTTGGCGCGGCGGGGCGAATTACGAGGTCAAAAAGGACATGAGCCTGTTCGGTAACATCTCGACCGGCTTCCGCGCGCCGACTACCGACCAGCTCTATAACGGCAGCATCACTCTGGACGGTAAGACACTGAACAATGAAAACCTCAAGCCGGAGCAGGCGCTGAACCTCGAGTTGGGGATGCGTGCCAAGAGCGCACTTTTCGATGTTTCCTCGGATATCGAGATGGCCGTCTTTCAGATCGAGCGCAAGGATTTCATTCTCGCCACGAACGGTCAATACAGCACCAACACAACGACCGCGCAGCAGAAGTTTGACAACATCGGTGGGGTCAGGAACCGCGGTTTCGAGTTTTCCCTGAAAACAGACCGCAAGCGCACCTTCACCCTCGATACCGCCTACAGCTACATTCAGACGGAATTCACGAAATACAACAATTTCAATCTAGCTCTCGGCAACCCCTATGCCGCGCCGACCCTCGTACCCTACAACAACACAGGGAAGGACGTGCCGCGCGTGCCACACCACCAGTTGAACATGACATTCGGTTGGCAACCGACTGAGCCTTTCCGTCTGGCGCTGGAAATGGACGCGAAATCATGGTCCTGGGCCGATGAGATCAACCAGGAGAAGTGGGCAGGCCGCATGCTGTTCAACCTGGCAGCCAATTACGATCTTCAGGAGAAAGGTTTGCTGGGTGCCAAGTGGTCGCTGTTCGCGCGCGTGAACAACCTGTTCGATAAGCGCTACTGGTCGGCTGCACGCGGCACCAACGATGCCTCTAACTACCTCACCGGTGCATACGACAATCGTTACAACGTGGAAGACCTTTCCATCATCGTCGGCAAGCCGAGGAACCTGACGGCTGGTTTGACGGTGAATTTTTAAGTGAGAACAGTATGCAGAAAAGAACTTTATTGAATGTGATGCTTCTGGCCGCACCACTGATGTTGCCGCCATTGGCGCTTGCCGCGGCAGGAGCGTCAGCGGCGGCGCAAACACAGCAAGGCATGACAGCGGAAGAACACGCCAGCCATGCTGAACCTGCCGGCACAGGCAGGGCGTGGGGTAAGGGTGGTATGGCGGGAGGTGCGGGCAAACCTATGGCATGGACTGCATTTCCCATGCTGAAAACCAGGATGAGTGGCGAAGGCCGCGAGGGCAGGGTGGTCACGGTTATTCCGCAAGGCATCGTGGCAAACAGCATCGATGCCTATTCCAACGACATCAAGGATGCCAAGGGGCACCGCCAATTGCCATTGGATATGTCTGGAGCCAAGCTGGACAAGCCGGAGGCAGGCGGTTTTCATTGGCTGACGGCGCGCGAGGAACAGGACGGCAAGGTGCGGGTAGCTTCTACCGTGCAATTTTTCGCTAATCCAGGGAAAAACCCGACTGCCATGTTCATGCAGCAGAAGCATGAGCTGGAAATCATTCCACAACCCTATCCGCGTGAGCATTCCCGCTATCGTGCCAACGAAGACTGGAAGTTTCTGGTGCGTTTTAACAGCAAGCCGCTGGCTAACCAAAAGGTCAGTCTGGAAACCCAGAACGGCACCAGAATCGAACTGGTCAGCAATGCACAGGGCGTGATTACCGTGCATTTGCCGGATGATTTCAAGGCGGAGGCTGAGCAAAAAACTGCGGGCAGCCACGACCATGGACGGCGCAGCTCGGATTTTGTCTTGGCAATCGAACATGCCGAGGGCGGGAAAAGCTATCTGACCGCGTTCAACGGCAGCTATGGCCCGGATGCGTTCGATCAGCGCAGCCTCGCGATGGGGCTGGGATTCACGCTGTTGGGCATGATCGGCGCCGTGCCGTTGTTGCGGCAGCGCAAGGATGCGAAGAAAGCTGCCGGCGCCGGGCAAAGCACCGATGCACCCGCAGCGGCTGAAGCTACCAAGAATGAGGATGCTTAACATGTTGAAAACTATTTTCCCGACGTTGACACG